>JBEKFB010000041.1:0-19720 GCA_050013535.1 Bryobacteraceae bacterium | reverse complement strand
CCTCAGCCACCTGAATCTCCTCGCGGCTGAGAAGCTCGCGTACCATGGGCATGTCCAGCTTGAGTGAGAACGCCAGGCAGGGGACCTTCTCGCTGGCCTCGACAACGCGGCTGACCACCGGCAAATCCACCGACGTCAACAGGAATCGCGAGGCATCGCAGATGAAAGCGGTTCGGCCTAGGTCCACCCGCTTCCGCCCCTGGGCGATCACGGTCACGCTGGCGTCGTAGGTGATGGAGCACGGAGCGGTGGGAGCGGTCCGCCGCACGATGACCATGGCGGGTATGTCGATTACTCGTTTCTCTGCCGAGCCCATGAACAAGGCAAGTCTGCGGGCCAGCTCCCGCCGCAATTCCGGTGTCGGAAGGATCGGGATACCGTTCTCACAGCGCCTGCCTCTATCCTGGAGATGAGAGAACTGGTTCGAAGGAGAAACAATGCAGAAGCGCAAGTTGGGAAAGAGTGGCCTGGAAGTTTCGGTTCTCGGGCTCGGCTGTATGGGAATGAGTTTTTCTTACGGTCCGCCGAAAGACAAGCGGGAGATGATCCCTCTCATCCGTGCGGCTGTGGAACGCGGCGTCACATTCTTCGACACCGCGGAAGTGTACGGCCCGTTCACGAACGAAGAATTGGTGGGCGAAGCTCTCGCGCCGTTTCGCGGACAGGTGAAGATCGCCACCAAATTCGGGTTCGACATCCGCCCCGATGCCGATCCCCGAGGCATGAAGGGCTCGCCGGCGCTCAACAGCAGGCCGGAGCACATCAAGCAAGCCGCCGAAGGCTCGCTCAAGCGGCTCCGGGTTGATGTTATCGATTTGTACTATCAGCACCGCGTTGACACCGAGGTGCCGATCGAAGACGTGGCGGGCGCTGTGAAGGACCTGATCCAGGAAGGCAAGGTGAAATACTTCGGGCTTTCCGAAGCTGGGGTGAAAACCATTCGCCGCGCACACGCGGTCCAGCCGGTGGCCGCTCTCCAGAGCGAATACTCGCTGTGGACCAGGACCCCGGAGAAGGAAGTCATACCGGCCCTGGAGGAACTCGGAATCGGCCTCGTGCCGTTCAGCCCGCTGGGCAAGGGCTTCCTCACGGGGAAAATGGACGAAAACACGAAGCTGGACAGCACCGATTTCCGCAGCACGCTGCCACGGTTCACGCCAGAGGCCATGAAGGCGAATCACGCGCTCGTGGATTTACTTGAGAGTATCGCGACGAAGAAGAAAGCCACACCCGCGCAGATCGCGCTGGCATGGCTGCTTGCTCAAAAGCCGTGGATTGTACCGATCCCAGGGACCACGAAGCTGCATCGCCTGGACGAAAACATTGGGGCGTTGTCAGTCGAGCTCACGTCCGACGATCTCGCCGACATTGAGACCGCGGCGTCGAAAATCACCGTGCAAGGCGCCCGGTATCCCGAAAAGATCGAGGCGATGACCGGTCGGTGAGACGAAATGGACATCAAACGCAGCGGTTCACAGCCTTCCGGCAAAGGGCCGGCAGAATGGTTCACCGGCACGGTGCGTATTGACCCGCTTTTCAACGCTCCAGCGCCGGCGCGTGTTGTCGGCGCCAGCGTCACGTTCGAGCCCCGCGCTCGACGGCGATGACTCACATCGCTATTCAGGAGCAGCTCGACGGCAAAGCCGTTGAGTGGCTGGAACACGTCACCGACGAACAGTACGGGGCCTGAGTGAGAACCGAAATCAGGAGGCAGGATTACGATGCGCCTGACTGATCCATCTGCTCAGATGTCGTAATACAGCTCGAACTCGTAGGGGTGCGGCCGCAGGCGAATAGCATCGGCCTCGTTCTTCCGCTTATAGCCGACATACGTCTCGATCAGCTCCTCGCCGAAAACATCGCCCTTCAGCAGAAACTGATGGTCATCTTCGAGGCAGTTCAGTGCCTCTTCGAGTGACGCGGGCATGGACGGTACATTCGTCAGCTCTTCGGATGCAAGGTCGTAGATGTCCTTATCGAGCGACTCGCCCGGCTCGGTATGATTGGCGATACCATCCAGGCCCGCCATGAGCATCGCCGCAAAAGCCAGGTACGGATTTGCCGATGGATCCGGTGGCCGAAATTCCACTCGCTTGGCCTTCGGGTTCGCTGAATACATGGGAATGCGCACGGCGGCCGAGCGATTGCGGCGCGAATAGGCCAGATTCACCGGGGCTTCATAGCCTGGCACCAGCCGCTTATAGCTGTTCGTCGTCGGCGCGATGATCGCCGAAAGCGCGCGGGCGTGCTTCAACAAGCCGCCGATATACCAAAGCGCAAGCTGGCTCAGGCCCGCATAGAGATCCCCCGCGAAAAGCGGCGAGCCGCTCTTCCACAGGCTCTGGTGCACGTGCATGCCGCTGCCGTTGTCGCCGAAGAGCGGCTTGGGCATGAAGGTAACGGTCTTGCCGTACTGGTAGGCGACGTTGCGGACGCAGTATTTGTACAGCATCATGTTGTCGGCCGATTTCACCAGCGTGTTGAAGCGCTGGTCGATCTCGCACTGGCCTCCGGTTGCCACCTCATGGTGATGGCATTCGATCTCCAGCCCGCAATCGATCATGGTCTGGACCATCTCCGAGCGCAGGTCCTGATAATGATCGGTGGGCGGGACCGGGAAATAACCTTCCTTGTAGCGGGGCCGGTAGCCGAGATTGTTTTCCTCGCGGCCGGAATTCCAGCGGCCCTCATCGGCATCGATGAAATAAAAGCCAGAGTGCTGATTCTGATCGAAGCGCACGTTGTCGAAAATGAAGAACTCAGCCTCGGCGCCGAAATATACCGTGTCGGCGATTCCACTGTTTTTCAGATATAACTCGGCTTTTTTCGCGATCCAGCGGGGATCGCGGTCATAATGCTGGTGCGTGATGGGATCGATCACGTCGGCGGTCATCACCAGCGTGCGCATATCCGTGAATGGGTCCATGTACCGGGTGCCGCCATCGGGGATGAGCAACATGTCGCTTTCGTTAATGGCGGCCCAGCCGCGAATGCTCGATCCGTCAATACCGAAGCCTTCCTCGAACGAGGACTCGCTCAGTTGATTGATCGGATACGAAATGTGCTGAGAGATGCCGGGCAGATCGGTGAACCTGAGGTCCACCTGGCGGGCATCCTGCTGTTTGGCGAATTCAAGTACTTCTGCTGGAGTCATGTGGCCTCGTGACAGGAATCGGTGCAGTTCCACGGGGCAGGATATCAGACAGGACATGCGCAGGACACTCGTCGACCCGGTGGTTTCGTTACGCGAACAGTGAATCGGCTTTGCTCTGACGGACTGCGCTTGTGACCAGCGCTCGAATCGGAGAGAATGTCTTGCCAGATGACCTCGCCTCGATTCACGCTCATTCCTCTCGCTGTGCTCGCCATTCTCACGGCGTGTTCCTCTCCGGTTCCGAAGGAAACCGCGGCAAAGCCCGTTCAGGCTCCTGGCACCTATCGAGTGAAGTTCAACACCACCAAGGGCCCGTTCGTCGTGGAAGTCCACCGCGACTGGGCGCCGCGCGGCGCGGACCGCTTCTATGAGTTGATCGAGGACAAATACTACGACGATCTCTACTTCTTCCGCGTCATCAAAGGCTTCGTAGTGCAGTGGGGCATTCACAAGGACCCAGCGGTCATGGCGCGCTGGAACACTATGGTCATCCCCGACGATCCGGTGAAACAGAGCAATCGCCGCGGCACCATTACCTTCGCCACCGACGGTCCGAACACCCGCACTACTGAGCCGTTCATCAATCTCGCCGATAACAAGCGGCTGGACAGCCGGGGATTCGCGCCTTTCGGTGAAGTGGTGGAGGGCATGGACGTGGTCGATAAACTTTACTCCGGTTACGGCGACGGCCCGCCAAAAGGCGAAGGCGTGGACCAGACAAAAGCGGAAGCTCAGGGCAACGAATACATCGAAGGGCGCTTCCCCCGGCTCGATAAGATCGTCACGGCGAAATTGGTGACGAACGGCGCCACGTAGAGACGTGCTCTACACCGTTAGGTATTGACCAATCCCAAAACCTGAAGGTCTGCGGCGTCGATTCGCCTAACGCCGAAACGCCGATTAGGTTAGGTTTGCGTAAGGCGCCGGAGTGACTCTCCCAGCCCCCACCACGTAGCCCGTTAGCCGCTCCTAAACCACTGTGCGCCAAGCGATTGGCAGCACGCCTGCACAAGCGCACCCAACTGAATGTGTCCCACATTCGCATCCTCAGGAGACTTATGACAATCCGAAGACTCGCTTCTCTTACCGAGCTCTGGCGGGCTCCAGCCGTTTGCTTGCTGATCCTCGCAACCACACTGATCACAGGCATTTCCTCGGTCCATGCTCAGACCTTAACCACCGGTGATGTCACCGGTACCCTCGCGGACCCCTCGGGCGCGGTAATCCCCGGCGCCACAGTCACGTTGCGCGGCGTGGATACCGGCACCGCCGTCACCGCAGCTACAAACGCATCGGGCGTTTACCGGTTCACCCTGATCAGTCCGGGCGCGTATTCCATCGCCGCTCAATCGGCGGGACTGAAGTCGCAGGAAGCCCGCATCACCGTCCTGCTGGGACAGGTGACAACGGTGAATCTGACCGCCGAACTGCAGTCGACGCAGGAGGTAGTTGAGGTTCGCGACGAGGCGGCCGTAGTGGATACGGAGAACGCGAATCTGGCGCGAAGCTTCAATACCGCGCAAATAGAAAACCTCCCTGCGCCGGGTGGCGACATTACCACAGTCGCGTTCACGGTTCCCGGCATCGCCGTGAACACGGGCGGTGGATATGGGAACTTCAGCTCGCACGGACTGCCAGGAACGGCGAATCTGTTCACGATTAACGGGAACGACTATAACGATCCCTACCTGAACCTCAACAATTCCGGCGCCAGCAACCTTCTGCTCGGCCAGAACGAGATTGCCGAAGCCTCCGTGGTGCAGAACGGCTACAGCGTCGAATACGGACGCAATGCCGGCGCAAACGTGAATTTCATCACCCGCTCCGGAACGAACCAGTTCCACGGAAACCTTCAGGAGAACTGGAACGGAACGCTGCTGAACGCTAACGACTTCTTCAATAACGTCAACGGGCTTTCGCGGCCGCACGCGATCTCCAACAACTACGCCGCGTCGTTCGGCGGACCCGCGCTGAAGAACAAGTTGTTCTTCTTCACCGACACCGAAGGTCTCCGCTATATTCTGCCCACCAGCGCCGACGTGGCCATCCCGTCGCCGGAGCTCCAGGCGTATGCGTTGAGTAATGCTCCCGCTTCCGCCACAAGTCTGTATCAGGGTGCGTTCAGCGAGGCCAATACGGCCATGTCGAAGGCGCAGCCGGTCACTACCGGTGGCGGCCCCTTGCAGGATGCCTCGGGGAACCTGGGATGCGGATCTGCATTCGCGGGAACCGCGGCGCCCGGTGGCGGCATCTTCGGACAGACCGTTCCCTGCGCCTACTCATTCGCCACCAACGCCTCGAACATGAACAGCGAGTGGCTGATGACCGATCGCGTGGATTGGAACCTTACCGACAAGCAACGGATCTACTTCCGGTTCAAGACCGATCACGGCCGTCAGCCCACCGGAACCAACGTCCTGGACCCGGTTTTCAACGTCCAGAGCATCCAGCCGCAGCAGGAAGGCCAGGTTAACTACACTTATGTGATCTCACCCACTATGGTGAATAACTTCATTGGATCTGTGCTCTGGTACAGCGCCATCTTCACCAGCGGGGACCTGAACGCGGTGACCAGCGCCCTGCCCGTGGATATTAACATCCTGAACGCCGGTATCAACGGTGAAAGTGTCGGCTATTATCCCCTGGGCTTCGGCTATCAGCCGTTCGGAGCCATCAACGAGGGTTTCAACACGTTTCCCCAGGGACGCAACGCCGGCCAGCTTCTGCTGGTGGACGATTATTCCTGGCAGTTGGGCGCGCACAACGTGAAGTTCGGTGTGAACTACCGGTACAACCGGGTTACCGATTTCAGCCCCGAAATCAATACTTACGGCAGTTACGACTTTGCGTCGCTGGCCGACTTCGCCAATGGCGTCACGAACCCGGGCACCGGCAGCTTTTTCACGCAAAGCTTCGCGCCGGTTTCGGCGGTGCACATCCGGCTCTACAACGCCGGGTTCTATGGACAGGACGAGTGGAATATTGGCAATCGGGTCAAGCTGACGTACGGACTCCGCCTGGAGAGGACGGGCAATCCCTCCTGTGTCGACAACTGCTTTTCCAATCTGAACGAGCCGTTCGATTCCGCCGGTTACCAGGGTGGCGTCAACGTGCCTTACAACTCCTCCATAACAACCGGGCTCTCCAACGCCTTTCCTTCCGTGGAAGCGGTCAATGTTCTTCCGCGCGCCGGCGTAGTGTGGAGTCCGCGGGGCGCCAACAGCATGGTGATCCGGGCCGGAGTTGGTTTGTTCGCGGATCTTCCTCCCGGTGGTCTGGTGCAGGACGTCTTTACCAACTTCCCCTACATCTTCACCGCGCAGATATTCGGCGCAGCGGTGGGTTCGCCAGCCAGCGGCACGGCCCTCAGCGAATACAACGCGTTCAAGAGCGGTTTCTCCAATGGGGCCACCTACACTCAGTTGAGCAACGCAATCCCGGGTTTCGGAGCACCCGAGTTCTTCTCCACGCCGAATCAGATTAACTCGCCGAAGTATCTGGAATGGAGCTTTGAAATCCAGCAGCCGTTCGGGCAGAAGAATGTGCTGGTGGCAACCTACTCGGGAAACCACGGATATGACGAACTGCTGGTTAACCCGTTCGCCAACGCTTCCGTGAACCTGGCCAATTTCCCGAATGGTTTCGGCGGACTGCCGACGGTTGCGCCGGACCCGCGCTTTAACGGCGTGATCCAGCTTCTCAACAACGGCATCTCCAACTACGACGGCCTTAGCGTCCAGTTCCGGCGCGCCTTTGGCTACGGGTTCCAGGGACAGCTCAGCTACACCTGGAGCCACGCTCTCGACGACATCAGCAGTCTGCCGGGTGAGCCGTTCAACTTCGCCAATTCCCTGGTGACCCTGGAGAACCCGAACATCCGCGGAAACTACAGCAACTCCGACACGGACATACGCAACAACTTCCTCGCCGATTTCACGTGGGACACGCCCTGGAAACCGTCCAACAAGGCGCTGGGTTACCTGCTGGGAGGCTGGACGCTGACCGGCAAGTTCTATGTTCGGTCCGGATCACCTTTCAGTGTGCTGGATGGCTCGCTTGCCGGCCTTGTGACCACGGCGATCGGGTTCAACTCCAACATCGCTCCGGCGAATATCCTGGCCACTCCGCTGCAGGGGATCAGCACCCACTGCGGAACCAGCGCAGTCAATACACCATGCTTCACGGCCGCGAACTTCGTACCCTCCGGTCAGGAGACCAGTTGGGGAGCGGCGCGGAACAGCTTCTACGGACCGGGCTATGCGGATGTCGATACGGCGCTGTATAAGAACTTCGCCCTCGGCGAGAAGGTGCACTTTGCTCTCGGCGCTCAGGCCTACAACCTGTTCAACCACCCCAATTTCGCCAATCCCGGCGGGAATATCGCCGGTGGCGGGCTGGGGAGCATCACCAGTACCGTGTCCGCGCCCACCAGCCCCTACGGCTCCTTCCAGGGTTCGGCGGTATCGGGGCGCGTGATGGTTCTGTCCGGTCGATTCTCCTTCTGAGACCCTCCGTTTGTCGATCTGAAAAGGGGCCGATCTCCATGCCTGAGGTCGTCCCCTTTTGCTTCGTACCCCCTCCTCATACGAGATTTCGGATCGGTGAATCCCAAAAACTGGAAGTTATCTGTTCGTTAGATGAGGTAACGCCCACGTAATGTTGGTGTTAGAGATTGGTAACCCACCTGCACCGGACCGACCTAACTTAAGGTGCGACTTCTTCGACCTAACACGACAAGCACCGAATCCAGGAGAAATATGCCATTCGGACGATTTGCTTCAATTTCAGGGCTTTCGCGGACGCTTACGGTCTGCCTGCTGATTCTGGCAACCGCCGCCATCAGCCCGACACTGTTTGGACAAACCTTAACGTCCGGTGATATCACCGGTACGATCACCGATCCATCCGGCGCGGTTTTGTCAGGCGCCACGGCGACGCTGAAGAACGCCTCGAACGGGACTAACCGTACGACAACCGCGAGCGGCTCCGGCGTCTACCGGTTTTCCCTCGTGCCCCTCGGCGATTACTCGATGACGATCGGCGCCGCCGGGTTCCAGACCGCTACCAAGCTGGTCACCATCGCCATTGGACAGACCCTGACGGTGGACATCCAGCTCGGGCTGGCGACCTCGGCCACTTCGGTGGAAGTCTCGGAAGCGATAGCCACGGTTGAGACAGAAAACGCCGATCTGACCACGACATTCACGTCCACGCAGGTGGCGGACCTGCCCAATCCGGGCAATGACATGACGGCCATCGCGTACACCACGCCGGGCATCCAGATGAGCACCCAGGCCGGTTACGGCAATTTCTCTGCGTTCGGTCTTGGCGGTACGGCCAACCTTTTCACCATCAACGGCATGAACGACAACGACCCGTACCTCAATCTCAACAACAGCGGCGCCACTAACCTGCTGCTGGGCGCCAATGAGGTCGCCGAGGAAGCGGTGGTCCTGAACGGATATTCCGCCCAGTACGGGCAATTGGCGGGCGCCAACGTGAATATCGTGACCAAGTCGGGCACGAACGAATTCCACGGAGACGCCATTTGGTATTGGAACGGTCGGGCGCTGAACGCGAACGATTTTCTGAACAACGCGTCGGGCGTTCCCCGGCCTTTCGACAACGCCAATCAGTGGGCGGGCGCTATCGGCGGACCGGTGTGGAAGAACCACACATTCTTCTTTTTCGATACGGAAGGGCTGCGTGTTCTGCTTCCCGACGCCAGTGACGTGTATATCCCTAGCCCGGGCTTCCAGAGCGCGATCCTGACCAATCTGCAGGCTACGAATCCGGACGCGGTCCCGTTCTACCAGAACATGTTCAAGTTGTTTAACGGTGCGAAGGGCGCGTCTGGAGCTGTGCCGACGGCTGGCACATGCGGGGATCTGACCGGAACTGCTGTTGACGCTGCGGTTGGGGATGCCTGCTCGGCGACATGGCGGTCCACGACAGGCAACCTGACCCATGAGGCGCTGTACGCTGGCCGCGTGGATCAGATTTTCGGACAGAACGACCGCGCTTACGTCCGTTTGCAGCGAGATTCGGGCGTGCAGGCCACCTACACCGATTTCATCAATCCGACGTTCAACGCGGACAGCTACCAGCCGGAAATGCAGGGGCAGATCAGCGAAACCCACATCTTCGGTCCGAATGCGGTGAACCAGTTCGTGCTGGGCGGTCAATACTACAAGGCCGTCTTCGCTGGCGACACGAGCGCGCAGCGCTCTCTGATCCCGACAACAATCTGGTTCTTCGACGGCTCCTCGATCTCGCCGATGGGCGGTGACGATTTTAACTGGCCTCAGGGACGAAACGTCACCGAATACCAGGTGATCGATGATTTCTCCCTGACCAAGGGAAGTCACACGATCAAAGCGGGCATGAACTACCACCGGAACGACGTCACGGACCTTTCGTTTGGTGTATTCAACAATCCGCTCGTGTTTGAGCTCAGCACAACTGATTTCTACAACGGCGGCGGCCCAAGCACGTTGCTCTACGATCAGTCCTTCCCCACTCAGGCAGAACAGCCGATTGCGCTCTATATGCTGGGGTTGTATGTGGAAGACGACTGGAAAGTGACGAGGAATCTGAAGATTAACCTCGCTCTGCGTGCGGATCACAATTCCAATCCCGTTTGTCAGACTAATTGCTTTGCCGAACTGAGTTCACCCTTTAGCTCTCTGAACCACGATCCGACCATTCCCTACAATCAGATGATCGACAACGGCCTTCATCAGGCCTATCCGGCCACCACCAATATCGTCTGGGAGCCGAGGCTCGGCTTTGCGTGGTCGCCGTTCAAGAACGACAAGACCGTCCTCCGCGGTGGGGCAGGCGTGTTTATCAACTCTTTCCCCGCGCAGGTGGTTGATCTGTTTGCGCAGAATGCTCCGCAGGAGAATGGGTTCTCGATCTTCGGTGGCGGTCTGGTCCCCGGTCTCCCGGGCAGCTTGTACGGAACCGCGGCCGCTGCGAATCAATCGCTACTCAGCGCGTTCGCTTCGGGCGGCACTCTCGCCTCCATCGAGGCCTCCAATCCCTATTTCGCTCCGCCGAACTACGCCAGCGCCGACGCCTCGGTTATCCAGCCGCGCGTCTATGAGTGGAACCTGGAGGTAGAGCAATCGCTCCCGTGGAACATGCTGCTCAGCGTGAACTACGCTGGCAATCATGGGATTTACCTTCCCATTCAGAACGACGGCGTCAACGGCTATTGTCCGCCCAGCACCTGCCCGAACGGTTTCAACGGGCTTCCGGCAGCGGCGCCGGACCAGCGCGTCAATCAGGTCAACAATATTCAGAACAGCGGCGTGTCTTCGTACAACGGCTTGACTGCGAGCCTGCTCCGCCGGTTCTCCAACGGCTTCCAGTTCCAGCTCGGGTACACGTGGAGCCACGCGCTGGACGATGTCTCCAACGGTGGATTCGATCCGTGGAGCTACGACACCAATGAGAGCTTTTTGTACCCGGAGGATCCGTACAACATTCGCAAATACAGCTACGGCAACGCCGACTATGACGTGCGCAGCGACTTCACGGCGAATTATGTGTGGGAGGATAGCCTTCGCCACCTGTTCCACGGGGGACCGAACGTGCTGTTCAGCGGCTGGACCATTGGCGGCACAATCGACTATCGAAGCGGCCTTCCGTTTACGGTGATCGATACCGGAACGTCAGGTGCCCTGGCCGGTACCGGCGACAACAATCCGATATACGCCTGGATTACCGGTTCAGGTCCAACCTCGTGCGGAAAATCGGCGACTGTGGCGGCGGGATGTTTCAGCGCTAACCAGTTCGCGCCGTCTGGCTCGGCTCTGTCGTTCTCAGGTTTCTCCAATCAGGGCCGGAATGAGTTCACCGGGCCCGGTTACTTCGACACCGACCTCAGCGTGACCAAGTTCTTCACCATCCGTGAGAATGCAAAGCTCGGGCTTGGGATGCAGTTCTTCAACCTGTTCAATCATCCGAACTTCGATCAGCCGGTGAATAACATTGCCGACTCGAACTTCGGGCAGATCGTCAAATCGGTGGGGCCGGCCACCAGTATTATGGGCGCGTTCCTGGGTGCCGACGGCGCGCCGCGCATCATTCAATTGAAGCTGCAGTTCCAGTTCTAGCTTCTTCACAAACTGCGAGGGGCCGGTTTGGCCGGTCCCTCGCACATCTTCTCTTCTCCCAATCAACCCTCTGCTACGCTTGACTTTATGGCCTCCGGTGTTTTAGCGTGGACATTCCGGCCCACCTGGCCCGCACACTGGTAACCGACCCTATGGCAGAAACGTATCGTGGCGAAGTCCCTGTTGTGGACACGCTGCTGGAATCGAACCTGGAGAGCGTGGATGAGGCCGAGGCGTCGGCATTGAAGGTGGCGGAAGAGATTGGGTTCGACGAGGACGACCTTCACCAGATCGGCATGGCGGTGCGCGAATGCATGGTGAACGCCGTGGTCCACGGAAACCGCTATAGCGCCCGCAAGAAGGTGCATTTCGCGGTTGCGAAGGCGGCCGATCATCTGACCATCACGATTCGGGACGAAGGTGAGGGATTTGAGTATTCGACCCTGCCCAACCCGCTGTCCGAAGAGAATCTGCTGCGGCAATCCGGCCGCGGGCTGCTGCTGATCCAGGCTTTTGTGGACAAACTGGAAGTGACGCGGACGCAGGCGGGTGGAACCGAAGTGAAGATGTTGAAATATCTGGGCAAGAGCAACTAGAGGGATTTCGAGGAGGGTTCAGTGAGCGTTAAGCTATCGACACGACAGGTTGGGGATGTAACCGTTATCGACTCGGCCGGGCGGATCACGTTAGGGGAAGGCGCCAGCGTGTTCCGCGACACCGTTCGCGATCTCACAGCCAAAGGCGACAAGAAGATACTGCTCAATCTGAGCGATGTCACCTACATCGACAGCTCGGGGATCGGCGAGCTCGTCTCCGGTTTTACCACCGTTACAAACCATGGCGGCGTGTTGAAACTGCTGGGGTTGAACAAGCGCGTCAAAGATCTGTTGCAAATTACCAAGCTGTACACGGTATTCGAGGTTTTCGACGACGAGGCGACGGCGGTGAGAAGCTTCTAAGGGGTTTTGCGGGCTTGCCGCCTGCGCCAAAAGGAATCCCGTAGAAACAATCCTCCGCCGAAGGACTCTTTCGTGAGGGGCTTGGCCTCGCGAAAGCAGGAACCTGTTGGCGGAAGAACCGGCCGGAAAACCCACGCACGCCACCGTCGCGCTTGCGGACGACTTCATTCTTCTTCGCGAAGGCCTCGCGGCCATCTGCGAACTGTCCGGCGTTTACCATGTGACATCGCAGTGCGCCGACGGGGCGTCCGCACTTCTGGCGTTGACCGAGAGCGATCCGGACATCGCAGTGGTGGATTTCAAACTGCCGGGCCTGTCCGCTCTGGAGCTTCTGGCCGAAACGGAGCGCCTTGAACTGAAGACCAAGGTCCTGGTGATGGCGGACCAGCGGGATCGCAAAATCGCCGTTGAGGTGCTGCGGGCGGGTGGCCGGGGGGTTCTGCTGGAATCGGATACGTCACGCGAAGTGCTGCTGGCGTTCGAGCAGGTTGCCGGCGGCGGAGTATATCTCTCGCCATCATTTTCGCTGAGCGATATTTTCGCGTGGCAGGAAACCCCACCCGAAGAGGCCGACCCGCTGGATAAGCTCAGCAGCCGCGAGTATCAGGTGTTTTCCCTTCTGGTGCAGGGCGTGCGCGCCAAAGAGATCGCGCTGCGGCTGCATCTCAGCCCGAAGACCGTCGATACTTATCGCGCGAGCCTGATGAAGAAACTCGACATCAAGCACGTGGCCGGGCTGGTGCGATTCGCGATGGACCGGGAGGTCAGGTCTCTGAGCGGGCGTTCGCCGTCGCCTGCGGGGGATATTGCCTGTCTGTCCGATGCCGTAGGCGGAGGGTCTTCTTACCGCAGCGCGCGCAGCGATACACCCGAAAGAAAGTGGACTCGAGAATCTGCTCCAAGGGTCCTCTCGGCCGCGAGCGCTGGACATATATCGAACCGCACGCAAGACAAGTCGACTGCGTTCCGTTATTCACGCTGATTGAGTTCACGCGCGATGCGGAAACTCTCGTGAGATTAGAACCCGATAGAAAATCAGCAGGATACAACCCTGCCCCCACGCCGGCGCTATTCCTGATCGAACAGATCGGAGCGGTCGATTCGCTCGCCCCGGAATATGACTTGTTGAACGCTTTCGGTTTGGCGAATGTCCTTTAACGGATCGCCATCCACGATGAGCAGCGTGGCGTCGCGGCCTTTCGCGATCAACCCGATTCGATCAGTCGCGCGCAGCAGTGTTGCGGCGTTGTAGGTCGCGGCTTGCAGAGCAACGGCCGGCGGGATACCCGCATTCACCCACAACTGGAGTTCGCGATGAAGGGCGGGGCCATGGATGAGGCCCGGGTTGCCCGAGCCGGTACCGGTGACCAGGGTGACGCCATCATGCCAGGCACGGAGCAGGTTTTCGCGCGCTGTGGTGTCGTCGAAGGGCCTCGGTTGCGGACTCGCCTGTGATTGAATGAGGCGTCGCGTGGCGTCGATCAGGTTTGCCGGGCCAACCTGAAGGACCAGTGGCCGGTCCAGCGTTTCAGTGCTGCCGGTGCTGAATGCGCTCGACGCTTCCAGCATGGCCAGCGTGGGCTCGTAGGTAGTCTGCTGAGCCTTCATGCGCGCGAAGAGATCGTCGGGGATCGATTCGCGGGAGGACCCGTGTTCGATGCCGTTAGCGCCCGCGGAGACCGCATCGGTGACATCACGTACATCGCCGGTGTGCACCGCGATGGGGAGATTATCGGCGTGAGCTTCGGCGGCTATCGCGTCGAAGATACCGGTGTCCATGCGGTTGAAAAGCTGGCCCGCGCTACCCGTATCGAGAACCGCATCGATACCATCAACGCCACCCTGTTTCAGCGCGTCCACCATCTGGCGCGATTCGCCGGCGGATTTCGGCAGGCGAACCATCTGCGCGAGCACCTTGTCACGCAAGGCCGCGGGAATGAACTGAGCGAATTCCGTTCCGCGACCGCCGGGCGCCGTGAACATGGGCCCGCAAGCGAAGAGCTCCGCGCCGAGGCGCTCGCCTGAAGCGATCAGCTCCCGGTCCTTCAGGCTCATGTCGAGAGCATCGCCAACGCTCTTTACGGCCGTGACGCCGCTGTAGAGATACGCGGCTAGTTCGCGCGGGATGGCTTTTGTTGGATCGTAGCCGTGGGGGTACGCTCCGCCGGTGAAATCGAGATGCACATTGACGTCGATGAGCCCAGGCAGCACCGTCTTCCCGGCCGCCTCGATCACTTCGGCCTTCAATGCCGTCGCGTCGGGAGCGGAAGAGCCGCGGTAGATCTCGGCTATCTTGCCGTTGCGCACCAGCACGCTGCCCACAGGAATCACTTCGCCGTCGCCGATGAAGATTTGCGCGTTTTGGATGAGCAGGGTGCGGCTGCGGCTCACCTGGCGCGCGAGGATCTTCGATTTGGTGATGCTCTCGCGCGTATGCATTTGCCACCCGCCCAACAGCAGGAACGGGCCGAGCACCGCGACAAGCCAGAGTTTGCCGCTGGCGCTGATCTTGTCGTCCTTGTCCCAGCGGAACAGCTTCACGCCGAGGAAGCTGGCCACCACCACGGCGGCAATCAGGGCCGAGGCGCCGGACCAGTTCTGAGCCAGCGTCTCATTGGAGCCGAGAATGGCCTGAATTCCGTTGTAGACGTGCGTGGCCGGAATGAACTGCGACACCAACTGCACCCAGAACGGGAGCGCGCCCACCGGTATGGTGGCGCCGCTGAGAAACAGCATGGGGAAATACAGGAGCTGGGTGAGGATCTGGCTTTCCTGCATGGAATTCACCACGGCAGCTATCATCATGCCGATGGCGCGGAACGCCAGCACGCCTAACGAGACATAGACGAGCAACGAGAGCGGCCGCGCGGGCCAGGGCATTCCCCACACGAAATGCGCGAGACAGACGAGGAGAGTGGCCGACGGCAGATAGTTGACCAGGCCGGTAACCATGGAGGAAACGACGATGGGCGCCGCGGAGATGGGCGCCACTTTGAAGCGGCGCAGGATGTTCGCTTCGCGCTCCACCACGGCGCGGATGCCCGCTCCGAACAGGCCGTTGCCGAGAATGCCGATGACCAGCGACATGGTGACTACCTGCGTGGCCGCGCCGCCCTGTTCGGCATGAAATAGCGACGCGAAGATGAAGAAGAAGATCAGCGGAAAGGCGTAGTTAAAGAACAGCACCATACGGTCGCGCGAGGTGAGCTTGAGGTTGATCAGGATTTCGGCGATGTACGGTCTCATTCGCGCAGCCTCTTTCCGGTGAGCTCAATGAAAACGTCCTCGAGGGTGGGGCGCCGAAGATGGATGTCGGCCAGATCGACGCGATTCTGATCCACCCACTTCACCAAATCGACGATGGTGCGGGCGGGCTCGCTCGATTGCACGGAGAGGCGCCTGCGATCCTCCGCGATGGTGTGTTTCATGGCGGCAAGGAAGGGCGGTGTTTCGGCGGGCAACGGCTGCTCGGTTTCGATGTCGATTTGCGAATGGCCCAGTGTGCGCGCCTGAATCTCACGGGGCGTTCCAATGGCGATGATGCGGCCCTGATCGACAATGGCCACGCGGTCGCAGAGGCGTTCGGCTTCCTCGATGTAATGCGTGGTGAGCACGATGGTGCGTCTGGAAGCTTTCAGCTCTTCGACGAGCTTGTGGATCTCCAGGCGTACCTGAGGGTCGAGGCCGGTAGTGGGCTCGTCAAGGAAAAGCAGTTGCGGGTCATTGACGAGGGCCAGTGCAAGGGCGACGCGTTGCTTCTGGCCGCCGCTGAGCTTGCTGTAGTATGAATCGCTCTTGTCCTCGAGCTGGAGACGTTTGAGGAGTTGGGCGGAATCGACGCGCCGCGAGTAGAACGCGGCAAAAAGATCGAGCGCTTCGTGCACCTTGATTTTTTGCGGAAGATTGGTGGCCTGCAGGCAAACCCCGATGCGGTCCTTGAGCGAGCGCACCTCAATGCCCGGGTCATAACCCAGCACTTTCACATTGCCGGCGGTGCGTGGGCGGAGGCCCTCCAGAATCTCGACCGTAGTGGTTTTTCCGGCGCCGTTGGGACCCAGCAGGCCGAAGACCTCACCGGTGCGGACCTCGAAATCGATCCCGCGCACTGCTTCGAGCGGACCGTAGCTCTTGCGTAGTCCCTGAACCACGATGGCGGAACCGTTTTGCGGCAGCATACGAGAACCCATGGTATCGGGAAATGCGCATGTAAAGCGCGGGCGCTTCGGCGAACGGCGGGCAGGCGTCGGCGGATGGCGAAGGGGCGAGATTACTTGCGCGAGAGTCCCTTACGGGAGGAAAGGTCGGTCGGACCCTCCAGCGATCCGGCCAGACGGACGAGCGCGGGATTCTCCAACGCAAGGGAACAGGTGAGGGCAGCGTCGGTTTCCCGCAGCGAGGAATCCCTCAAAGTGCCCACATAGTGGGTCAGAAGAGACTTCGGTAGGCTAACCAATTCGTCGCAATGAATACTTGACTCCTTCTTGAGACCGTCGGCCACGCCAATTGCCACTTGAGTACTCAGGCCATCGTGCTTTGAATATACTGGCGCACATATCAGCGTGGAAAACCGGGAGTCAACCAGCGCCTGCCTGCTCACGATGACAAAAACGCGCTGCTTGCGGGGATCGGCTGAACCCGGCTTGCGGACCAAATACAACTCACCTCTTTTCACGGCAGTCGCTGATATCCTAGCGTGTCCATCGCCTCACGATTGAGACGCCCGGCGTTGCGGTTGATAATCTCGACGTCTCTCCTGTCTCGAGCAAGGTTTTCGAGATGTGCCAGGTAAGCGCGCGCCGCGAGTTCCAGAACCGCGGAACGGTTCTTGTTCACCCGATCAAGCCGGACGAGGAGGTCCCTGGGTAAAGTGACAGACGTCTTGACTCGCATAAGATAATCATACTCCCCATTTACGGATAAAAGGCTTCCTGCCACTCGATCCACTCCCGCAGCAAGGGGAAGTAGAGGCCGACGCGGATGGGCCGGTTTTCGGTGAGGGCCAGCAGGCGGGCATAACGGTCGAGCTGATCGCGATAACGCAGCTTCTCGTTTTCAAGGAACGCCGCAAGGCGAGCA
The DNA here is from genome assembly GCA_050013535.1 of Bryobacteraceae bacterium. Lineage (GTDB taxonomy): Bacteria > Acidobacteriota > Terriglobia > Bryobacterales > Bryobacteraceae > CAWACP01. The sequence goes on along the minus strand of JBEKFB010000041.1, from coordinate 2,408 downwards.
CCTTCGTGCGCACTGGTCTTATAGTCGATGATCCACCGGACGCCATCGGAGTCTACGAAGGTGCGGTCGATCTTGCCGGTGACGAAGCGCCCGTCGAGCCAGCCGGTGATCGCGTATTCGCAGGAATGCTCGGCGTGCGGGGAAAGAATCCAACGAGCTCGGGGGTCTTCCACGCAGTTGATCAGTGCGGTGGTGACGCGAGAGACGGCGGCATCGCACTGCTGGGGCGTAACGCCGGCGTTGGCAAGCAGGTTTCGCAGGCGCGCGCGGGATGCTCGGATGCGATTCGGTGTCCAGTGATCGAGGCCTTCGCGGGCGATCTGTTGCACGCAACCATGCAGAACCGTTCCGGCGTGGCGGAGCGTGTCGCCCACCCACTCGAAAGTGATTTCGTCGACAATATCAGGCGTTTGCGCGGTGCGGGTCCATTGGACCTCCGCCGGAGGGCTGGGCGTGCGCCAATCCAGTGGCAGACGCTGAATGAAACGTGGTTGCGGCGGGGGCGGGGAATCGCGATTATCAATGGGTGCGGGCACAACAGCGAAGGCCGCCGGGAAGTCTCCAAGAGACCAGAGGAGCTTCAGGAACGAATCGGCCAACGGCTGCTTGGTGCCTTGTTTGAGCGAACCCAACAGGTGCAGCTCTCGACGCGCGCGCGTGGCCGCCACGTACAGCAGGCGGGCATTCTCATTCCTGACTTTCTCACGTTCGAGATGCGCCAGATAGCGATAGACAGGATCGCGATCTTTGCCCGCCTGGGTGATCGGCGCAAGCAGTATTGCCCCATCGGCGCGTTCCTGCCAGAGCAGCAGAGGCGGGTCGTCCTGGCGCGGCGGGTTGTGCAGGCCGGGGACGATGACCGTGTCGAACTCGAGGCCCTTGGCCTTGTGGATAGTCATCACCTGCACGGCGTTTTCGGTGCGGGTATCGGGTTTGGCGAAAAGATCACCGACGCGTTGGCGCAGTTCGGCGAAGGAACCGAGGTCGCCGCCCTCATCGAGTTCCTCAAGCAGGTTGAAGTACGTTTCGGCATCGTCCCAATCGCTGTCGAGTTGCAGGCAGGCGGGGCCGGAAAGGGCGAACCATGCACCCTCCACCAGATCGCGCAGTGGACGCCGGCCCCGTTCTCCGAACGCGCGGTCGAGGATCGGTCGAACTCGGCTGAGGCGTGCCGCGCCATCGGTACTCATTTGCGGAGTGTCCAGAGTGAGCAGATCGGCGAGAGTAAGTCCACACCACGGCGCACGAAGCACAGCGAGGTAAGACACGCGGTCGGCGGGATGCAGCAAGGCGAAGGTGAGGGCCATTAAATCCTGTATCAACGGGCGCTCGCCGAGCTGATCGATTTCGATGGCCTGAAAGGGAACGCCGGCGCGCTTGAGAGCGGCGACGATACGGATGAGATGGCTGCGCGCACGGACAAGAATCGCGACCGACCTCCCGGCGTTGCGGACCAGATCGAGGACACGCTCGGCTTCGGTATCGGCTGACGATTCGCCGAAGAACGCGTGAATGGCCGGGCCGGGCGTGGCAGCGTCATCGGGGCGGCCAGCCGTCGACGCGCTGTAAGGAACAGCGCCGGTGTCGGAATCTTCGTAAGCGGGCAGGATGCCGACGAAAGCGCGGTTGATCCAATCGACGATGGCGGGTGTTGACCGGAAGTTGACCGAGAGAGTTAGCGGCTCCAGTGGGATGTCGCCGAAACCTTCGCTGCGCGCTTTTAGAAACAGACCGACCTCAGCCTCACGAAAGCGATAAATGGACTGCATCGGATCGCCTACCAGGAACAATGTCCGGCCATCGGCTTGCGACCATCCGGCGGTTAGATTTCGCAGGAGGTTCGATTGCGAGCGCGAGGTGTCCTGGAATTCATCGACCAGAATATGACGAATGCGATAGCCGAGCGTCAGACCGAGATCGGTCGGTTGGCCTTCCGAGGTAAGTGCCCGGTTTGCTGAGATGGTGAGCTCCGCGAAATCGACGCGCCCGCGTTCGCCGAAGACTTCGCGCAGCTCGGCCGCCGACCGCGGCAGCAGCGGAATTATGGCTTCCAACGCGCACCACTGGTCATCTGCAAACCTGGGGGACGGCAGATTGCGAAGCTCACAAAGAGCCTCGGCGAGGTCCGCATCGGCGCCGATCTCTCTGAACAATCTCTCGCAGTCGCGTTTTCGGGGGTCGTTCGGCATGAAGCCGGTGTTCCTGTCGACCCTCTTGCGAACACTCTTGCCTTCGCTTGTCAGGAGAAAGCGCACGAGTTGATTCCAGAATTCGAGCGTGTGCGGCGGGGCATCGATTGCCGTGCCGGCGTGCGCTGCCAGATTCACCGCCTGCGCGAGCAAGTCTTCCGAAAAGTGCCCGCGTAGTTTCGCGAGGTGTGCCGCCACGATACTCGTTAGCGTCGTTTC
>JBEKFB010000040.1:0-18650 GCA_050013535.1 Bryobacteraceae bacterium | reverse complement strand
CGTCCCTGCCCGTCCAGCGTCAGCTCCCGATCGCGCCAGCGGACGCGGTTGCCGAACAGGCCCGTCAGCCACACACCGGTCGCCCAGAGGTCGCGCAAAGGAATGAGCAGCCAGAGGCGCAGCACATCGCGGCTGCGCATACCCCACCAGCCCGCCGTCGTCGCCATGATCATGCGCAGGGCGAGTAGCGGCACAGCCACCCACCAGAAGCCGAACGCGGCGTCCACCAGCGCCCAGAATGTGGCATATGTGATGAACAGCCCGGCATACGCGCCACGCGATAAACGGATGGTCCGCGCCCAGCGCACCTGATGCCGCCAGACCTCGCTCCAGGATGAAGCGTTGAGGTGCGTTTCCACCACCACGCGCGAGATCACGTTGCGCCGTCCCAGCCGGTGAATGCGCGCGCCCAGTTGATAATCGTCGGCGATGTAATCGGCAATGGCTTCGAACCCGCCGATGGCCGCCAGATCTTCGCGCCGGAAAACAATCGTCGACCCAAGCCCGAACTCGGAGACTCCCACGAACGGAGCAACCAGCGTACTCGGAGCAAAATCGGTCACGATGCCGAGGCCTTCCCACCTGCCCGGGAAATGATCGGCGGTGGCGCGATAGAGGCACGTGACGATGCCGATAGCCGAGTCCGCCATCGGCGCCACAACATCGCGAAGATAGCCGGCTGGCACGGTGATGTCGTCGTCGTTCGCAAGGAGCAGCGGATACCGCGCCTCGCGCACCATGTCGGCCAGTACGCCCACCTTTCCGTTCGGAGTTTTTCGCCGGCAGTGCACCAGGCGAATACGCAGATCGGGAAACTCGCAGCGAAGCCGCTCGATATCGGTGAGGCAGGGGTCATCGAGACTACGAACGCCGAACACGATTTCGAACTCGGGATAGTCCTGAACGGCGTGTGAGCGCAAGGCGGCATACAATCCCGGGCTGGACCCATACATCGGCTTGAGGATAGAAATCGGCGGAGTGAATTCAGACGCAACATCCGCGAGCCGCCGAAAATGGCGGATGGTCGCCACCAGCGCGATTACCTGGTACGCCGCGGCCGCGGCCGAAACGGCCGCCAGAGCCCAGAACGCTGGATGGTGGATCACAAGGCCAGCAGCGCTACGCCGCAGGCCACCAGAGCCGCGCCTGCCCAGCGCCGCAGGTTGATCTGTTCCTTCAGGAGGATTCTGGCGAAGAGCGTCTCGAGGACAAAGCTGGCGGCCGACGCGGGAACGGCGAAACTCAGGTCAGCCACGGTCAGAAGCTTGAGAAACACAAAGAACGAAATGGCCATGAACACGATGGCCAGAGCGAGCCAGACATTCCGGCAAAGCGCGCTCACCGCGGCGGCAAGGCGGCCATTGCGGAAGCCGACTTCGCCGTATCGCTTCATCTCCATCGATTGCAGCAGGTCGCCCGCCACCGTGCTGCCCACCATGGTGAACAACAGCACCCACACCAGTGGCGTCATGTGCGGCTCTCCATTGCCAGGCGCGGCGCCGTCGTGTTCCGTTCGGTACGGCCCACCAGCGCGGTGCCCGCCACAATCAAGGCGATGCCTGCCCATCGCGCGGGTGAGATTTCTTCAGAAAGTGAATACTTGCCCAGAATCGCGGAAAGAACGTAACCGACCGAGGTCACCGGCAGCACGAAGCTCAGGTCGGCCCAGCTCAGCAGAGCCATGCGCGAGAGCAGCCAGAGGATCAGCAAAACGATGCCCAGCCCCACCCACGGGCTGAAGATGGCGCGCAATACCGCAAGCGGGGCCAGCGCCATGTGCGGTGCGTCGTGCTTCATGCCCCAGGCGAGCGACCAGTTTCCCAGAGCCTGGCTGAGAATCACGATCAGGGCAACGAGACGCGTCTTGAAACTCAGCCGTTCGTTCGCGTTTTGCCCAGGGATCAAGACACCCGTTCTCCGACTTCACTGAGTTCCGACGCGCCGTTCGCGGTGCGCTGCGCGCTGATGAACTTCTTGCGCTTGGACCGCAGCGACAGGAACTCGCGCGCTTCCTTGTACAAGCGGGGAAGGTCGCGGTTCGCGATGGCCTTGCTCACCACCCGCCAGGCCGTTTTCGGGCGGAAATAGTATTCGTCGTAGAAGCGTTCCACCCACTCCACCAGTTCGCCGCGGTTAAGGCCCGGATAGATGATGTTGGGGAGCTGATGGCCGCTCTCGTCGGTCATCGATTCGATGGTGAACAGATCGTTCTTCTTCGCGTAATCGTGGAACTCCGTGCCCGGATAGGCGTGGCCGATGGACACCTGAATGGTTTCGACATCCAGAGATTTCGCGAAATCGATGCTCTTGCGCAGGCTCTCACGGGTTTCGCCGGGGAGCCCGACGATGAAATCACCGTGGATCACCAGCCCCAGTTTGTGCGCGTTTTCGGTGAACCGCCGAGCGGCGTCCACCGTTGCGCCTTTCTTGATGTTGCGCAGAATCTGCTCGTCGCCGCTCTCGTAGCCAACGATGAGCAGCCGGCAGCCCGCTTCCTTCATCGCCTTCAGCGTGTCGTAGTCCGTTGTCACGCGCGACGTGCAGGACCAGGTGAAATTATGCGGCCCCAGCTTTTCGCACAGCTCGATGGTGCGCGCCTTCTTGTAGTTGAAGGTGTCGTCGTCGAAGAAGATTTCCTTCAGTCCGGGGAAGTTCTGCAGCGCGTATCCCACCTCGGCGGAGATATCGTCCGAAGACCGCAACCTCCAGCGGTGACCCGAGTGCGTCTGCGGCCACAGGCAGAACGTGCACATGGCTGGGCAGCCGCGCGAAGTGTAAAAGGAAATGTACGGATTCAACAGGAACGGCACGTTATAGCGGCGGAAGTCGAGATCGCGCTTGTAGGTCTTTGTCACCCACGGCAGCTCGTCCAGATTCTCAATCACCGCGCCTTCGGGATTGTGCACCACGCGTCCGTTCTTGCGGAAGCTGACGCCCGGCAACTCCTCAAGCGGAGTGCCTTTGGCATAGTTGACGATCTGATGATCGAATTCGCGGCGAACGATGAAATCGACCGCCTTAGTGTCCTGGAACGCCTTATCCGGCTCCACGGTCACCGGCGGGCCTACGAACGCGACCTTCAGCTTCGAGTTCGAATCCTTCATCATTTCGGCGATGCGCACGTCCACGTGGAAGCCCGGTGTAGACGTGAACAGCACCAGCAGCTCGTAATCGCGAGCCATGGCCACGCACTCGTCGATGGATATCTTGTGCGGCGGAGCATCCACCACCCGGCTGTCTTCCAGCATCCCGGCGGGATAGCAGAGCCATACCGGATACCAGTAGGATTCGATCTCGCGCGAGGCCGGCCAGCGGGATCCTGCGCCTCCATCGAAACCTTCAAATGAGGGTGGGTTCAGAAATAGTGTTCTCATCCGGCTCCTTTGAGCTTACCCTGGATTCGAACCCGGAATCCGGGAACGCTACTGGTTGTCGGCGCCGCCCGAGGTGGCGCCAGCGCTGTCATCGTCAGGCGCGAGGGTGTAATTGGTGAAGTTGACGCTGAGTTGCACGGGGCCGACAATTCGCGTCTGCACCACGCTGTCAATGTGTTGCGGCCGCGACACGCCATCCTGAAGCTGGTAGGTCCGCACAAACTCGACCTTCTTGAAGAAAATGGACGGGTTCTTCACGAATCTGCCCTGCTCGCGCAAAGGCATGCACGTCTGCGGGTCCAGCCAGATCTCGCCCTTGAAAAATCCTATCTTCTTCTTGCGAGGCGACACGTTAAACACGTAAACTGTCTGTCCATCCTCATCCTGCAGGCCGTGAAACTTGAACTTGTAATTGGCCGGCGTGATGCTCAGATCCTGACCGTTGCCCTGCGCCTGAACCTCGGCCGTCAGGTACCGCGCGATCACGTCGTTCTTGACGCTCTTATCGCCGCTAAAACCCAGACCGCGGTATGTCACCCGCCCCACCTTGGAAATGCTGCGCAGGGCGTGAAGCCTGCCCTGCTTCTTCAGTTTCGGAAGGCTGGCATCGATGTCCACATCGCTCTGGACTCCGCGGAGGGCAGCCGCCTGCGTCTGGCTCGCCGCGAGATACCGGTTGAGCACGTCGGAACCCGCCTTGTCGGTGGGGTCCGGCGTTGCACAAAGCATTCCCGCCGAAAGCAGAGCTGTAACAAAAATGAAACCAGCAGATCTCAAGTAACCCTCAGTGTTCCTATTACCCTACCAGTCGTGGTGGGTACCACACAACCACTCACTTATTGGATTGGAACTCCTATCATTAAGGTACGTTAAAGTCGACCGGTTGCGGCAGCAGTTGTGTCGAGATTTGTAAAGTCCTGTGGAATCAATGGGGTGCGCGCGGCTTCGGGCAGGAGTGCAGGCCTCGGAGACGCGCGCGGCAGACGTGAATGACGGCAGGCGACGGGGACCTACGATGTTCCGAGGTACATCACGTGGACGTAGGTGCCCAGCCGGACATTGTAAGCCAGATACCAGCCGATATGGTCGGGATCTTCGTAAATCACGATGTTATCGCTATCCCACAGCCAGTCGCCGCAATAGCCGATGTCTACAGGGGACACACTAAAGTAGAAGCCGCCGAACCAGAACCGGTTGGGACCGCCGCCCTCAAGTCGGAAACGGTGGCTGGGACCGAAGCCGGCGGTGAAATGGCCGTGCTCCCACGGATGGTCCAGGTGAAGCCGGGGATCGTTCTTACCCGTGTCGTGTCCAATCCACTTTCCGTTGGCGTGGACGTGGGGCGCCTCGGGGTGCCCGGGCTTGTCGGCGAACGAACGGTTGGGGACCGCGGCATGGCCGGCGCCATGAACCGGAGCGGGTCCGTGAGCGGGCGGATGAGCGGGAGCGGCTTCATGGCCACGTTCCTGGCCGTAAACGCACAACGCGAACGTCAGCAGAGCTGCAAGAGAAAGTTTTTTCATGTTTGTTTTGGTTCTCTCCAGTTGATAAGTCTACAACGACGTAGGACGTTCTGAAGTTACAGAAAGTGACACGTCTTCCAGCACATCCGCGGCCCGTTCGGCCGCGCCGGGATGAGCGAGTTTGCGGGCGTTGGCGGACATCTGGTCGAGCAGGGGCCGCGCCGCCGCCAACGCAAAAACCTCGCGAACCAACCGCTCACCCGTCATGTCGCTGTCCAACACAAGGCGGGCCGCTCCGGCGGTCTGGAATGCTTCGGCGTTGTGGAGTTGATGATCGTCCGTGGCGAAAGGAAAGGGAACGAGTATGGACGGCTTCCCAGCCGCCGCGAGTTCCGCCAAAGCTCCGGCTCCGGAACGGCACACGATGAGGTCGGCCTCGGCGAACGCGGCTGGCATGTCGTGGATGAATGGCACCACCCTTCCATCGATCCCCGTCTTCGCGAAATCGTGCGCGATCTCTTCGTGGGGAGCAACAGAGCCAGTCTGGTGAACGATGCGGACGTCGAGCCCGGCGTCGCGAAGCAGCACCCAGCTCCCGCGTGCCGCGTTGTTCAACGTGCGTGAACCTCGGCTCCCGCCGGTAATCAGGATAGACAGGCGAGCTTCATGCGGTTTGGGCGCAACCTCGAAGAACGCGCGCCGTACCGGAACGCCCGTGACTTCGGTCCGGCCCTTCGGAAAATAGCGGCTGGTCTCGGGGAAGCTAACCAGCGCGCGACGAATGAATCGGGCCATGCACCGGTTGGTGAACCCAGGAATTGCGTTCGGTTCCATAGCCACAATCGGGACACCGCGCAACGCAGCCGCAATCACTACCGGTCCGGCCACATATCCTCCCATGCTGAACACCGCCGCCGGCCGGTGCCGCCGTAGGATTCCCAGAGCCCTAGCCACGCCGCGCGGAAGCTCTGCCAGAGTGCGCAGTACCTTTCCCAGGCCGACGCCCTTCAGGCCGCCGATCTCAATCCACTCGATGGGAAATCCGGACCCAGGTACCAGCTTCGCCTCGAAGCCTTCATGGGTGCCCACAAAGATCGGATGGTGTCCGCGGCCCTGCAGCTCGCGCGCGACCGCCAAGGCGGGAATCACGTGGCCGCCGGTTCCTCCACCGGCCATGAGGAAAGTTCGAGGCTCGCTCATCCCACGCGATCGCTAACGCTGAGCAAGAGGCCGCAGGAGATCAGCGTGCTGAGCAAAGAGCTGCCGCCGAAGCTGATCATAGGCAGCGGGATTCCCTTGGTGGGCCCCAGACCGAGAACCACGCTCATGTTAATCAGCGCCTGAAACACGATGGACGCGGTGAGCGCCAGCGCCAGATAACGGCCGAAATCGTCAGGCGCGAGCCAATGCAGGCGCAGCCCTCGCCACAACAAGAGCAAAAAGCCCGCCAGTACCGCCGTACAGCCGAACAATCCCAGCTCCTCGCCCACTACGGCGTAGATGAAATCGGTGTGCGCCTCGGGAAGATAGAACAGCTTCTGCCTGCCCTGCATCAGCCCTACGCCGAGCGCTCCACCGCTGCCCACGGCGATTTTCGATTGCAGCGCCTGATAGCCCGTATCGGACGTTTTCGACTGTTGCAGATAATTGCGGATCTTGCCGCTGCCATCCACTCGCGCGAGCAGTTTGTAGCCGGGATCTACGAAGCCGATCACGCGGGCGATTCGATATGGCTTCGAAACAACCGCGACGCACGAGAACAGCAGCAGAACGCCAAGCGCGCTGAAGAAATACCGGCGGTCGAGACCGGCGACGTAGAAGACGACGGTCGCCGTGAGCACCAGCACGATAGCCGTTCCGAGATCGGCTACCGCGACGGCGATAGCCAGCGCTCCCAGCGCCATCGACGCAGGCAGGATGGTGTGTTTCGTGTTGATAGCGCGCGCGCGAACCGTGACGAACCAAGCCAGGAAAACCGCCAGTACCGGCTTGGCAAATTCGGACGGCTGGAACGAAGCGTAGCTCATCTTGAACCAGCGGTGCGTCTTCCAATCGAGGAAATACACCGCCACCAGCAGCACCAGTACAATGCCCAGCGGCAGGAAGGCCCAGCGGCTCGATTGCAGCAACCGGTAGTCGTGCCGCTTGAGCCACATCAGCGCGAGAAACGAGATCACCGCCCAGCCGAGCTGACGCACCAGGTAATGGCTGGTGTCGTGAAGACGAATGTCGGCAGTGACCGACGATGCGCTGTACACCATCACCAGGCCGAAACACACCATCGCCACCACGGTGAAGAACAGGGTCCAGTCGGTTCGGAGACGTTGCGCCATGGTCAACTTGCCTCGGCGATCCTTTCCACGATTTCACGGAACACGCGGCCGCGATGCTCAAAACTATCGAACTGGTCGAAGCTGGCGCACGCGGGGGCCAGCAAAACGACGTCGCCGGCTGAGGAATGCCCGCGGGCGTAATCCATGGCGCGGTCCAGCGTGCCGCATGGCACCAGCGGTACCGCACCCTTCAAATGCTCGGCGATCTTGCCGGCGGCCGCACCGATCAGCAGGGCCGCGTGCGCTTTCTTGCGGAGGGGTTCGCGGAGAGGCGCATAGTCGCTGCCCTTGTCCTTGCCGCCCAGAATGATCCAAACGTCTCCGGGGAATGCGTCGATCGCTTTGAGCGTCGCGTCGACATTCGTGGCCTTCGAATCGTTATACCAGGCGACGCCGTTGATCTCCTTGACGCGCTGCAGCCGGTGCTCAACTCCGGGGAAGCTGCGCACCGCGTCGGCGATCCGTTCCAGAGTGACGCCGGCAATGCGGGCGGCGGCCGATGCGGCCATCACGTTTTCAAGGTTGTGCCGTCCCCGCAGCGGAATGTCGCTCGCGTCGATGAGCGACTGCCCATCGAAGCGAATCTCGTTGCCGTCGAACCAGAGGCCGGGTGAAACCGGACGCGCCAGGCTGAACCACAGCGGCGATGCCGCGGTGATCGATGCGTACTCCACCGCAAACGGGTCATCCGCGTTGAACACGGCATAGTCGCCCTTCCGCTGCTTCGCGAACAACTGCCCCTTGGCGGCGGCGTAGTTGGCGAAGCTGTGATGACGGTCGAGATGATCCGGCGTCACGTTGAGCGCCACGCCAACATTCACGCGAAACGTTTCGATGGTCTCGAGCTGGAAACTGGAGAGCTCAAGCACGTTCCACTGATCGGGACGCGACGTTGCCACCATGGCAGTTGGAGGAAGGCCAATGTTGCCTCCCACCTGGCAAGGCACACCCGATTCTCTCAGGATGTGCCCGGTGAGCGCGGTGGTGGTGGTCTTTCCGTTGGAACCGGTGATACCAATGATGGGACCATGCAGGTACCAGCCAGCCAGCTCCACCTCGCCTATTACGGGAATGCCATGCGCGCGCTGGCGATTGAGGATCTCTTCATCGACGGGTACGCCGGGCGAAATGACGACAAGTTGTACGCCTTCGAAGGAGCTGTCTTCCTGCGGGCACAGGTCGATGCGAAGCTGGTTGACCTTCTCGCGCAATTGGGGCGTCACCTGGGAGTCGATGCCTCGGACATGTGCGCCGTGAGCGATCAGCAGCTCGGCCGCCGCGAAGCCCGATCGCGCCATACCCACCACGGCGACCGCTGCGCCACTGACATCGAGATGTGGAGGCCTGTTCATCGCAGCTTCAGCGTGGTCAGGGCGAACAGCGCCAGCACCAGTCCCGCAATCCAGAACCGCACAATGATCTTCGATTCCTTCCACCCCAATGCCTCGAAATGATGGTGTACCGGCGCCATCTTGAAAATCCGTTTGCCGCGCAGTTTAAAGCTGCCCACCTGCAGAATCACCGACACCGCCTCAACAACAAACACCCCGCCGATAAACGGCAGCAGCAGCTCCTGCTTGACGAGGATGGCCACCGTGCCCATGCTGCCACCGAGCGCAAGCGAGCCGACGTCGCCCATGAACACTTCCGCCGGATGCGCGTTATACCAAAGGAAACCAATGGACGCGCCGGTCAGCGCTCCGCAGAAGATCGTCAGCTCGGCCGCGCCCGGCAACCGCGCCAGTCCCAGGTATTCGGCGAATCGCGCGTGGCCGGTGATGTAAGCCAGCACGGTCATCGCGCCCGCCGCGATGATCATCAGGCCAATCGCCAGTCCGTCAAGCCCATCCGTCAGATTCACGGCATTCGTCGATCCCACCAGGATCAGCGCCATGAACGCATAGAACAGGACAAAAGCCAGCGGATACGTAATCGGATTTCCGGCCAGGCTGTGAATCAGCAGATCCGGCTTGAAGTTCTTCACGAAGGGGACGTTCAGAGTCGTCGAATAAAGACCGCGCGCGTGCAGCCCCAGCAGGATGAACCCAATCAGCAGCGCCGCCACAATCTGCCAGAGGAATTTCTGGCGCATGGTGAGGCCGAGGTTTTGCATCCGCCTCACTTTCGTGTAATCGTCCCAGAAACCGATCGCGCCGAATGAAACCAGACTGAGCAGTGCGATCCAAACGTAGGGATTGGTCAGGTTGGCCCACAGCAGCGTGGGCACGAAGATGGAGATCACGATCAGGATGCCGCCCATGGTGGGCGTTCCCGCTTTGGCCATGTGCGAGCGCGGCCCGTCTTCGCGAATGTGCTGCCCGATCTGCATGTATCGCAGCTTGCGAATTACCCACGGCCCCATAAAAATGCAGAGGAACAAAGACGTCAGGCTGGCAAAAGCCGTGCGGACGGTGGCGTATTGCACCACTCGGAACGGAGAGAAGAAGTGGAACAGCCTCTCATAGAACAACCAGTAGAGCATGGATTCTAAGCCACGAACCTTTCGAGGGCCTTTTCGACACCGGTTCCGCGAGAGCCTTTGAATAAAACGGCGTCGCCCTCGCGGGCGATTTCGCGCAACTGCTCGCCTGCGCTTTCGGGAGTCTCAAAAAAAAACGCGGCGGCCTCGGAAAGGCCCGCTTGCACGGCTGCGTCCACCATGGTTTTAGCAGCGCCGCGTATACCTACAAGCACAGACATCCCGCACTCGGCGGCGTAGCGGCCTACGTCGCGGTGCAGGACCTCGGACCAGCGTCCAAGCTCGAGCATCTCCCCCAGCACGGCGACGCGGCGTTGAGCCGGCGTGTCGCGCAGCACGTCGATCATCGCGCGTGCGGCATCGGGGTTAGAGTTGTAGCAATCGTTAAGAATCAGAATACCTCTATGCGTGAACCGTTCGCCACGCATCCTGCCCGGTTTCAGACGGGCCACGGCGTCCGTCAGATCGGCGGCCGGTATTCCGTAAATGCCCGCCACGGCGACGCCCGCAAGAATGTTGAGAACGCCGTGGCGGCCAGTCAGTTCCGTCTGAAAATGCGTCCCGTTCACGCGGAATCGCGCACCGGTCTCGGTGAAGACCACGCCCTCGGCGCGGACAGCGGCTTCACCATCGATTCCGAACGTGATGGCCTCGCCCGCATGAGTGAATTCCATCACCCGGGCGTCGTCGGAGTTCAGCACCGCGATGCCATCGGCCGGCAGCGACTCCATCAGCTCACGTTTGGCGCGAGCGACACCTTCTATCCCATCTTCAAAGTTTTCGACGTGCGCATAGCCGACGTTGGTCACCACCGCGATACGGGGCCGCGCAATCTTCGCCAGATGGCGAATCTCGCCCGCGTGGTTCATGCCGATCTCGATGACGCCCACGCGCGCCTCATCCGGCAGCCGCAGCAGCGAAAGCGGCAGACCGATGTGGTTGTTGAGATTTCCGGTGGTGCGGCCGACGGGCCAACGCGTGGACAGCAGATCGGCGATCACTTCTTTTGTGGAGGTCTTGCCAGCGCTGCCGGTGATCGCGACAATATCGCCGCCCCACGCCTCGCGCGCCCACGCCGCCAACTTCTGCAGAGAGCACAGCGCGTCATCCTTTATCGCAGCCACCGCTCCGCGCGCAAACGCCTCTCCGATGAACGCCGATCCGTCGAAGTTCGGTCCGCTCAGCGCGAAGAACAGATCCCCGGGAGCTATGGTCCGCGTGTCCGTGCTCCAGCCGGTGACGGTAACGTCGCCCGGCCGCATGCCTGCCGGCAAAATGAGAGCGTGTTCTCCCAACACGGCCTGCACCTGCTTCAGTTGGAACTGCATCCCATCTCCCGCAGCACCGTCCGCGCCACTTCACGGTCGTCGAAATGAATCGAATTCGAGCCAGTGATCTGATACGTCTCGTGCCCTTTGCCCGCGAGGATCACCACATCGCCGGGCTTCGCCTCGTGCAACGCGATCCGAATCGCCTTCTCGCGATCCGGTTCCACGGCATGCGGCGTGTCGAACCGGCGCAACCCCACCAGCGCATCATTGATAATGTCGAGCGGATCTTCAGACCGGGGATTATCCGAAGTCAGTACAACGAAATCGCTTAGCTCGCCCGCGGCCATGCCCATGAGAGGGCGCTTGCTGCGGTCGCGATCGCCGCCGCATCCAAACAGAGTAATCACACGCTTCGGCGCCAACTCGCGCGCCACCGAAATCACGTTGCGCAGCGCGTCGTCGGTGTGGGCATAATCCACCACCACCAGGAACGGCTGTCCTTCGCGAATTCTTTCGAATCGCCCGGGCACCGCGCCGCATTCGGCCACGCCATGCGCAATGACATCGGGCGCGAGATCGTAGCTGATGCCCGCCGACACAGCCGCCAGAATGTTGTAGACGTTCATCCGTCCAACCAGCGGTGAATGCACCGCGAACGATCCGCCTTCGGAATCCACAGTGAACCGCACGCCCTCGAAATTCATCTTCACGTCGCGTGCCTGAACCGTCGCTCCTTCTCCAAAGCCGTACCAGAGCGCACGCGTCTCCGGCGCGGGTTCGATCCTGCGTCCCCATTCATCGTCGCGATTGATGGCCGCCCATTTCGGCGGCGCGCCGCTCGCGGGATGAAACAGCAGCATCTTCGCCGCGAAGTAATTCTCCATGGTCTGGTGAAAATCGAGGTGATCGCGGGTGAGGTTGGTGAATACCGCCGTGTGAAACGTCATTCCCTGCACGCGTCCAACTGCCAGCGCGTGCGATGAAACTTCCATTGTGACATGCGTGCCGCCAGCCTCTTCCAGCGCGTGAAACAGCCGGTACAAGTCGAGCGATTCCGGCGTCGTGTTCACAGCCGGCAGCCTCTTCGCGCCAAGTCGATACTCGATGGTCCCGACCAGCGCGGTAGTCCGGCCGGCCGAGCGCAGCATCTCATCGATGATAAACGCGGTCGTGGTCTTCCCATTCGTGCCCGTGATGCCTGTCAACGCCAGCCGGCGGTCGGGCGAACCATAGAAATTCCTCGCAGCCTGGGCAAGGGCCGGGCGCCCGTGCTCCACCTTGATCCATGGCGCGGTCCATCCCTCCGGAGCTGGCAGGTCGCTCACAACCGCAACAGCGCCGCGCTCCATCGCCGCCGCCGCGAATCTCCGCCCATCCACCTTCGCGCCCGGGAACGCAAAGAAGACGAACCCGGGATCGACCCTCCGCGAGTCGTAGTCGAGTCCGGCGATATCGGATGAGGCCAGCGATGCCGGAATCGGTTGCCCGAGCCGAATGCCGGAGAGCAGTTGTTCCAGCGTCATTTGGTGGCTAGTTGGCGAATTCCACTCGTACCTTTTGCCCCGACGCAAGCATTCCGCCAGCCAGAGGCGCCTGCGCGCGCGCCACCCCGTGCCCCTGAAATACCACGGGGATGCCATCGGCCGCGGCTTCCTGCGCAACGCCACGCAGAGTCATGCCAACGAAGTTAGGAACCCTGGGACCAACCAGTACACCGGACGCCGGCGCCCCGGACGGGGGCCCCTGCAAAAAAACCCGCTGGTCCCCCGAGTCGGTCCCGTTATCCGGGCTTTCGTCGGAGGAATCCAGCGGGGGGGGATCGGATCCGAGATCCGCAATTGCAGCAACGTCGTTGTCGTCGACTTTGCCGTTGTCCGGGTTGGGAGAAGAATCCGGTAAATCTTTGGGCACGCCCAGATAGCGGAGCGCCGCTTCCGCCACGGTCTTGAACACAGGCGCCGAAACCTCCGCGCCGAACCCGTCGTGGCCCGTTGCGCCGTTCGCCGTAACCACAATCACGATCGCCGGGTCGGCCACCGGCGCGAAGCCCATGAAAGACGAATTGTAGAAGTGCGTATACTTGTGCGTCGCGTTATCGGCGATTTGCGCGGTGCCGGTTTTGCCCGCCACCGAGTATCCATCCAGGCGCGCGTTCCTGCCGGTGCCTACCAGCACCACGCCTTCCATCATGTGACGCATGGTGAACGCCGTCTCCGTGCGGATTACGCGCTGCGGCGGATCAACCTGTTGGTTGGCCAGCAGGTGCGGCTTCACCAGATACCCGCCGTTGGCGATTACCGAACAGGCCCGGGCGAGTTGCACCGTGGTCACCAGGACCTCGTGGCCCATGGAGACCGAGGCAATGGAAGTGGCCTGCCAGCGTTGCGGAGGCCAAACCAGGCCTCTGGCCTCGCCGGGCAGCGGCAATCCCGACTTTTGTCCAAAACCAAAGCGCCGCACGTAATCGTACAGGTTTTGTTTGCCAACTTTGAGGCCGATCTGAATCGCTCCGATATTGCTCGAGTGCGCCAGCACGCCCCACATCGGCAGCGCGGCGTAAGGCTCATGGTCGTGAATGACGCGGTCGAAGTAATGAAACGCGCCGTTGTAACACGGGACCACGGTGTCCGGCGTCATCTTCGTGGTCTCCAGCGCGGCCGTCAGGGTGACCACCTTGAACACGGAGCCCGGCTCGAACGGCACGGACACCGCATTATTAAATCGCGCTTTCGGATCGTCGCCGTCCCCAAGAGACTTGTTCGGATCGAAGGTGGGATAGCTGGCCAGCGCCAGAATCTCGCCGGTCTTCGGGTCCATCGCCACCACGCTTCCGGTCCAGCAGTGATGAGCGAGGATGGTTTTCTTCAGCTCACGTTCGGCGATGTACTGGATGCGGCTGTCGATGCTGAGATGAATGTCCTGGCCAGGCTCGGCCGGCGCGCTGGCTGCTTCCTCGTCAAAGCTCTGCCGGCGCACGTCGGTAGTAACCCGAACGATGCCCACGCGAGGAGCAAGCTGGCTGTTCAGCTTCAACTCCACGCCCTCCAGTGCCCGGTTGTCGGCGCTCATACTGCCCACCACGTGCGCGGCCAGGTCGTCATACGGATAAAAGCGCCGGGTCTCCGATTCGAACTGGATCCAATCCAGATTCAGGCTGCGCAGCCGTTCGGATTCTTCCGGCTCGATCTTCCGCTTGATCCACAGAAAGCCGCGATGGTCCGCCAGCGCGCCATTCAAATCCGCAAGCAAGTGCCGCTGATCCAGCTTCAGGATCTTCGCAAGGATTTCCGACGCCACACCGGTATCGCGAATCTGCAGGGGATTGACGTAAACCGAATCGACAGGCAGGCTCATCGCCAGGCGCTGGCCATTGCGGTCGAGAATGGCCCCGCGCGGTGGCTCTACCTTTACCAGATGTTCGTGTTCGCTGTCGGCGAGACGGTGGAGTTGACCGTGATCGACAATCTGCAACTGGACCAAACGCACGAGCACGATTGCGGCCCAGAAGAACGTGAACCGCGCGAAGCGGCGCACGCGGGCCATCGAGAACTCGAGATCGGCCGGCTCATAGTGGCGGTCATCCACGGCGAAATCCCCATCAACGTCTATTGAGCGGCCGCCGTCAGAGAGCGCGCGGTATTCTGCGCCAGGCGGCTGCCGTCCCGGTTATCGAGATACACCATGTGTCCGGGCGCCGGTGCGGTGTAGTCGCGCTCCCTTGCCACCTTGTCGAGATTCCCGGGACTCAGCAGCCTGCTCTCCTGCAGTTGCTCCACGGCGATGGCCGTCTGCAGCTTTTGCCGCTCGTCGCGGAGCGTCTGAAGCTGATAGCCGGATAGCAAGCCGAGTACGCTGGGCAACATGAGGACCAGCAGCGCCAGCGTGCTGGCCACGCCTGCGCCAATTACTTTCCAGCACGCTCTTCCCGCGCGCGGGTCGTCCTCGCGCACCACGCCCGAGTTGTCGATCTTCTTCACGAAGCAGTAAAGAGTCTCGTTGGCGAGGGGGCGAACCAGAAAATCGTCGGCCGTGTCCCGTACTTGCGTGGCTGCCTGTGCCGCGCCGCGCGGGAGTGTGAATCTGTCGAGTAATGTTGCCAGCGTTGCCATGTTCTTTTCGCTATCTCAACTTCACCGCGCGCAGCTTGGCGCTTCGCGACGGCGGGTTACTTCGGACCTCTTCTTCCGACGGCCTGATCACGTGCTTCGTCAGAATCTCCGCACGCCCGGACCGTGCCATGTCCTGAAAACTCCGCTTGACCAGACGGTCTTCCAGAGACATGAACGTAATAAAAACCATGCGGCCGCCGCCCCGCACCAGATTCGGCGTCTCGGCCAGCAATCCTTCCAACTGCTCCAGCTCCCCGTTCACGGCGAGCCGCAGCGCCATGAAGATCTGAGTGGCCGGGTGCAAACGGCCCGTCCGGGGTAAGGCCTGCTCCACAATGCCAGCCAGTTGCCCGGTGGTGTGGAGAGGCCGCGCCCGAACGATTGCTCTGGCTGCTTGCCGCGACCTCCGTTCTTCGCCGAGCCGGAAAATCAGGCCGGCGAGTTCCTTCTCCGACATAAAATTGACCAGATCCGCGGCTGTCGTTCCGCCGCTTCGATCCATGCGCATATCCAGCGGACCGTCCGCCATCAGCGAGAACCCGCGCTCCGGGTCCGTTAACTGATAGCGGCTGACTCCAAGGTCCGCCAGCATTCCATCCACTTGCTCCACAGCCGATGCTTCCAGCGCCCGGCGTACGTCCGAAAAGCTTCCGTGGTGAAACCGAATCCGCTCCGCCACATCCGCCGTATTCTGTTTCGCTCGCGCCAGCGATTCCGCGTCCCGGTCGCTCGCAATCACAAATCCCGTAGTGAGCCGCTCGGCGATCGCCCGCGTATGCGAACCGAGCCCCGCGGTCATGTCCAAATACACGCCGTCCGGCCGGATCGCCAGATATTCCAGCGCCTCGCCGAGCATGACCGGAACGTGCATACATACCGCTTACCGCAGCCCCTTCTTTTCGAGCCGGCTCAGTTTCTCGAGCACGTTCTCGCGCGCCCGGGCCTGCTTCTCCTTGTAGAGCGCCTCCGTGAGAACGCTGATGCGGCCCTTGTAGCAATCGAGGTAGACCGGCTGCGATTCCAGCTTCAGCAACTGCCTCAATCCCGCAGGCACCAGCACCCGGCCCTGTGCATCCACTTCCGAGCTGCCGCCCAGATCCTTTGCCAGGAAGGCGACATCCGCCGCGGCATCCGGGTCATCGGTGTCCTGTTCCAACAGGTTTTCGTTGGACTTCCACAGCGAAAGCGGGTAAATTCGAACTGTGCGAAGATCGAGGCTGGTTATGAACACCCGGCGCTCCGAACCCTCTCCGGCGAAGACCGCGTGCAGGTACTGCTGGAAGTCGGTGGGCAGCTTGAGGCGGCCCTTTTCGTCGACACGAGCCGGGTAAATACCCAAAGGGGCAGAGACTACCGGCATCGGTCTTGCTTCGGCTTCCATTTCGACCCACTCGCGGCCACTTTCGGCCACCGCAAATCAAGTAAACCACGGGATCGGTGGCGATGCAATATTTTTCTTTTGATCTATGCGTTTTCCGCATAATTCGAATAAAAGGCGAACATCGACTCGGGCCGGGTTACATTGAGAGAATCATGGATGCCTTCACGCCCACCGAACGGACGCAGGTGCGCCGCCTGCCCAAACGCGCCGTCTACGACAAAGCTCAGGTTCACGCCATCCTCGATGAGGGACGCATCTGCCACGTCGGTTTCGTGATGGACGGGCAGCCGTTCGTCATCCCGACGGGATACGCGCGCAGTGGCGATCAAATCTACATTCACGGATCTGCCGCCAGCCGCATGCTGCGCACGGGCGCGGAGAGCGTGGACATCTGCGTGACGGTTACTCTCGTCGACGGCTTCGTGCTGGCACGCTCGGCCTTCCATCATTCGATGAATTACCGGTCGGTTGTCGTGCTGGGGAAGGCTCGTCTGGTGACTGATCCTGAAGAGAAAATGGAAGCCCTGCGCTGTTTCACGAATCACATCATCGCCGGCCGTTGGGAAGAAGTGCGCCAGCCAGCGCCGCAGGAAATGAAAGCCACCAGCGTGCTCGCGCTCGCGCTGGATCAGGTCTCCGCGAAGGTACGCACGGGCGGACCGATTGACGATGAAGAGGACTACGCCATTCCGGTGTGGGCCGGCGTTGTGCCCGTGCGCCCACAATTAGGCGAGCCAATTCCGGATGAGCGGCTACTGCCCGGGTTGACAGCAGTCGATACCGCCCGGCTACTTCGGTGACGGGCACTTCTATTCCGCATTAAGGCAGAACCGACTCGATCGCATCGCATGCTCCGGTCAACCCATCTTCAGCTTTGATCCTCTTGCCTACCTCGGCCGCACGTTTCGCGAACCGATCGTCGTTCAGCAGACGATCAAGCGCGTGAGCGGCGGTTCTGGCTGAATACCGGGTCCGCGGCACATGCAGGCCCATTCCCAGACGCTCAACTCGCGCGGCATTGTCGGGCTGATCCCAACCGTAAGGAACGAACACCATGGGTTTGCCCGCAAGCATTGCCTGGCCGGTGGTTCCCGAGCCGCCCTGATGCACAATCGCGGCCGCGTGAGGAAAAATCTGCGAATAGGGCGCATAGGGCAACACCAGAATGTCTTTCGAAGCGGCGCGAGGGGCGGGATTGGCTCCCACCAACAGCACCGCTCTCCGCCCCAGCAGTCTGGCCGCCTCCGCGCTGGCGTCATAGAAATCGCCCGGATTGTGCACCGCCGTCGACCCCAGCGTGAACACGATGGGCCCATCTCCCGCCGCAAGAAAGGCTGTCAACTCTGCCGGAGCATCATCGGATGAATCACGGCCATCGAAGAACACAAATCCGGGCTGAACAGTTTGGCGGGGCCAATCGGGCTGCGGGCGGGCGAGCAGAGATGAAAAGAGCGCCAGTACCAAATTGGGCGAAAACTTATCGCGAAAGAGCGGGTCGCAATCGGGTCGGAGACCCTCTTCGCGGCGCAGTTGCCGCACCGGATCCCACCAATGCCGCGTTCCCCAACGGCCGACGTTCATCACGGCGCGATAAACCGGCCAGCCCAATTTTCGCAGGTGGATCATTCCAGGTACATTCACCAGCACGGACGGATCGTGCGCGGAGAGAAATGAGACGGGGGAAAGAGTCGCCGATGCCCATGGCAGCCCCAGCTTTTCCGATACCAGTGGAGCGCCATACACCAGTTCACCGGCGATCATCAGATCCGCATCGCGGGCCGCGGCGAGAAGATCGTCGTAGGTGGCACGCAGATGCGGCAGAACGATCCGGCGGATGAGCACTTCCGGTCCGCTCTTCAGGTCCGCGCACTGGGCGATGAGTTCGCGATCGCTGGGATTCCAATCGGGACGTAGCGGCAAGAATCCGAGGCCCAGAGCTTCCACTTTTGCCCGGTAGAACCCCGTGGAGGCGATGGTCACCCGATGACCGCGCCTCGCCAGTTCCAGCCCGATGGCATGACACGGATGCAGGTCGCCTAGGGACCCGATGGTCGCGAAGAGAATCCGCTTCAGGGGAATATTGGCTATCCGGGAGTGATCACCGGTGTGGCGAAGTGAGCCATTAATCGTCGGGTAGCGGCGCGACCCACCACCTTCACCAGTTCCTCTTCGCCAGCCAGCCGGACCCGCTCCGTGCTTCCGAAGTGGCGCAGCAGCTTGTTGAGTGTCTTCTCACCGAC
>JBEKFB010000039.1:0-20358 GCA_050013535.1 Bryobacteraceae bacterium | reverse complement strand
CGTGAATGAAGTGATTGTCCGGGTTCACCAGCGACGGCTCCGCCTGGTGGATCAACTTAAACTCGGCAGTCACGCCCTTCGGACACGCCGCCGCAATGGCCGCGCGAATCTGCTCGATGGCTTCTTCCGGTTCCTGATACGCCACCAGCCGTGTGCTGATCTTGGCCACGGCCCGCGCGGGAATCACCGTCTTGGCGCCCTCGCCGATGAAGCCGCCCTTGATGCCGTGCACTTCGAACGTGGGCCGCGCCCAGGTGCGCTCGAAGACGTCGTACCCGGGCTCGCCGGTCAGCGATTTCGAGCCGATCTCCTTCTCCAGATACTCGGCCTCGTTGAACGGCAGCCGCGCCCAGGCTTCCTTCTCCTTCGCGCTGGGAGGTTCCACTTTGTCGTAGAAACCAGGAATGTGGATGCGCCCGTCCCTGTCCTTCAGCGCGGTGATGATTTCCGCCAGGGCTTGCAGCGGATTCGGCGCGGCCCCGCCATAGATGCCCGAGTGCAGATCCTGCCGCGCGCCCTGCACGTGGATCTCGCCGTACACCATACCGCGCAGTCCAACGCAGAGCGTCGGCAGCTCAGGCGCAAACATCTCGGTATCGCAAATGATCGCGGCATCGCTCTTCAGCAGGGGCGGCTTGCTCTTCACGAAGGCTTCGATGTGTTCGCCGCCCATCTCCTCCTCGCCTTCCAGCAGAAACTTGACGTTCACCGGAAGGCGCCCGTGCTGCTTCATCAGCCCTTCCACGGCCTTGATCAGGATCAGCGTCTGGCCCTTGTCGTCCACCGCGCCCCGCGCGTAGATATTATCGTTGCGAATATCCGGCTCGAATGGCGGCGATTTCCATTCGTCAATGGGGTCGGCCGGCTGCACCGCCCTCAATGAGGTGCGTGTTGTCCATGCCCGCCTTCTTCAGAAGCGCGAGCGCGAAATCGGCGGCCTTGCGGATGTCGTCTTTATGATCGGGGTCGGTGCTGATGCTCGGAATTCGCAGGAAAGCTTTCAATTCCTCCAGATATTCCGCACGATGCTGTTCATAATAATTCATAAGTCTCCGGATTACTCTTCTTTAGCCCGCGGCTCAGTCGCCGCACTTTTCCACTTGCACGAGGCAGCTATAAAACACCGGGCCGCCACCGATGTCGGTCAGCCGGTCCGAAGTCAGCGAGTTGATGCCGTGCCCATTGGGCGTTCGCTTTGCCCAGCGCACCGACGGCGCTCTCACCACGCCGCTGCGCACTTTCCCATCCACTTCGGCGCGCAGCAGCACCTCGCCACGGTCATTGAACACCCGCACGGAATCGCCCGATCGAATGCCCCGCGATGCCGCATCTTCCTCGTGCAGCCACAACACGGAGGTCTGCGCATCCGTGTCTCCCCGATATCCGAACGTCGAATTCATGCTGTCGTCGTTCTTGGAGGAAATCATCTCCAGCGGGTATTGCTTACGCAACTCCGCGCCACCAAGGCGCGATTCCACCGGCGGCACGTAATTCAATTCCTGAGGACGAAACTCGAACTTGCCGGAAGCCGTACCGAAACCGCCATTCGCGAACGGCAGGAACGGCTCACCCTCCGGCGCAACCTTCAACCGCACCGAATGCGCGCGATCCAGTTGCTCCAGAGTGATTCCCCGGATGAATGGATGGTCCGACGCGAGCAGCGCCCGAATCATGTCGTCTTCGCTGTCGTCGAAGCAGGCATCCTCGAATCCCAGCCTCTTAGCCAGCAAACGAAACACTTCCACGTTTGACTTCGCCTCACCCGGCGCAGGCAACGCCGGACGCGCCAGTTGCAGATAGTAATGCCCGTAAGCGAGATATAGATCGGTGTGTTCGAGGAACGTCGTGGATGGCAGCAGGATGTCGGCGTGATCGGCGGTGTCCGTCTGAAATTGCTCCAGCACCACCGTGAACAAATCTTCGCGGCAAATACCGCGCCACACCAGATTCTGATTGGGCGCAATCGCCGCCGGGTTGGAGTTGTAGACCACCAGGGCCTTCACCGGCGGATCGTCGAGAGCCGTCAGCGCCCGGCCCAGCTCCGACATGTTCACCACGCGCGCTTCGCGGCCAAGTGGCGACCGCGTCTGCAACTCCGGCATCTCCAGCGCAGTCTTGTTCAGCCGAAAGCTCTGCGAAGTGGAGAGGGTCAGACCGCCGCCAATATATTTCCAGGAACCCGTCAGCGTGGGCAAATATGCGATAGCCTGCACCGCGCGTCCGCCGCGCTCGCTGCGCTGCACGCCGTAGTTCAGACGAATGTAGGATGGCCGCGTGGTGGCGTATTCGCGGGCCAGTGCTACGATGTCTTCGCGCGGAATTCCTGTGAGCGCCTCGACCTTCTCAGGCGTGTAAGACTTCGCATGCCCGCGCAAATCATCGATGCCCGACGTGTGCTGCGCGGTGTACTCGGCATCGTGCAGGCCTTCGGCGAAAATCACATGCATCAAGCCGAGCGCCAGCGCCATGTCGCTGCCAGGATAGATGGCGAATACCTTGTCGGCCGCGCGACCCGTTCGATTGATCACCGGATCGATGACATAGAACTTCGCGCCGCGCCGCCGCGCCTCCACGATGAAAGGCCAATAGTGAACATTGGTGCCAAGGATGTTGGCGCCCCAGGCGATGATCAGCTTCGCGTGGACAATCTGCTCGGGTTCGCTCCCGTACTTGAAGCCCGTCGATGCGACTAGCCCCGCGCCGCCAGCCGCCGAGCAGATGGTTCGGTCCAGTTGAGACGCGCCCAGCCGATGGAAGAAACGGCGGTCCATGCCGGAACCGTTGAGCAGGCCCATCGTGCCCGCGTAGCTGTAAGGGAGGACGGCTTCGGGGCCGAATTCCGCCGCTAAGGACTGCAGCCGCTCGGCGATCGTATCGAGCGCTTCGTCCCAGGAGATTCGCTCGAATCGCCCTTCGCCTTTCGCGCCCGCGCGCCGTTGCGGGTAAAGCAGCCGGTCTGGTGAGTATTCGCGCTCCAGGTATCGCGCGACCTTGCCGCACAGAAATCCGCGCGTGACGGGATGATCCGGATCGCCGCGCAACTTCGACCCAACGCCGTTCTCCACGTTGATCAGCAGGGAACAGGTATCGGGGCAATCCAGCGCGCAGACCGAATGTCGCACCGCCACAAGGGAATTATAGTGGACCAGCGGCGGCAGCCGCTTTTTCCCAAGTCCGGCGAAACGCGGCTCAGCTGCGTGTCCTGGTCTACTGCCCCGTTTGCAGCGCCACAACATCCATGGCAAACGCCGCGTCGATGGACGGCAATCCTTCAAATCCGAGCATGGTGGACGCCGGCAGCGCAGTCCCCTCGTATTCGCCTCGCACCTTCCGCACCTGCTCAGAGACACCGGTGGACACGACATAGTAATGCGCCATCACGGTGCGACGCAGATCGCCGTTAGCATCCTGGATGTCCTTGCGCAGACGTTCGAAGGCGAGCTTCACGTCCGGTTCCTGCTCACCAAACCCGAGTTGCGATCCGCTCATCACCACGCGCGAAGCGCTCACCACGGCCATCGCGGGAACCCCGGGTACACCATCGATGAACTGCACCGGCAGCGACCGCGGCTGTTCCACGCGCGCAATTGCCTCGCACGCCGCTCTGGGCCGCACCGGCTCGCGCTGCATCTGCACGATGGTCACCGGGATCGGCACCCCGGGGGGCTGCACGGGAATCCCGTCGAGACTGCTCACAAAACAGGTCATCCTCAGCAGGCTATCCATGCCCATGCCGCCGGCTTCGAGAACCGTCTTCACTTTGGCAACCGCCCCATCCAGCGATGACGACGGCTGCGCCGATACGAACGCCACGCCGTTCGGATTCACCACATTCTTGGATTCCGCCGTACTCTCGATGGCCACCTGCGCCCGCTCCATCGGCAGCGCCCCCACCTGAATCACCGTGAGCGCGGGAAGATCGTGCTTGTCGGCGAATACCTCGGCGGCAATCTCCTGAACGCGGCGCATGTCCCCCGAACCGGCCACGAATGCGCGCAGCTTCAGGATCTCCTCCGTGCCATGTGCATGGATTAGTCCATGGAGCGCATCCCTGACCTGTTGCGATAGCAAGCCCTTCGCCGAAAGCGGCGATGCGCGGAACACCAATCGCGATGTTTCGGCGCTGACCGCGGGGCGCGGCATGCGCGACAAAGGCGCCGGCGGTGGTGGCGTGGTTTTCTTATCGTCCCTCGATGGACGGATCGGCAAGTCGGCGTAAGGGATGGTCTTGTCAGGGTGCTGTGCAGGCGCAGCGAGTCCAACAGCAACCATCACGAGGATTGTGACAGCCAGCGAACCACGGAAGATCACGGCAGAGGCCTCGATTGTATCAAAGCGGCAAGGTCCCCAACCGAAGCCGAACAAAGGTTTGCCCGAGTTCCCGAGCTCCCGAGCTAGCTAGTCCAATATGGTATGCTTCTGACTGATTCTCATGCTCCCGCGCCCGATTCTCGAAGAGGACACATCTCGCCCGATTTATCGTCAACTGTATGAGCACATAAAGGAATGTATTGAGGTCGGCACTCTGGGGCCGGGAGAGCGTCTGCCCGCCACTCGGGAATTGGCTGGCCAACTTGGCCTGAACCGCGCAACCGTTTCGTCAGCCTATGACCTGCTGGAAACCGCCGGGCTCATCAACGGTCAGGTGGGCCGCGGCAGTTTTGTCACCGCCGGCGGATCTCGAACGCCCGGTATCGACTGGTCGGCACTGCTCCCGCCCGGCTCTCAGCGAACTTCCGTGTCCGATGCACGCATCAGTTTTTCCAATTCGCGTCCGTCCGAGTTTCTGTTTCCCATGGAGGCCTTCCGCGACACCTGCAATGAAGTGATCCAATCGAGCGAGGCGACGAACATCCTGCAGCTTGGCTCACCCGCCGGATACGCGCCCTTGCGGCGATATCTGCTTGAACGAGGCCGCGAAGAAGGAGTGGTCCGCGAAGGCGACGACATCCTGATCACCAGCGGGTGCCAGCAGGCGTTCGACCTGTTGCAGCGCACTCTGGTGGCGCACGGCGAGACGGTGCTGCTGGAAGATCCGGTTTATCCAGGCCTTGTCTCGGTTTTTCGCCGCACCGGTGCGAACGTCGTCGGGATTCCCGTAGGCATGAACGGTATCGACGTCGATCATATCGAGCGCGTACTTCAGCGCGAACCGGCGCGCATGCTGGTGGTCACCGCGAGCTTCCAGAATCCGACTGGTACCAGTCTCCCTGGGGAAGACCGTCGCCGTTTGTTGCAGCTCGCGCGCCGCACCGGCACCGTGCTTATCGAAAACGACATCTATGGCGATCTGGCGTATCGCGGCCCCCGTGACCAGACGATCCGCCAGTTGGACGAAACCGGGGACACCGTGCTGCTGCGCAGTTACTCGAAGCTGGCGTTTCCGGGCTTGCGCGTGGGGTGGGCGATTGGTCCGGCGCGTCTGATTGCCCGGCTAACCGAAGCAAAGCAGGCGAGCGATCTTCACACCGACCACCTCGCTCAGGCTGTGCTTCTGCGCTTCGCCGAATCGGGCCGCCTCGCCGCGCACCGGCAGAAGATGCTGGCCGCGGGACGCGAGCGTCTGGACGCGGCACTCGATGCCTGTGAGCGGCACCTGCCCCCCGGCTCGCGCTTCACAAGACCTCGCGGCGGCATGAATCTCTGGATCACGCTGCCCGAACCGCTGGATCCTGCCGAATTATTGCCGAAAGCCGTTCGAGAAGGCGTCAGCTACATGCCCGGCAAGCATTTCGCGGTGGGCCGGAGCGTGCCCGGTACACTGCGGCTGAGTTTTGCGCAGCTTCCGCCGGACGATATTATCGCTGGAATCGCCACGTTGGGCCGGCTGTTCCGCAGCGAGCTGGAACAAGCGCGCGAGCAGGCGCGGCTTGATCCCGCGCCTGTTTTGGTTTGAGAGATTCCAAGGAGAACCACGATGTACTTTGACGATCAATTCCGTTTGAAGGTCGGCCTGGCCGAGATGCTGAAGGGCGGCGTCATCATGGACGTCACCAACGCCGAACAGGCCCAGATTGCCGAGCAAGCCGGCGCCGCCGCGGTAATGGCGCTGGAACGCGTGCCCGCCGACATCCGCAAGGAAGGGGGCGTGGCGCGCATGGCGCCAATCTCGAAAATACGGGAGATCATGCAGACCGTCAGTATTCCGGTTATGGCCAAGGCCCGCATCGGACACTTCATGGAAGCTCGCGTTCTGGAGGCGCTCGAGGTCGATTACATCGATGAAAGCGAAGTGCTGACGCCGGCGGACGAAGAACACCATATCGCCAAGCGCGATTTCAAAGTGCCGTTCGTTTGCGGCGCCCGCAACCTGGGCGAGGCTCTTCGGCGCATCGCCGAAGGCGCGGCCATGATTCGCACCAAGGGCGAGGCCGGGTCCGGCAACATCGTGGAAGCGGTGCGCCACATCCGCACCATCGTCAAGGAAATGAAGCAGCTCACCGTGCTGGGCAAGGAAGAGCTGGTGGCCGAGTCGAAGAAGCTGCAGGCGCCCCTTGAGCTGGTGGAGTGGGTGGCCGAACACGGCAGGTTGCCCGTGCCCAACTTCTCCGCGGGTGGAATCGCCACACCCGCCGACGCCGCGCTGGTGATGCAGCTTGGCGCCGAAGCCGTTTTCGTTGGTTCGGGCATTTTCAAATCATCCGACCCCGAGGCGCGCGCCAAAGCGATCGTGAAAGCCGCGACTTATTACAAAGACCCACAGAAGCTGCTTGAAGCCAGCGAAGGCCTGGCCATTGGCATGCCCGGTTTGGATATTGCGCAGATTTCTGAAGGCGAGTTGCTGCAGACCCGGGGCTGGTAGTGCCGGTTGCCAAGCGAGTCGGCGTGCTGGCGCTTCAGGGCGATTTCGAGGCCCACAAAAAGGCGCTGGAGCAGGCCGGCGCCCACGCCCTCGAAGTTCGAACGGCCACGGAACTGGACGCCGTTGACGCTCTTGTCCTTCCCGGCGGCGAGAGCACGACAATGCTGAAGTTGCTCGACGAGGAACACCTCTTCGGGCCGTTACAACGCTTCGGCCGGGAGCGGCCCGTCTTCGGCACCTGCGCCGGAGCCATTTTGCTGGCTACCGACGTTTTGAAGCCGGAGCAGCGATCGCTTGGTTTGGTGGATATTACCGTCGAACGAAACGGGTATGGCCGCCAACTCGACAGCCGCGTTGTCCGCCTGCCTTGGTACGGCAATACACTCGAAGCGGTATTCATCCGCGCGCCTATCATTCGCCGAACCGGCCCCGACGTAAACATTCTGGCATCGTGGCGCGACACCCCCGTTCTGGTCGAGCAAGGCCGCCACCTGGTTGCCACGTTTCACCCAGAACTGACTGATAACGCGCAAGTTCACGGACTCTTCATTCGCAAGCTCACCGCGTAACGCAGGCCCGCATCCGCTCGACGAGTACTACTACCGCCTCAAAACTAGTAATACCTATTCGCCGGATATCCCTCCACCAATCAGCCGGTACAGGCCGTAGCTCGGTAAACCGTTACAGGGCGACGTCCCAACTGAAAATAAGCCTTTCCTCCCCGTCCATTCCAGGGTAGAATCAACGAGACGGTGAGAAAGGACTAGGGAAATCCCCATGATCAGGTATTTTTTGGTTGCGGCAATAGTACTCGGATCGTTTTTGAGCGTGACTTTGTATGCCGGTCCCGCACCGAGCAGCACTTTCGTCGCGGGCGTTGAAAACAGCCTTCCAAACACTTCCGAAGAGAATATTGGCGATTACAACGACATGATTTTCTCGCTGACTGGGTCCGGGCTCACCCTGGTGACCTCGGATGGACAGTGGAACGCGTTCAGCGCGGGGATCGTAAATCAGAACGGAAACGGTACTCCCGCGGGAAATCCGTTCTTCGACAATGAGTCCCTCGACGGAACCGACAAGAACATCGGGTTCTGTCTTACGACGTCGAATTGCGGCGCCGCCACTCAGACTGCGGGGGCCTCGCTGAACGAGTATCTTTCGGACTCCGGCAACACCTCTATACCGGCTCCCGATTTCTACTTCTCGTCGTCAGGATCGGTTACTTTCTCGTTGCTGGCCGCAATCGCCGGGGCGGCCACCGATACCGAGTCGGTCGGCATTTATGACACGACGGGGAGCCACACCGTCACATGGGTCATCCAGGACGATGTGCTTACGGATGCCACTCCCACGTTGCCTGGAAGTGGTACCTTCGGATTGATATTCGAAATCGGGACGGCGGGCACATTTTATTATTCGCAGAATTCGTCTTTCGGATTTGTGAACGGCACGAAGGACCTGCCGGCCGACAGCCGTTATGCGCTATTCAGCGAAGCGGAAGGCGTTCCGGAGCCTGCCACGATGGCTCTTTTCGGCATTGGCGCACTCGCGTTGGGCATGATCGGCCGCCTGCGGAAGCGACGCGGATAGCGGCCCTTATACTGGCTTACCGCTCAACGGCACACCCTCCCGGGGTGTGCCGTTTCCGCTTTTTGGCTCAGCGCGCCTTAGTCTTCAG
This sequence comes from Bryobacteraceae bacterium, assembly GCA_050013535.1. Classification (GTDB taxonomy): domain Bacteria; phylum Acidobacteriota; class Terriglobia; order Bryobacterales; family Bryobacteraceae; genus CAWACP01. Next base: position 11,875 of record JBEKFB010000039.1, on the reverse strand, counting down.
CGACACGACTCGAAGGGCAAGCATGGGCTGCCCGCGCGGGCTCGGGTTTTGGCGGAACGGCGAGCGGGGGAGGCGTCGACCGGGCTTCGTTGAAGGATTTAGCCATCGTTGGCTCCCGCAACCCGAATCGCATGAGCGTCAGCTACTGTTTGGATGCTTACACAGACCCGCATTGGAAACTGATCGTAGGGAACATCGTTGCGCCAACGATTGTGAGCTTCCGCCGACAAATAGTATGTCTCTGTGTCGGCGTTCATCCGCTTCAGAAGAGCATCCAGGTCCGCCTGGTCGAATCCGAAGCCATGAACCATCAGCCGCAGCTTCGCGAGATGCTCCGCGGCTCCGCTCCCGCGCAGTACGTGGTCGATGGCGTGGATTGAAGCGCCGCCGGGTTTGAGAAAGTTTCGTAAACCAGAAAACACTCTGGGTAATTCGCTTTCCGGAACATGCTCCAAAACAGATATCGAGTAAATGCAATCGAAGCCCCCGCGGGGCGCCTTTGGCAACCGTTCGTGGAATTGCGACCGCACGAATCTGAGATGCGGATACCGGCGGCGAAACGTTTCGAATTCCCTCGGGCCGTTGCCGGAACCGTCGTACGGGTCGGCGATCCAAACCTCATATCCGAGTCTGCTTAATAGATCGGCTACCAGCGGTTCGCCCGCGCCGATCTCCAGAATGCACCCGGGTGGGGGCGCTTTGGTGAGAATCGCTTTTACCACCCATGGCCGCTGGCAATCCTTAAGATCGCCGTTTGCCGTTGCCAGCGCGCGCAGATTCTCGAAGCTGTCGCAGTAATCGCGCACAGTACCATAGCTCAGGCGTGTAACAGCGAAGTTCCGGTAGGTCCGGATGAGGTTATGTTCCGCTTCTGACGGATTGCGTTTTACTGGCGGTAGAGGTACTGGTTGTTGCCGGCAATCCCTTGCCGCGCGGGTGAGAGCACTCCGCGTAGCGCGGAGCCGCGCGTGTCCGTGCTTCTGATCCGGTTCAAGATATGCCCCTTCGGCCCATTCGTTCCAGGCATTGACGAACAGAATCGGCTCCTGCACAGTCTGCCGGCCCAGCGCCTGCTTCGCGAGACCGTAAAGCCATTCCTCATAGCGTTCCGGAGAGGAATTAAGAACAATGTGCGCGCTGGTCCCGCGACGCGGAGTGTTGTCCCAGGCTGGCATAACGCCTCGATAAAGAATATGGTCGGGGAGTGTCAGACTTAACTGATTGCGGACGATCGTCGCATAGTCTTCCGCGTATCCCTTGAAATCGTCACGAAGGCCGGGGATCGATGTTAGATCCAGCAGGGCTCGGGTAACGTGCGGAGGAAACTCCACGGCCGCGTCAAAACCCGCCGTTCGCGGATCAAGAGCGTCAAAACTCTGCACGGCGCATAAATGCAGGGCCGGAATGCCTTCGCTGGAACAGATTTCGCGCCATCGTCGCGCAACCGCCGCGGCGCCGGGAATCTGGTCCGCGCGGTACACGAGCAGCATGGGTGCTCCACCCACGCAAATGTAGCGGCGGTCTTTCAGAATGGGGATGACGTCGCGGATGAAGCGCTCACAGGCCTGACTCGAATACTCCTGAGCGATCAGAATGTCTTGTTCGGACCCATCCCAGCTTCTGGTCCAATTCTCATTTGCCCAGCAGATACAGAAGGGAAAATCAGGCTGGCCCGTTTCAAGCATCTGCTCCAGCGGACGCTCCAGAACTCGGCGGTCGTTAAACCAGTAATAGTAGAAGCAAAAGCCGTAAATACCATAGCCGGCAGCCAGCTCCACCTGCCGCTGAAGTGTCTGGGGATCGCTCAGATCGTAATAGCCCAGATCAGCCGGAACTTGTGGCTGATAATGGCCGTGGAAGTTCGGCACGGCGCGCCTCACATTCGTCCACTCGGTGAAACCCTCGCCCCAGAATTCGTCATTCTCTTTGATTCGGTGAAACTGAGGAAGAAAGAAGCTGATGAGCCGAATGGTGGACAGCAAATCAGCCGATCCGATCGACGCCGCCGCGGTCCGTTGTTCGATCACGTCTTTATACAGATCGACGATTGGCGGAACATTGATTTCCCATGACAGCCGTTTAAGCGCAAACTCCCTTCCCGCGGCTCCCATCGTGGCCGCCCGTTCCGGTTCATTTAGCAGGCGCTCGACCTTCTGTGCAATCTCGATGGCGTCGCCCGACTCGGTCAGCACAGCCTCGACGCCATCTCGGAGGAATCGCCCGATATTGGCTTTTGGAAGAACGACGGGCTTTCCCGAAACAAGAAACTCGGGAAGCTTGGAGGGAAAGCGGTAATCGTTAAACCGGCCGGGCCGTCCGGGCTGAACAAGCGCCGTGGCCAGCGAAACCAGCGAGGGAACCTCAGATCTTGGTACGAAACCGAGATCGACTACAGCCCCCGACGCAACGGCGTCTTCGATCCAACCGGTGTCGTCGATGTGATTCAAGCCCGTCCTCAGGAGCCTGACTGGCACGCCCACGCGCCGCAACGCCTGAACCGAGAGAAAAAGGCTTTGCACTTCAGCGGAATTCGTGGCGTGTACGTTGCCGTTATAGACCAGCACCCTCTCGTTCGGGCGAAGCTGAAAGCGGCTCAACAATGCTGACGACGGGGCAGGCGGGTTTAGAAACTCATCGTCAAAGCCCGGCCAGAACACCATGCCGGGAACACCCTCAGGCTTGAATTCAAGAAGACGGTCCATGAGCGCCGTCACAGCCGCCGCACGGGAGAGGAACGACCGGTAGTGAACGGGATGCGACCTGTGCTCGGGTACTTTCAAGTCCAGAACTTCGATGGGCTGGCTCTCGATCTCGCCGTACGTCTGTTCGAGTTCCACCTCGAGGATCACTTCTTCGTTGTCTTCGAGATGAACGATGTACGGGCAATCGTGAACGCTGGCGAGGTGCTCGGTCAACTTGCGGACCAGCTCCCGCGGGGTCCAGGCGTGGATCACATCGGGTCCACGTCCATCGGGAAAGAGGACTCCGTTCGCATATGCGTCCGCGTAGGAAACTACCGCAAAAGCCGGTGTGCCGTGTTCACTAACATTAGCCGCATCGTTGGGCACGCAAACCGCGCATCGTATATCCGATCGCTCAAGCACACTGGCGATGCTGAAGATGTGCATCGCGCTGTTTCCGGTGAAGTCGCAGTGGCTGACGAACGCTACGTTCACGCTCTGATTCCGGCAGGCACCGCATCTTCATAGTCCGGCGATGCCTGAGCGGCGCCCGCGTTGTAAAAGGGATCGCCTTTCCTTAGGAGGTCCCGCCACCGGTCGGCGAACAGTGCGCGATCCAGTTGCGAGTCAGGCTCGCACTTCATGCTTTGGCGCTTAAGGAGGCGCGCCCGTGGAGTGAGGATATTTCGCCGGCCATGTACGAGCGCTTGCAGAGAGAGATCCGCACCCTGGCACAGCGCCGACACATAGAACCTTTGGCTACCGCCTAATTCACGCAAGAGGGACGCGGAGATCATCAGGCATTCCCCGGATACAGCGCTCACCTCGCGCGAACAGGAGAGCGAGCCGGCATAGCCGTCCGTGTCGGCCGGCAACCCGCGCAGGGGCGAATCCAGCGGTTGATCGAGGCTGAGAACGAGACCCGCCTGCCAAACCGAGCCATCCCTTTGAACCAACACCGGAGCCGCGCAACCCACATCGCGTTGCTCGCAATAAAACAGCAGGCGCTCAATCCAGTCCGAAGTGACGACTTCCAGTTCGCCATCCATCAGGACCACATAATCAGCGGAATTCTCCGCATCGGCTTGCGCGGCCGGATCGCATATTAGGATTCGCTCGTCCTTGAAATCCAGTCGCGCGGCCGAGTCAGTGGCGAGAGAGACGGTGAAATTCGGATAGGTCGATCGATCAAGCAGTGATCGCAAGGCCGGGCGCCGGAGGGTGTTTTCGCGAACCATGATCGCCACCTTTGGGAACGTTGAGCGGTCCTTCGGTTCGATCACGAGGCGATGGGCCAACGTTGGATGGGGACTGGCGATGGCGGGGATAGAACATCGCGACAAATGTTCGTTCACCGCCGCGGCCTGTAGGGGCTCGATCGCGCCTTTCTCATCACCGTTGAACGCAACGCTTCCCGGTATTCTCCGCCAATAGTACAAGATCTTGCGAAGGTGATGGATTCTGATGGTTGCCTCAGAGAGCCGCAGCATGAATTCAAAGTCCTGAACGCGGTCGAATCGCGGATGGAACCCGCCCAGCTCCCGCGCCAGGCTGAGACGCACCACCAGAAGATGCCCGACGAACATCACGCCGCGAAAGAGCTCCGGCGACCAATCCGGTTTGAGGAACGGCTCGACGGATTCGCCGTCTGCGTCGATGTAAGCCTGATCCGTATACAGTGCGTCAATCGACGGATCCTGATTCAACACACGCGCGACTTCGAGCAGCGCATCGGGTGTGAGTTCGTCGTCGTGATCCAGCATGGCCACGTAATCGCCTTCGGCCATGGCCAGAGCGGCATTGGTCGCATTGGCGATTCCCGAGTTGACCTCTCCGAAGCGGACGATTATCCGTGGATCGCGGCCAGCGTATTTGCGGAGAATTCGATGGGTCTCGCGATGGCTCGAGCCATCGTCGTATATGCACAACCGCCACCGCTGATAGTGCTGCGCCAGGACAGAGTCGATCGCTCGCTCCAGGTATGGTTCCGGCGTGTTCCAGACAGGCAAGATGACCGAGATGAGAGGTCCGGTCCAAGGGGACTCGTCACTCGCCATAATCGGGCGCGTGGTGACGCTCTCGTACCGGTGAGCGCGAGGCTGGCGTCTTTCCGCGCGTCCGTGCAGCCAATAATGCAAGAGGGGGTTCACGCTTCGATCACGCACGTCAGGATAGCGCTCGATATACCAGGAGGTGTCGAAGCCGGGGCCAGGATCGCGCCCTTCCGAAGCTCCGTACTCGAAATAGTGCACCAAAGGATTGATGCCACTGACGCCCACGTCCGGATTGCGCGCCAGGTAATAACGGGTATCGAACAACGGATGAGGATTGCGAAATTCGCTCGCTCCGAACGCAACGTAATGGGCCCAGGGGTTCCCTACACCTGCGATATCGGTGTATTTCGACGTGTAGAATGCACCATCGAAGAGCGGGTTTCTCGGAAGCAGGGCGCTGCCGGGCAACCGCGCCGCCGAGATCACCTTCGCCAGCGGTTTGCCGGTCCAGCGAAAGGCAGGGGTCGCGTATAGAAAGCGAAGGAGGGACTCATGCAGGGCCGAAGCTCCATTGCGGAGAAACGCGGCGGCATTCCGGCGTGACCCGTGTGCTGGCGAAGCAACGTTGAAGGCGCTCCTCGCTTGCGGCGTCTCCTGCGAAGAGGGCGTCGTCCGGGCAGGAGCAAAGGTCCGTTCATTCTGCGGCTGCCGCACTTTGAGTACCGCCAGTGAAAGCTCTTCGAACTGCAAATCGCCGGAGACGCCGGAAATCCAATTCCGAATCCGATTGTCCTTCTCAAGGTAGCCACGGATCTCCGCTTCGGCTAACGGATACTCCGTCCCGTTGGCGACCGCCCGGATGAGCGGGAGTGTCCAGGCCGCCGCGGGCTCCAGCGGAGGCGCCACGCTGGTGATACGAATCAGGCTCCAATACAGTCCCCGAAAGAGCACCAGACCCACTTCCGGCGGTTCGGAAGTTTCCCATTCCAGATCGAAGAACCGAAAGGCCCCCTCACCATCGCGGATCAGGTTAAACGGCATTGCATCCAAATAGTGTCCGGGGAGTTTTGCCCGAGTACCGCTACCGCCGGCGACGTTGCGCAAACAATCGACCCAAGGCCTGGCCCACGAAATCACGTCTCCCACCGTCCATCCCGGACGATTCAAGACACCCGCCAGACGGTCGGCCCACACCTCTCCGGCAATGTAATCTTCGGAATCCAGGCGAATGCGAATGGGGAGATCCGGCTGGGGGAAAGAGCTGACCGCCTCGCTGGCAATCAGAATGCGCTCGCCCTGCGCGCGGAACATCGATTGTTTGCAGAACGCCGGGCGTCGCTGTACCGCGTAGTGCCTGGCCAGGACCCCTTCATTTGCCTCTCCCAGAGGTGCGTCGGAGCCCAAGGTTCGGGCCACAATCAGAAACGAGTTAGCCAGATCGGCCGTAAGGGAGTTCCTCGCCGCTACACGCCATGCCCGCTCCAGAGAGAAATACGGCATCGACGGTTTCTGTTCATCCTGAAAAACCGAATTCGCCAGAAAAGTATTCAGGTCGAATTCGGGGAAGTTGCGCGAATATCCTTTCGGAAATATAACGGTGGCGGGCAACTTGTAATCGGGAAGGGGCAGCAGCAGCTCCTGGTGCTCAAAGCCGCTGTCGCGGAGTAGTGTCTGGAGTTCGTGCCGTCCGAAGGTTACCACCGAGCTTTCGTCGTAGACGTCGTCGAGGCCGTGCATCTCGCGGAGTGCATGATCCTCCAGCGCGCCTGCCAGATACTTAAGTCCAAGCTGATTCTCGATGGCGAGGATCAGACAGCCATGCGGCTTCAGGAAGCGCCGGCATTGTTCCAGCAGATTGCGAATGCCGTTTGGGCCATCCCCGTAAATTTGCGCATACTCGAGGACGCCGATTAAAGTCACGGCGTCGAATGTCCGGCCAATCCGCAAATCCTGAATGCGGTCGCAGATTACGCGAACATTCGGCAGGTCGCGGCCACGCTCGGCGGCGATGCGGGCGCGCTTCCGGCTCCCCTCCACCGCAAATACGTTTCCACCCAACTCTCCGAGGAATCGAGTCAGCGCGCCACACCCGGCCCCCAGTTCCAGACTTTCTCCGCGAAGCAGCTCGGCCAGCGGGCGCAAGAGGTTGGACCGCGAGGCGCTGAGATGATAACGTAACGGCCAGCCGGCGATCTGAGCTGCCAACTCCTCGGAGAGAACTGAAAGGTCCTGCGCGGACGAGACGATTTCGAAAACTCGTTCTTCAACAGCGTCGCCGTCTGTGTAGAGAAACTCAACTTCGCCACGACGCCGCCACAGCCGTTCGTGAACGTCGAATTCATACAGGCTGTCGTCGTTCTGAAACATCATGTCCACGGAGCGAGAATTGAGAGTCTGGGATCGATCCGCGCCATCAATTCTCAATCATAACGGTTCGGTTACAGCTGGCGGCGCCGTCGAGCGAAAGCTAAGCCGCGATCAGGGCCGAACCACGTCGATTTGCTTCCGGCTCCACACGAAATAGATAACCAGCCCGATGATCAGCCAGACGAAGAAGCGGATCCATGTTTCCAGCGGCAGCCCAGCCATCAACAGAAAACAGCACACAATCGAAAGACCCGGCACCCACGGCACCAGCGGAACGCGGAATGATCGCGGGCGATCCGGATCGGTGCGGCGCAGCACGATGACGCCAGCCGACACCAGAATGAAGGCGAAGAGGGTGCCAATGTTGGAGAGCTCGGCGAAGGTATCGATGTCCCAGATTCCCGCCGGCACCCCCACAACAAACCCCGCGATCCAGGTGCTGATGTACGGCGTCCGATAACGCTGGTGGACTGCGGAGAACATCTTCGGCAGAAGCCGGTCCCGCGACATTGCGAACCAGATGCGCGCCTGCCCGTACTGATACACCAGCAGGGAGCTGAGCATGCCCATCAGCGCTCCGGCCGTCACCCACAGACGCAGCCGGTTGAAATGCAGCACCTCCAGGGCTTTCGCCACGGGCGCATCGGCATCCAGCGTCTTCCAGTTGACGATACCGGTGAGCACCAGCGATACGGCACAATAGGCCACGGTGCAGATAGCCAACGTTGCCAGGATGCCGATGGGAAGATCGCGTTGGGGGCGGCGACACTCCTCGGCCGCGGTGGACACTGAATCGAATCCAATGTAGGAAAAGAACACGATGGAAGCGCCGGTGAGAATGCCTCGGAACCCATGCGGCGCGAACGGATGCCAGTTCGAAGTGTCGATGGCCCGCGCGGCGCCCAGACAGAATATGACGATGGCCGCGAGCTTGATGAGCACCATTCCGGTATTGGCGCCGGCGCTTTCCTTCACGCCGCGCACGAGCAACCATGTCACCGCCATGGTGATCAACAGCGCGGGGATGTTGAACACACCGGAAGGACCGCCCGGCGCCGGAAACGGCGGAAATGCCAGCGAGGGCGGCAATTTGAATCCGAACAGGTTGTCGAACAGATCCTGGAGATAGGCCGAGAACCCAACCGCCACCGACATGTTGGAGACGGCGTACTCGAGGATCAGATCCCAGCCGATGATCCACGCGAAAATCTCGCCGAGCGTGGCGTACGCGTAGGTGTACGCGCTGCCGGAGATGGGAATCATCGACGCCAGCTCCGCGTAGCACAAGCCGGCAAAGCCGCAGGCGATGGCCACCAGAACAAATGACAACGTGATGGCCGGCCCCGCGCCCGGCCGGCCCACTGTGGTGCTGTGAAAGAACAGCAGGTCGATCAACGGCACCTTGAGAATGCCCGCGACCTCTTTACCCGTCGCGGCGGTGCCAATGACCGTGAAAATGCCCGAGCCAATCACCGCGCCAATGCCGAGCGCGGTGAGGCTCCAGGGCCCCAGAGTTTTGCGCAGCCTTTTGGCTGGGTCCTCGGAGGCCCGGATCAGATCGTCAATGCCCTTCCTGCGGAGTAGCTGAGAGGGCACGGTGGTTTAGCGCTTGCGCTGACCCTTGGCGATCTTCTTCACTTTTTTCTTGTTCGAGCCGCGTGCCACCCCGGCCGCTCTCGGCGCCTTGGGGGCTGCCTTCTTGCGCGCCGTGCGCTTCACCTTCTTGCGCTCTGCTTTGTCTTCGATGTGTTTAGTATTCATTCGTCGGTCTTGATTCCTGCGTATTTGGCAATCAGTTTCTTCAATCCGTAACCTGGAAAGCTTACCGTAAGTTTAGCGTCCTCGCCATCCCCTTCGCGGCGCAAAATCATGCCGTGGCCAAATTTCGGGTGATTCACCGAGGCTCCGGGGCCCAGCGGCTTCTTTCGCGGGGCCTGGACGGCAGGCGCGGTTGGTTTCACGGGGACCTGCGCCGCAGGCGCGGCTGAACGGCTCTGCGGCGCGGCTGGACGGGGCGCAGCGATGCCACGCTCGGCGAAATACTGCGCAATGTTGTCCAGCGAGTTGTATGTCTTGCCCGTGTACAGGTTCTTCTTTACGGTCTCGCGGACCTCGTGGCGTTCGGCAAGGAGATCGACGTGTCTGCCACCAGCCACGTCTTCGCGCAGCTTGGCAAGCCGCTCGCGCGGGACTTCCCTGAGAAAGCGTGATGCAATGCACGCCTCCGGCTGGCCGCCTCCAAAGCGCCGCCGGTATCGCGCCCAACTCAGGATCAGCCGCTTCTGCGCGCGCGTCATGCCCACGTAGCAGAGACGCCGTTCTTCTTCCATTTCGGCGTTCGAATTGAGCGACCGGCTGTGCGGGAACAGGCCTTCTTCGAGACCGGCGATGAACACCACCGGCCATTCGAGGCCCTTGGCGTTGTGCATGGTGAGCAGCGACACCGCGGCGCGCTCATCGAGGTCGTCGCTGTCGGCGACCAACGCCGCATGATCCAGAAAATCGGTCAGCGATTCGCCTCGCTCGGCGGCTTCGGCCGCGGCATTCACCAGTTCGTTCAGGTTGGCCAGGCGCGATTCCGATTCGGGATCGTTATCGGACTCCAGCATGCGGCCATACCCGGTGCGGGCGATTGCCTGCCGCAGGATCTCGTCCAGAGGCTCGCGGTTCACCAGATCGGTGAGCTCGCCGATCAATCGCTCGAAGGCGCGCAGCGCGGCCTCGGCACGGGCGGGGAAAGCCTGCTCGTCCAGCATGCGCCGGAGGGCATTCCAAAGACTCAAATCATTGGCCAGCGCGAACTGCTCTATCTGCTCGATGGTGGTCTTGCCAATTCCGCGTGCCGGCGTGTTGATGACGCGCAGCAGGGCGATGGAGTCGTGTGGCGTAATCAGCACGCGAAGGTACGACAGCAAGTCCCGAATCTCGGCGCGTTGATAGAAGCTGAAGCCGCCGACGACAAGGTATTTCCGTCCGTACCGCCGCAGCGCTTCCTCAATCTGCCGCGATTGAAAATTAGTCCGGTAGAGCACCGCCACTCGCTCGGCTGGATTCGCGGCGAGGATGCGCTCCACGGTATCGGCAATGAACAGCGCTTCGTTCTCGCCGTCCAGCGCCTCGTGCAGCCCGACCTTGTCGCCCTCGCCCGAATCGGTCCACAGCCATTTGCCCTTGCGTTCGGTATTGTGCGCCACCACCGCGCTGGCGGCTTCGAGGATGTTCTTCGTCGAGCGGTAATTCTGCTCGAGGCGAATCACGGTCGCGCTCGGGTAATCGCGCTCAAAGTCGAGAATATTTCGAATGTCCGCGCCGCGCCAACCGTAAATCGATTGATCCTCGTCACCCACCACGCACACGTTCTGGTGCCCCTCCGAGAGCAGCCGCATCAGCTCATACTGAGTGCGATTGGTGTCCTGATACTCGTCGATCATCAGGAATTCGTAGCGCCGCCCGTATTGCTTTCGCAGATCCTCATCGTGCTGCAGCAGACGAACCGATTCCAGCAGCAGATCGTCGAAATCGAGGGCATTGGCTTGCCGGAGGCGATCCTCATAGCGCTCGTACACCACGGCCAGCCGGGACGTTTTCGGATCGTTCGCGGAACCGTACATATCCTGAGGCGACTGCTTGTGGCTCTTGGCGTGCGATATCCAGGAGCTCATGGCCCGGTGCTGCATGAACTTTTCGTCGAGCCCGATGTTGCGGAAGATCTGCTTGATCAGCGCGACCTGGTCGTCATCGTCGTAGATGTTGAACTGGCGGGTGAAGCCGGGCCTTATGTCGGCGAGACGCGTTCCATCGCGCCGCAGCATGCGCACGCAGAAGGAGTGAAACGTCGAGACCAACGGAGCGGAGCGATGCTCCGGGTTACCCAGCAACTTGAGGACGCGGTCGCGCATTTCGCCCGAAGCTTTGTTCGTAAAAGTGACCGCCAGAATGGCCGGGCCGGGCACGCGATGCGCCTCCACCAGGTGCGCGATCCGGTGCGTAATTACTCTGGTTTTGCCGCTTCCTGCGCCCGCCAGAAGCAGCAGAGGACCCTCCACGTGCGTGACGGCAGAGCGCTGCTGAGGATTGAGTCCTGCTAGGAAGTCCATGAAAAGGAGGGCCTTAGCCAGTTTAACACGGATGCGTCGGGCAGCCGCGTTTTGTGATGTTTAGCGCGGCTGGTGCCGTGTCCAAGAGGGCCTTAGCCAGTTTAACACGGATGCGTCGGGCAGCCGCGTTTTGTGATGTTTAGCGCGGCTGGTGCCGTGTCCAAGGTTACCGCAGGCCTGCGCGATTCGCCGCCAGGCGGCCTATCGCAGACCAGTCCTTGCTTCCGCCGCCTTCGGCGATCAGTTCCAGGTAAGCGTCGTGCAGCACGCTGGCAAACGGCATGGGAGTCTCGGCGGTGTCGGCGGCGGCGAGAGCAAAGCGGATATCCTTAAGCCCCAGCTTGGCGGCGAAGCCGGCGGGCTCGAAGTGCTGTTCGAGGATAGCTCCGCCGTAGCCCTTATAAACCGGCGATTGAAACAACTCGCCGTTGACCACATCATGGAACAAAGCGGGATCGACGCCGGACTTGCGCAGCAGCGCATAGGCCTCGCCAATCGCTTCGAGCGCGCTGGCGATAGTGAAGTTGCCAGCCAGCTTGAACACGTTGGCCATCCAGGGCTCCCGGCCCACGACAACCACCTTCCTGCCGAGGGCTTCCAACGCGGGCCGGCAGCGCTCGATGGCTTCCCCGGCGCCAGCGACGACAATGAGCAACTTCGCCGCTGCCGCGGCTTCCGGGCGGCCAAACACAGGGGCGGCAACATAGTGCTGCCCGGCGTCAGCGTGCGCCTTCGC
>JBEKFB010000038.1:0-20867 GCA_050013535.1 Bryobacteraceae bacterium | reverse complement strand
CGTGAAGAACTCCGACCATAAGAGCAAAATCCTGCTTTTGCGCGTCGGCGAGAGGAAACAGGGATGCATCGGATTGTTTCAGCCGGGACTGGCCGGCGAGGTGAGCCCCGGCCTCTCGGTCCGCTTCATGGGTATCAACAATAAGGCCTTGTCGTCTTATCTGATTTCCCTGTATTGCTCGACGTCCGTGCTCACCGACGATGCAGTCGCCGTGCTGGAAGGCGTGGATGTCGGAACGTACCATGAGTACAAACCTTCCCGGTGAGTTTCGAATCGTCGAAACGCCGGCGGTGCCCTCGGGCCTGCCGGATCCGCTGAATCTCGCGCGGCTGGCCAACGAGTTCTTCGCCGCCGTGTCCAGTGGACGGGCCGCGCCCACGGGCGCGGAAGTTCCAGCGATCCCGATGAGTCCGGTGCCCGTGCCAATGACTGGAGTCGGCGTTGCCCCGACTGCTGTTCCGGCCCTTCCGCAACCCGCGAAACCTCCGATTCCTGCAACTCCCGGCGCTGGCGATGTGTCTTTCGGTTTCCTTCAGGACATCCGGCCTCGGTACGCGGATCCCGAACAGGCCCAGGCTGATCTGGACGCTTATCTAAGACGGCCGGCGGAGCCGGTGCCTGCGATAGCGGGAGTTGAAGAGCCTCCTGTCGCGTTTCCGGCCGGGATCGATCCCACATCCGTTCCGGCGTTTTTGTTCTTGGACGAAGCGCGGCCACTTTTCTCGAATCCGCCGGACCTTCAGAGCTCCGTGCCGGAGGCTGTGGCTCCCCAGGAATCGTCTGCCGACGCTCCGGCCGTTCCCACGCCACCGATGCCTACTGTTCCCGGCGGTCTGGAGTCCAACGCCGTGCCAACGTTTTCGTTTCTGGAAGAAGCTCGGCCATTGTTGTCCTATCCGCCGGTCGCTCCGGTGTCTGCGCCGCCCCTGAAGCTCTCGTCGGATTTGTTCGACGCACAGACTCTTCGGCGGGATTTCCCCGTCCTCCGCGAACAGGTGAACGGCCGCCCGCTGATCTGGCTGGATAACGCCGCCACCACGCAAAAACCGCAGAGCGTCATCGATCGTCTCAGTTACTTTTACGAACACGAGAACTCCAACGTCCACCGTGCGGCGCACGAAATGGCGGCGCGCGCGACCGACGCCTACGAGTCGGCCCGCGAAAAGGTGCGCCGCTTCCTCAATGCCGGCACCGTTCGCGAAATCATCTTTGTCCGCGGCGCCACCGAGGGCATCAATTTAGTTGCGCAAAGCTGGGGCCGCCGTTACATTGAGCAGGGCGACGAGATCGTCATCACGTGGCTCGAACATCATGCCAACATCGTGCCGTGGCAGGCGCTGTGTTCCGAAAAGGGTGCGCGGCTGCGAGTGGCGCCTGTCGACGATACCGGGCAGGTGATTCTCGAAGAATACGAGAAACTGCTGAATTCGAGGACGCGGTTGGTCTCTGTCGCGCAGGTTTCCAATGCTCTCGGCACGGTCACTCCGCTGCCTGAGATGATTCAGGCCGCACACCGCTGGGGAGCGAAGGTGCTTGTCGACGGCGCACAGTCGGTGTCGCACATGCGCGTGGACATGCAGGCGCTGGACTGCGATTTCTTCGTGCTCTCAGGACACAAGATGTTCGCGCCCACCGGAATCGGCGTGGTATACGGCAAGTCGGATGTTCTTGAGACCATGCCGCCGTGGCAGGGCGGCGGAAACATGATCCAGGACGTGACATTTGAGAAGACCGTCTATCAGCCGCCACCGGCCCGCTTTGAGGCCGGCACCGGAAATATCGCCGACGCTGTGGGCCTGGGGGCAGCGGTCGATTATCTTGACCGTATCGGCATGGCCAACGTCAGCCGCTACGAGCACGAGCTTCTCGTCTACGGGACGGCGGCGCTCGAACAAGTCCCCGGTCTTCATTTGATCGGGACGGCCGCGGAAAAGGCCGGAGTGCTGTCCTTTGTGCTCGACGGCGTACGCACGGAGGAAGTCGGCGATCTTCTCAATCGCGAGGGAATCGCGGTCCGCGCCGGCCATCATTGCGCTCAGCCCATACACCGGCGCTTCGGGATCGAGAGCACAGTGCGGGCGTCGCTGGCGCTTTACAACACTTGCTCCGACATTGACGCGCTGGCGGCGGCGCTGCGACGTATTCAGACAGCAAGGCCCGGTCGCGGGATCTGAAAACACGCGACCGTTCCATCAGGTCTCCGTTTAACCGCCGCGCGTGCCGTTGTTGTTGCCGCGACCGGAAGCCCCGGCAGCCGGTGTTCACAAGCCGGCTGCCCCTTCACGAAGCCCATGGGCTATTGCACTCGTTCCAGCGGCGGAACCTTGTAACTGGTGCTGAGCACCTCCGGCCGCGGCTGGTAAGTGCGCAGAATGAGCTGGAACTTTCCTTCGGGCGCAGGCAGCCAGTTGGACGCTCCTTCGGCGGGCGGATCGTGCTGGATGTAGATGTCCAGCGAGCCATCGTCGTTGCGCTTCACGCCTTCGGTGCGATCGCCGATGGAGTAGCGTTGAATGGAGTTCCGCACGAGGAAGAAATCGGGGCCGTAAAGGATCAGCGACCAGAACGCGTCCACCGGCGGCAGTTGTCCTGCTGCAAAGTGCAGCCGATAGCGCGTGGCGCCCGTCAGTGGCTTGCCGTCGCTATCGCTGTTGGCGAAGAAATAAAGCGCTTCCTCTGCGATGTGCGCGCCCGGCCCCCAGCGATTGATGGAAGCGCTCTCCAGAGGATCCTTGATGAAGCTGGTGACGCCAAGGTCCACACGCCAGCCGTTTTCCGTCGTGGAGTAATTCGCGGCCTTGATTTTCGCCTCAGCCGACTTCGCGGCCTCCCGCAGAATCTCCGACAGCTTCGGATCTTCGGCGGGCTTCAGGCCGGGCCCGATGCCGGCTTGCGCGAATCTGGCAAGGCGCTCGCCCTCGCCCGCGGCCGGCGGATCGGTCTGGAGAGCGGCGCCCAGATCGTCAAAGAACTTCGCTCCGCTCGCGCTGAGGTCGAGTATCGGAAGGACGCCGATGGCCGACTGTAGTGTCACGGGCGGTTGTGCCGGCTGCGAGAGTTCGCTCAAAGCGCTGAGCGTGTATTGAAGCTGGATGGCCTGTGCGTTGGGCAGATCGGCATCACCGCGAACCAGCGTCCGCGTGAGCGCGAGGACGCGATTCGTGGGCGCTTCAATGCGCTGCACTCCATCAGGCAGAGTGCCGGTCCATCCCGGACCCGTGATGGCGTACCGGCCTTCCTTCGTGCCGGTGGCCCGACGGCCCACGTATGCGAACACATTAGCGTAAGCGTCGATGAGCTGGATGGAGTAATAGCGGTCATTCGTGTCGGGTACGTGGAGGACCTGCGGTTCCTTGCGCAAGTCGAGCCATGCGAACCCGTAGAGAGTGTCGACGTTCGGGCCGGCTACCTTGTCATCCGGAGTGGAAAGTTGGGTTGAAAGCGCGAAGCGATTGAGTGCGAAGCCTCGATCCTTGGCCAGTTGAGCGTATTTCTCGATGAGGACGAGAGGTGTGCCCCAGATGTACGCCTCCTCCGCGATCGCCTTTACAGCCGGCGGAGCGGGTGAGACGGTTTCGGCCGCGGTTGCTGCACCGATTATTGTTGTAAGTGAGGCGACGGCTATCAAGCCGCGCCGAGTAAGTGAAGTGTACGTCATTCGTTTCTCCAATTCGTGGTTGTTACTTTAGTCCGAGCACCATTACTCCGATTGCGGCCACCCAGCTCCCGCCAACTCTCACAGCGATACGTGTCCACGGAGCTTTCAGGCCGCGGACGAGACCGGCGGCATATGCGACGATCAGGAATCCGGCGAGGCCGACGCCAGGAATGAACCGGTAGGCCTCGATGGCGCCGCCGATCTCTGCGCCATCGGGCATCCCATAAAGCACTCCCAGCATCGGAGCGAGCGCCGGAAGTGCGAACTTCGGTAGCCTCCATGCACCCGCCACCAGCGCGCCGAGCAGGGCGATCGACGCAGCGTTCACTGGTGCAAGGAATGTCGGCACGGCCCAAGAGATTCCCGCGCACGCTCCCGCGATCATGCCCGCCGGGAGCAAGGCCATCACACGGACGGCGGCGTCGCGGCCCTGTTGTCCGGCGAGAAGGCCGAGGGCGACGATGGGCAGGAGCTGTTCCAGCGAGAGGATCGGATGGAGCACGCCGGAGTAGAAATCTCCAACGCCCTGGATAGGGTGTGCGCTGGCGCATGCGGGAAGGAACAGCAAGGCCAGCAGGATTCGCGACCTCATTCGCGCACCAGCCCCATCAACAGATACGACCCGGTGATCGCAATGCCGATACCGGCCAGACGCAGGACGCGCTCACCGTGCCGCCATTGCTGCAGCAACCCGATACCGATTCCCGTCACGTGTAGGAGCCCTGTCGCCAGAACGAATCCGGCGCCGTAAGCCAGTGGCTGCGCGGCATGAGGCAACTCGGTTCCATGCGCGTGGCCGTGAAAAATGGCAAAGAGGCCGACCAGCGCCGCAGCGGCCCAGATCGGCGGGCGCGCTGCAAGGGCGATCATCACGCCGAGTGCGAATGCCGAAGCCGCGACACCGATCTCCACGCCCGGAAGCGGAACGCCACGGACTCCGAGCACGCCCCCGATGGACATAACCAGCGGGAAAGCAACCGGCAAGGTCCAAACGGCGGGACGTCCGAGTTGCGCTCCCCAGATTCCCACGGCCACCATGGCGAGAATATGGTCGAGGCCGGAGATGGGGTGGCGGAACCCGCTCACAAAGCCGATAGCCGTTCCCGCGATGTTATGCGCGGAGGCGCGTTGCGCGGCGAACACGGCAGTGATCGCCAGAACGCTCAGTCTTCTTTTGTAGCTCAAATCATGGATACGCATCGTTGTATGAACCAGCAGGTGGCCAGGGCACCGAACGCGTAGGGAACCGCCGTGCGCGTCCAGCGAGGCGACCGTAACTCCAGATTTCGTAACGACTGCACCAGCGCGACGAACGCGGCCACTACGGCGAGTTGGCCCAGTTCGACGCCGCAGTTGAAAAGCAGCAGAGCCGAGGGAATCTCCGCGCGCGGAATCCCCAAGTGCGACAGCGTTCCGGCAAATCCAAACCCGTGCAGCAAACCGAACGCGAACGCCACCAGCCACGGACTTCGATACGTCAGCCCCATCTCGCCGCGCTGGAATAGCGCCAGTTCCGATCCGAGGAAGACGATGCTCAGTGCGATCACGGCTTCCACCGGTGCCACCGGCACGCGCACAAGGCCGAATGTCGCCAGCGCCAGCGTGAGCGTGTGGGCAACCGTGAACGAGCTGATGGTCTTCAGTAATGGGCCCGCGCCCTGCACGATGAGCAACAAGCCGAGCACGAAGAACAAGTGATCGATCCCATAGAGGATGTGCTCGATCCCCAGCCGCAGATAGCCCAGCGCATCAGTTCCACTGTCAGGCCCGCTGGCGGTGAACGACGGGTCGGCAGGTCGCAGGATACGCGATACAGTGGCCCCGCCGGCGAATCGAATGCGCACCAGAACGTCCAGCAGCGTCATGGGCAGGCCGAGGATTTCGATCTGCCGCCCGGCAATGCCACGAGGGCATTCCATCATCCATGTGCGAGTCAGCGATCCAGGCGTTTGCGCGGCGGGCGTTTCATCGAGCGAGCGGCAGCCCGCGGGCGCGAGAAATGTGATGGCAGGGGGCGCGCCCTCCACAGAGGGAACCTTCCACACGACGTTGTACAATTCGGCTTTCCGCTCGCCGATCTCGAGATAAGCGGGGAGGCTTTCGTGCGCGCGTGCTTCGACAGCGCCGACCAGCACCAGCAGAAGCGCGATCCATGGGGCAAGGAATCTCAATCGACTTCCCCCGCCGGCTCCGCGGAACTGTCCGCGCCGTGTTTCATTTCCTGCGACAGGAATTGCATTTTCTGGACGAGCCGCCGCCGCACGATCTCGTCGTCACGATCGAGTCCCATGGCGAGTGCCTCGCGGAACAGCACCTGCTCTCGCACGTACTCATCGATGAGGCTCTGCAACTCGGCCGGTTGCGGCGGACGATGCCATTGCAAGGTCCACACTTCGCGCATCCGGCGTACCTCGGCGGCCGGGACATCGATGCGCGTTCGCGCGGGCGCGCGGGCCGGTTTCTGTAGCATCCGGCCCGCCACGAACAGCAACGCACCGAGGATAAAGAAGTGAACCAGCGGCTCGCGCACGAAGCCCGGCAGCGCGACGCGACGGTAACGGAACCGTACAACATCGATTGCCGGCGCTATTGCAGCCATAGCCTTAGTGGCCTTCCGGCGTGTACCAAATGGGCGAGCTCCAGGCGCGCTCCTGAATGGTGGACGGGAACTTCGTGGGCAGGGCCACCTTCGCCTGCAGTGCTGCGTGGGTGCTCCAGCGGCACGTCGGGTTTTCCAGAACGCGCGCGTAATAGAATGCTCGGTCCGCCTTGTCGAACTCCGGATCGCTCCAGGTCGCCGACAACTCGGCCGCGCCTTCGTTCTCCGTAGTGCTGCAATCCGACAGGCTGACGGAAGCGCCGTTATCCGGGCATTTGTGCGACTTCGGATCGGGCCGCAGCCCATCCGAGCACGCCACGTCAAACACCTTTTCGAACGTCTCCGCGCCTTTCGACCAGCCCTTCACGATCTGGATTTTCTGCAGATTGGCGCTGTTCGAGTCCTTCACCGCCCAAACCACCAGCTTCGGCGCGGTCCCGCGCGCTCCGTGCAGTTCGCCGCCCATGGGAACGCCGCCCTTGTATCCGGCTTGCACCAGGTCGCGCCGTTTGTCGAGGCCAGCGGGATAATTCCAGCCGCCGAACAAGCGGACGCGGATGCGCGTCCCACTGGTGGCAAAGGTTTCGCGCCGCCGCAGCGAGTCGAAAATGGACTCGCGCGTATTCTGTTCCGCCCACACGCCGGCCAGCCCGCCCGGATTGAATGCGCCCATGTTAATGGGGAACGCCTTGTTCAGCGGCGCTTTGTCATTTATAGGGATGCCATAGGCGGGCTGGTCCTTCTCTTCGGTTTGGCCCGCATTGCTCAGGTGCGTGTCGGTATCGGCGATGAATCCATACTGGAACGGATTCACGCCGAACTGATCGCCCAGCACCAGCCCCGTTTTCAGAGCGTTGCGTACGTAGTCGCTGGCCACGGCGCAGAACGCGGTCTCGCCGTTTTTGCAGGCTTCGAAAACCTGCTCAAAGGAGCACTGCTCGTCGGTGGTTCCCAGGCCGGGCGCGCACTCCGAGTTGCCCTTCTGCTGAAAGATTTCGATCAGCGGCTCGGTGCGGGCGCGCCGTTGCAGGATCTCTTTTGTGAATGGAGTGCCGTCGCTGTTTTTCGCATCGAGCGCGACACCCCAACCGAAATTCGTATTGTGTGGAATGGCCAGCGCCTGGCAATCGCCTGTGCAGGTCTTCTCCAGCCACTCCCACAGGCGCTCCGGCCGATTGTTCAGCTCCACCGCGCTGGCAACGACATCGGGGACCGTCGTGCCACGGAAGATCACATTGCGATGCAGCATGCCGATCCTGTCCAGGTTGGCTGTCCACTCAAAGCCGATGAACGTGGTGAACTTGCCCGGCTCGTAATACTCCTGCGCGATTTGTTGCAGTTCGTGCCAAACAGACTTGGCGCGGTCATTGCAGACGCCGGCCGCCGGATTCGTAGTGCCGCAGACGCTCGCGTCGCGCTCCGCCGGATTCTTCGCTTCCGCCAGCCCGAAGCGCAGCACCGCCGCCATTGCCAGGCGCGGGTTCTTATCGCTTTCGCGAATGGTGCGGCAAACGTCGGTCGCGTACACGGCTTCGTTCGGATCCGTGCAGAGAGCCAGTTCGCCCAGCCAAATGTCATGATCGGTCACCGCCATGAAGTCGAGAGGCACGCGCAATTGACTCTTTACATTTCCGGGCAGCGTGATTGGTTCACCGCGCCCGAAGCGATAGGCCGCGCGAGGATCGTTGCGGTTCCCCAGCGTGTACGCGTCGAGCGAATAGCTGGTGTGCACGTGCAGATCGCCGAAGTAGGCGTTGCGCAACGGATTGGGCGCGGGCGACTGCGACATCGCCGGCAGCACCACAATTCCCGCCAGCGCCAAAACGTAAGAGGCTTTCATTGATTCTCCTGTTGAACCACTACCTGGTAATGCGAGCGAATTCGCGCGTAAGCTCGTTCCTCTGCCGCTTTTCTACGCTCGTTCATGACGTCGGCAAATACTCTGGCGCGGATCTGATCGAGAGGCGGCAATCGGCCTTCCGTACGTTCGCTCACCCGCACCAGATGCGAGCCGAACGCAGACTCAACGGGACCCTGCCAGGAACCCGGCGCAATGCCGGCCACCGCGGCGGCGAAGTCTCCCCCAAACTGTGCGGCGATCTCCACGCGCGATTCATCCGGGAAATCGTATCCGAACATGAACGGATCGCCTCCCTCGGGCGGTGATTGTTCCGGCGGATGCCGCTCCGCCGCCAACTTCGCCAGAAATGCGCGGGCGTCTTCGACGGCACGCCAGCCGCGCCGCGACCGGCTGAAGTAGACCTGTGAAAACGCCGTTTTCCCTGGCCCTCCATACTTGTCGCGATGCGCTTGCAGATACACCGCCAGATCCTGCTCGGCCGGCGTACCGGTCAGCGCGGGGTCTTCAAAGAGAAACTCGATCTTCTGGACCAGACGCCGGCGGATAATCGCGTCGTCCTGCTCGAGTCCGCTCGCCAGAGCCTGACGGTACAGAGCTTCATCGCGCGAGACCTGCGGTGTTCGCGCTGCCCGCGGCCAGGCGGACGCTGCCACGAACAACAAAACGCCCGCGACAAGGAAGTATGTGATACGCTCGCGCGCCAGTCTTTTCACCAGGGACTCCGGCGCGTCAGAAATACAGCTTCAACGCGAACTGGACTTCGCGCGAGAGTCGCTGGAACGTGAACGGAGAGCCCGCCGAAATGATGGTTCCCGCCCCCGCCGCTCCAATGGTCGCGCTCGGATTGTTGAGCTGCGGCGTGTTCAGCAGGTTGAACGCTTCGGCCCGGAATTGCAGGCTCTGTTTTCCTTCGTTGAACGCGAAACTCTTGAAGGTGGAGAAATCCAATTGCTTCGTGCCGGGTCCGTACAACGTGTTACGTCCGACGTCGCCGTACTGCAGAAGCGGCGGACCGGAGAACGCCGCTACGTCGAACCATTCCTGAGTGGTGCGCTGGCTGGCGGGCAGCGATCCGTTTCCGGGGCCGATTAACTCCGCCCGCGAGGTGCCGCCGGTGTTCAGAGTATTCGTGGCCGACTGCACGCTGAACGGAATGCCGCCGTACAGGCTGAGAATGCCGTTGAGCTGCCATCCTTGTACGAGGTATCGCGCCAGACCTGACGCCCGGAATGGAAGCGCATAAGTCGCGCTGCCAACAAAACGGTTAGGGATGTTGTAGTCCGCGTTGCCGTAATCCAGCTGGTGGTCATACGAATCCATAAACAGCGCACCGCCCGAGGACGGATTGAGGGATGCACTGTCCAGCGCGTGGCTGTACGTGTAGGCCAGATTGAAGCTTAGGTTTTTCGCGAAACGGCGCTCGGCCGTCACCTGCAGCGCCTGGTAATTGGACTTGTCCACGTCTTCAATCGACGTGATCGTTTGATAGAGCGGGAAGGGACGCCGCTGTGCGATGGGTGTCGTGCCAGGCACAGGCTGGTTGATGTTGTCCTGGGCCTGAAGATGAGTTCCAACCGTCCCCACGTAAGCCACGGTGAGCAGAGTCGACGAAGTGAGCTGGTGCTGAATGGTGGAGTTCCACTGTTGTGTGTATGGCAACTTCGAATGCGGATCGATATAGTAGAGAGCCGATCCGAGCACCGTACCCACGGCAGGATGCGAGAAGCCCGCCGACGCTGGTTGTGCGCCCGTGAAATTATACTGGTTATTGACGAACGCGGTGCTGATCAGCTCGGGTGGATTCGCTGTAATCCCGCTCGCGAAAGCCGTCTGGGGCGCGGAGTAGAAGATTCCATAGGCGACGCGGAATACGGTCTTCGGGAGCACCTGATAAGCGAAGCCCACGCGCGGCATGAAGTCGAGTTTGTTGTCGTAGACGCCGCTGCTCGGAATTCCATCGGTTCCCACTTGTGCGACGGTGCCGCCATTGGCGGGAACAAAGTTATAGGCGCGATTGCCCACCTCCGTCCATGGCCAACCCAGATAGTTCTCGTAACGGACGCCGATATTCAGAGTCAGCTTGGCGGTGACCTTGAAGTCGTCCTGCGCGTAGCCGGCCAATTCCGTCTGACGAAGGCCGCGCGTGCCATCCAGATACTGAAGGCTGCCGGAAATGGGCGTGCCCAGCAGGAGATCGGCGAGGCCAAGTCCGGTTCCGGTAGCGATTGCCGGGTCGGAACTGTAAGCCGTGGTGAACGACATGGTTCCGCGCAGATTCGCAGTCTGGAAAAGGTTGTACTGGCGCCGTTGCGACTCAACGCCGAACGTGAAAGTGTGGCGGCCGCGAATCAGGCTGACGCTGTCGTCCACCTGATAGTTATTGCTCACAATCGTCGCGGGTAAGTTGCCGTACGACCCAAGCGTCGCTGCTCCGGTAACCGGAATCATCGGTAATCCATCGGTCAGCGGATTCCCCGGGACGTTACTTCCGGGGATGCCGACCTGCGTTGCCAGCGTCTGCCCGGCGTTCGCGTCGGTGGAGTCGATATCTACGCGAGACCACCCCACTCGAGCTGTGTTGATCGCAGTGGCAGAGAAGATGTGATTCTCGGTCAGCACCGCCTGGTCCGAGGGCTCCCTTGAAAGGCCGGAGATTGCTCCGCCAACGGCGGGCGCGGGCAGCGGGCCCGGCTGGAAAATGTTGTCGCGGGCGTGACTGTAACGAAGAAAACTGCCGTCCTTGTCGGAGAAGCGATGGTCCACCCGGCCGTCGACCTCGTCCTCATCCAGCGTGCGCGTGGGCTGATAGAGATAGTTATTGGCAAATCCGGGAAGGTTCGGCAGCGGATAGAGATTGATGAGGTTCTGCCCAACCTGACTAATCAGACCGGATGGAATGATATTGCCTGCAAAGGGCGCGCGAGAGTAAGTCCCGTTGGGGGCCTGGACCGTAGTAAGTGGGTTGTAGATCTGCTGGGGAAGAGCGGAGAAGTTACCCTGGCGTTCGGCCGCGGTTGGGACGGTGCTGATATAAGTCAGGCCCTGATCCATCCTTGTCCCCTGGTAGTCAACGAAGAAGAACGTCTTCGGATTGTGCCGCCCCAGCAGAGGACCGCCGAACGTGCCCCCGAATTGGTTCATCTTGAACGGTGGCTTCTGTTTGTCGAAGAAGTTTTTCGCGTCGAGGTCGGAGTTCCGCAGGAACTCGAACAGATCTCCATGGAACTGGTCTGTGCCGGACTTGAAAACCAGGTTGATGGTGCCGCCTCCGCCGCGCCCATAGCGGGCATCCGCGACCGAGGTTTCCTCCCGGAACTCCTCCACGGCGTCCAACGGCGGAAAAAGAACGATGCCCAGGCCGTTGTGATTCTCACTGTCGCTGATCCCATCGAGCAGGTAGTTATTCTCTTCGGGGCGCAGCCCGTTGACGGAATAACTGGTCTCGCCGCGCACGGCGCTCAGTGCAACCGAAGGGGCCTGGGATTGTGCCGGGACGACACCAGCCGACAGGTCAACCAGTTCGGCAAAGTTACGGCCGTCGAGCGGCAGATTCTGTACCGCCGTCTCAGTGCGCAGGTTGGAGAGGGTCGACGTCTCGGTACCCAGCAGCGGCGCATTGGCTTCGACATTTACCGTTTCGGAGGCTTTCCCCGGCGTCAGCACCAGAGTGATTGAAGCGCGCTGCCCAACTTCCAGGTGAACATGCTGGACAACTCTGGCAAAGCCCGACTGTGCCACCACCACCGAGTACTCCGCGGGTGGCAGCGGTTGCGAAACAAAGAGCCCCTCGCCGTTGGTAACTGCTTTGTCCGTCAGTCCCGTGGCGTCATTCTGCAGAAGCACGCCGGCATTGGCTATCACACCGCCGGAACTGTCTTGGACCGTGCCACTGATTCGGCCGCTGTCAACAATCTGGGCGAAACATACTGCGGCCCCGAAAACCACAATGAGGGCGAATAAGGTGAGGGCGGCCCGACGGCCCGAAAGGCTGACTGTTCTCATTTCCTGTCCTTAAGCGATGGCCGGATGGGTGGCGCACGATCCGGTACCGGAACCAGAAGATCGTGCGTTGAGCCGGGCTACGCAGGACAGGGGTAGCGAACCAAGCTCAGTGATGACCTCAAAGTCGATAGACTAACTAGAGAACGAGCATACCAGCGCTCGGTTACGATTGTCAACCCTCTTGACGACAGAATTCATTTTTCCAGCGGCCGCTATAATATCGCGTGGATATCGTGGTGCATTCGATCACCAGATACATCCCTTGACCCATGCCTCTGTTCCCGAGGCCAGCCGTTCCGCCATAGGCATCACGCCCGAGCTGGTCCGTATTGCCGTCGGCCTCGAAGACGTGGACGATTGATGCGGGATCTGGAACAGGCACTGGACGCGTGATTGCAACAGTCGTGCTGACCGCTCGCGTCCCCTGAGGCGTATCTGCGCCTTGGGCGTTTCTCATCCTGTGTCCGTAGGCGGTCGGAGCCTGCATCACAACAGCGTACTGGTTCACAGCGTGAACGTCGTTCACTAATCCGCCGTAACCAGACTTCGATCCCGCCATATCCACCATGGGCCAGGTCGCTGGTTCCCTGTGCCAGACTTCCTCATCAGTGAGTAAGTCCACAACGGGTCTTGTTTTCCGAGGACTGCGTCGTTCGGCTCCGTCACATAATTCGCTCGGGATCTTCGGTAAACGCGCGCTCCAACGACTGGAGAGCGATCACCGAGACGGTTCCGAAGCACTGCAACCGGTGCTTCTGGCGAGAACATCATAAAACAGCATTTTCAACCCGAGCGTCCAGACCGCGGCTAAGAAGATTCGCCGGAGCCATTGTTCGCCCAGGCGGATTGCAAGGCGTGCTCCGATTGAGGCTCCGACAAACATGGTGATCGCAAGGACGCTGCCCAGACGGAGATCAACAAGATGATGCCACATGAACACTATCGTCGCGATCCCCGAGGAGAATACGTTGACTACCTTGGTCGTGGCCATCGCCTCCACGAAAGACAACCGGAAGACCGCTACGTATGCCGCCGTCAAGATGGTCACATAACCACCGCTGAAGAACCCGCCATAAATACCGAGCAGGAACGTCAGCGCATAACCGACCAGCTCACTTGTGGCCGATACTTGCGTTACGACTTTCTGTGCACCAGACTTTCGATAAACAATCGAAAAACTGGCTACGGCTATCATAGCCGTCGACACGATTAGCGGGACGGACCGCTGTGGTATGACCAGCAGCAGGAATGCGCCACAAAGGGACCCGGCCACCGTAAGGATGATTAGTGCCGGCAGCCGCTTGCGGTCTACATCCTTGCCTCGAAGAAACGGCAGGCTTCCCCCAATACTCATGAAGGTGAGCGCAAACATGTTGGTAGCCAGCGCGATTCGGGCATCGATGCCGAACTGAAGCATGGCCGGGACGGTGATCAAGGATGTGCTGCCGGTGATGACGCTGATTCCACTGGTCGCGAAGAAGATCGCGATCAGCGACCACAATTGAAGGCCAGTCATGATTCCTGTTTTACCGCACTACAGGGACCTGAAGACCCGGACCTGGGAGGGAGGCAATAGTGCGGGCGTTGCTTGACGGCCGGTGCGCTGCCATGCGGTTTCCCTCTGGAATTCGGATTCAACCTCGCCGGACTAAACTTCATTTTTCCGCGCGCTCTCCGCCCTTCGGAAACCCGACAGAACTGACGAACGCCAGTTAAGTGATTCATCTCGTTTGACTCTTCTGCCGGGTTGTTCGCGAGACGCGGCAACGGCCCCGACATTGGCCGCCGGGTATCGCGGCCGCTCCGGGCGCGGCCTCCTCAGAATCCGATCTTCAGCGCAAATTGCATCAGGCGGGGGTCCCGTGCCAACAGGACCTCGCCGAAGGTCGTGTCCGAGATGTCTCCGTCCACTTTGCTGAACTGAGCGTGATTCACCACGTTAAAGACATCGGCGCGGAACTGGAACGTGTAGCGCTCACTGATTGACGCGGTCTTCATGATGCTCATGTCCAGATTACTAATGCCGGGCCCACAGCACACCGACCGAGGCGAATTGCCGATCTGTCCCATCGCTGCCTCCTCGAACGACGATGGATTGAACGCCAGGTGCAACGGGTTCCGTGGGTTCAGTGTCTGGAGCGGCGCGACCATGTTAGGCTCGCCTGCGTCGGTGAAGAACTGGCTATCCATCAATTCCATGTCATCCGACGACGTGATCGGAACGGGGAAGCCGGTTTGCAAAGTCAGAATGCCCGAAGCGGCCCAGCCATTGAAGAACCTGCCGGCCAGACCGTTCAGATTGACGTGCGGCAAGTCCCAGTACGAACTGAAGACCAACCGCTGGCGCGCATCGAATAAGGAGAGCGATCGGCTGCTGCCGTAATCCAGCGGGTTCAGCAGCTCCTCGAAGCTCGAAGCGTTGTCGATGGACTTGCTGAGCGTGTATGCGGCGAGGAACTGCAACCCAACCAGAGTCCGCTTTTCGAGGCTCACCTGCAGCGAATTGTAGTTTGAATTTGCGATGGTGTTCTCGGTGAAGATACTGCCAAACACCGGGATACCGTCAGGCGGACACCCGGCGCCGGTGAGCGGATTGCAGAGCGGCGACGAATACCGCCGCAAACCAACCAGCGTGATGGGGTTCGCATTCGGTCCGGTTACCGATGCCACAGGCCCGTAGGGGAGGTGCAGGGTGAAGCCGGCGGGAATCGCGTCCGCCGGGATCGTGTAGGACGAATCGGCCGAGAACGGCCCGCAGGCCAGCGAGGCATTCCCGGTGATGGTGGACAGCGCATTTAAATCGAGACAGGGCTGCGCTTCGCCGTAATTGGCGTCATATGTGGCCAGCAGATGGTGCCCCTGCGCTCCCACGAAGCCCGCCTGCAGCAGAAGGTCTCTTCGCAGCTGACGCTGAATAGTGAAGTTGTAGTTGATGGAGTACTGCGGACGCAGTTGTTGCGGGAAGTTGCCGAACAGCGAAATGGGTTCAAATGCCGACCAGTCCAACGGCTGACCACGAACCGGGTTCAGGACGCCGTTGAACGGGTTGTTGTAGACTGTTCCATCCTGTCCGAGAAACGGCGTATTGAACAGCGTGTTGGAATTGGACAGCGAGCCGCCAAACGGCGGCTCGCCGCTGAACTGCTCAAGAACCAGTTGTTCGATCGGGTTATAGAACAGGCCCCAGCCCATGCGCACGCTGGTCTGTCCCGGCCCGCCCATGACCGTCTTCAGCCAACCGGATGGAGACGCCGGGCTCCACGCCAGACCGATCCGCGGCGCGAATGCGCCGTAGTACGCGGGAACAAGCGTCGATGGGACGCCGGCATCGCCGGGGACAACAAGCCCCAGCGGAAATACGGACTCACCCGCACTGCCGGGATCGCACGCCGTGCCGCCGAACACTTGTACCAGGGGGTTTGACGAATCCAGCTGACATGGGAATATTTGTGTCGCCTCGCCCGGCCGGAATACCTGAAGTCGCTGGCCCAGGTCGCGCATGGGCGTGGTCAATTCCCAGCGCAAACCATAGTTCAGGGTCAGGCTCTTCGATATGCTCCAACTGTCTTGTGCGAACAAGTACAAGGCGGTGTTGCGCAAGTCCTCCGATTGCGCCGACCCCTGCGAATAAGAAGTGGGCAACCCCAACAGGTAGTTCGGGAGCTGACTGCTTGCGCCGACGTCGTTTGGACCGCCCGGGGTGAAATTGAACGTGCCATTGACATTGTAGAAGAGCGTTTGATCGAAGCGCTGCCGGCGGCCATCGATTCCAAACTTCAACTGGTGGCTGCCCAGTGTCTTACTGAAATTGTCCGCTGCCTGAAACGTATTCCCCACCTGCGGCAGCGCTCCCGCCTGGTTGTTGCCGATGGCGAACGCTCCACTCACTTGAATAAAGGGAACACCTTCGTCGCCCGCGGCGAGCCCCGGAGTGATGCCCAGCCGCGGATTCGCCGGATCGGAGAAGCACTCCGCGGCGGAAACGGTAGCGCACGAGCTCTGTACCAGGCCCGTACGCGCCGGCTGGTTGTAATTCGCCATGCCCTCGCGAAGGTAGGAGAAGCGCGCCTCGTTAATGGTTGTCGCGTTTACAGACCATGTTTCACTCAGGTTCATTTGCTGATTGCGCGCGCTGAAATCGGCGCCGAAACCAGGCACGTTCGCGCCCGTAGCCTCGAAGGTCGAGAACGGCTGCGCGGTCGTGTCATTGTCGAAGTAGTAATAGAACGTGAGCTGGTTTTGCGCGTTCAGAGTCTGGTCGATTCGCAGCGTGGTCTGAACGGCGCTGTCACTTTGCACCGGAACGGCTTGAAATGTCGACGCTCCGCTGTTGGGCCGGGGGACGAACTGATTCATCAAATCGAGCGCGGTCTGATCGGAGCATTGCACGGGGATCTTGTTACCTGGAAAGATCGCACTCCAGGGGGTGTTCGGCGCGACAGGCACGCCGCCCCCCGCCGCCACCGCGGCTCCACAACCTGGCCTTTCGTTCAACGTCTGCGCGAGAAAAGCGTCCTGCAGGGTACCGGTGAACGCCGGGCTGCCGGAGAAATCGCCGGTTCGCTCCGCGGCCGTGGGCACGGTAACCAGATCCGATGAAATGCCCTGGCGAATCTGCCGGCCTTCGGACGACAGGAAGAAAAATGTCCGATCCTTCCGGATTGCGCCGCCCACCGTCCCGCCGAACTGATTCTGATTGAACTGCGGTTTCTCGGTATCGAAGAAGCCGCGCGTATTCAGCGCGCGGTTGCGGAAGAACTCGAACACGTTGCCGTGCAAATCGTTCGTCCCGTTCTTCGTCACCACGTTGACAATCGAACCTGAATTGCGGCCATACTCCGCGTCGAACAGATTCGTAAGAACACGGAACTCTTCGATGGCGTCGGGGGAAGGTTGAATCACCGGGATACCGATGAACAAATCGTTCGCGTCGGCGCCGTTCACGGTGAAGTTGTTCGCTCGCCCACGGCCGCCATTCACGGAAACGACGCCGGCGTTGTCGCTCCCCGCGAAAAGATCGTAGCCTTCCTGCGATTCGACGCCCGGTTGAAGTTGCAGCAGCTCATAGGTATTCCGCTCGTTCAGCGGCAGAGCGATTACGGCGCGCGAGTTCACTACCGCTCCCAGCTGTGTGCTCGATCTTTCCACCAGTGGGGTGTCTTCCGCCAGAAGTACGGTGGAATCGCCCGCCTCCAGTTGCGCACTCAAGTCGATCACGTGTCCCAGGGTCACCTGGACGTAATTCTCAACGTGAGTCCGGAATCCGTCGGCATCGGTTTCCACGGTGTACTGTCCAACGGTGACCGAAGTGAATTCGAAAGCTCCTTTGTCGTCCGTGACCGTACTCCGGATGACACCGGTACTGTCGAGCTTTGCCGATACTTTCGCGCCGGATACGGGATGTTTCAAGGGATCGGTGATGGTGCCGCGCAACTCGCCGGTGGTCTGGGCCACTGCTACTCCCGAGAGAACGATGAACAAGAGGCCCAAATATTTCATGGATCAGATTCTCCTCGTGGAAGCCCTACCGGAACTCGAAACTCAACGCTACGACGGCTTTGGATGGTTTGCCGTCTGCGTTGAATGGAGTAAAACGCCACTTCTCGACCGCCTCGACTACTGGCTTCGCAAATATTGCGTTGCCGGTAACGATCTTCACGTACTCCACTTCACCCTGCTCATCCACGGAGGCTTCCACCCGCACCGTGCCCGAAATCTTAAGCTGCCGGGCCACCAGGGGATAAACAGGCGAGGGTTTCTCCAACGCGGCTCTCCTGGCCTGTGCTTCGGCAATCCGCAGCCCGCTTGCCGATTCAAGAACGACACACGACCACAATGCGAGCGCAAGCGGTGCCTTCCACAGCAGCCAACGTTTCAAGCGTTCCATGGGAATGTACACCAACCCAAGGCACCTATAGACGACAGCTTGCGCAGCAGCACAGCCACCTATGGTGGGTACAGCACTAATTGGCGTTCAATACTTCTATCGGCGGCGCTATCCGGAATGATTAGACAAAATGACGCCCGATTACCCCCGCCGTCTGAGCTGTTGGGCTGAACCGAACGGCGAAAACATGATGTTATTGGCAGTGAAGGCTAGCCGGGCGCAGGGACACCTGCCGTGTGCCTGGTCACGCGGAAGTTTGCCGAAGCAGCGCCGTGGGATATTACTCCCGATATGTCCCATTCGAGCAAGTTAGCGTGACGGCAATGCCATGGGAGTCGATGGCAGGCCGGTCTGTGCTCAGAGTCCAAGAGGAGCGGGTTCAAATCCCGGAGCCCCGACCAGCCTTCTCCTCATTGCTTACTTGCCCGCTGCCTGCCGGAAACCGCGCTCGGTCATGTCACTCGGATCGGTGGACACCGGCCCGTCGCGCCACAGCCAGCGCATCATGTCCGGCAGGATCATGCCGCCGTATTTCTGGCCGTGCTTGTTGACGCTCCATGAGTAATTCACGTCGTAGCCCTTCGCGGTGAGCGCCTTCATCAGCCGGACGTTTTGGTAAAACCAATCCATCCGCGGATCGTACGGCTTGCCGTCGCGCGCGCCGCGGTTATCGTTCCGCCCATCGCACAGGAACACGCGGATGGGCTTCAAATCGTTGGGCCGCTCCCATGCCACCATGAACGCGGCAATCGCGCCGGAGCTTGACCCGCCGATCCCGTGCTGCTCCGGGTCCTTCGAAATGTTGTAGTCCTTGTAGAGCGCGGGCATCAGTTCTTCGGTGATGATGCGCGCGTATTTGTCGTCTGGGGTGTTGTATTCGATGCGGCGGTTGGTGAACCCGTCACCCCACCCGGCCTGCGGACTCGGTTCCGTCTGGTCGGGCGTGCGGCCGGGGTTAATGAACACGGCGATCATCACCGGGATCTCGCGCCGGTAAATCAGATTGTCCATTACGTTCTGCGCGCGCACGTCGCCGTTCTCGTCCTTGAAGGCCTGCCCGTCCTGGAAGATCATCAGGCTGGCGGGTACGGCCGGGTCGTATTGCGCGGGCACGTAGACCCAGTACGTGTGCTGCGTTCCTGGATATACCTTGCAGGGAAGTGTGAAGGGGCCGCGGATCTCGCCCTTCGGCACGCCATCCTGCGGCAACGAGTCTGGACCCAGGCGGTATTGCGAATCCGGGTTCTGCGCAACGTTCTGTGCAACTGCGGCGAGCGCCAGCAGCGATAATGCTATCGTCTTCTTCATAGAGAATGCCCTCTGGCACTATATCCTGGGTTGCGGCGCTCGAGTATCTCGATTCACGATGGAAGGTTCGCCCGCGCACGGCGGTGGTGCTGGGCAGCGGGCTCGGCGATTTCGCGAACGAGCTCGATAATCGCATTGAGATTCCTTACGGCGAGATTCCCGGCTGGCCGCCTTCCACGGCACAATCGCACGCGGGCAAGCTGATTGTGGGGACGCTGGCGGGACAACCGCTGGCCGTGATGGCTGGCCGCAATCATCTTTATGAAGGCTACTCACCCGCGCAGGTGACGTTCGGCGTGCGCGTGCTGGCGAAGCTGGGCGTCCGTTCGCTGGTGCTCACCAACGCCGCGGGCGGCATCAATCTCAATTACGGCAAAGGCGCGCTGGTAATCATCAGCGACCACATCAATCTGCAGGGATCGAATCCGCTCGTGGGGGCGAATGACGATTCCTGCGGTCCCCGCTTTCCCGACATGACCGAGGCGTACGACGCCAGGTATCGACGCATTGCTCTGGAAGCCGCGGCTAAGCTTGGCGTTGAGATGCCCGAAGGTGTGTACGCGGCGGTGCTCGGACCATCGTATGAGACGCCGGCGGAGATTCGTTACCTGCGTGTGATTGGCGCGGACCTTGTGGGCATGTCCACTGTGCCTGAGACCATCGTCGCGAATCACATGGGCGTGAAGGTACTCGCGATTTCATGCGTCACCAACATGGCCGCCGGGGTTCTTCCGGTGAAGCTCAGCCACGAAGAAGTGCTGGAGGTGGGACGGCAGGTGCGCGAGAGATTCGTCCTGTTTCTGAAGACGGTGCTACCCCGATTGGAATCCGCTAATGACGAATGACCCATTGATCTCAGCCGCACTCGCCGCGCGCGAGAACGCCTGGGCGCCGTTTTCGAATTTCCGCGTGGGAGCGGCGCTGGAGGACGAAACGGGCCGCATCTTTACCGGCTGCAACGTGGAAAACGCGACATACGGGCTCAGCGTCTGCGCGGAGCGGACGGCCGTGCTCAAGGCCATCTCCGAAGGCGCGCGGAAGTTTCGCCGCGTGGCCGTCGCCGCCGATACCGATTCGCTGACGCCCCCCTGCGGAGCATGCCGCCAGATCCTCTGGGAATTCTGCGGCGACATTGAAGTGACGCTGGTCAACCTGCACGGTAAGACCGAAAGTTTTCAGATGCGCGATCTCTTCCCGAGGCCCTTCGATGTTTCGTTCATTCGATAAGTCCGCGTTCATCTGTGTTTATCTGTGGCCAATTCTCTTGTGCCATGCAGCGCAACCCGCCGACCAGATCTGGTCCGCCCGCTACGTCGTCACCATGGACGCGGAGCACCGCGTCATCGAAAATGGCGCTGTCGCCGTTCGCGGCTCGCGTATCGTCGCCGTCGACACCCGCGCGAATATCAACTCCCGCTACACCGCTCCGCATCACCTTGACCGAACTGAAGCCGTCCTCATTCCCGGCCTCATCGACACCCACACTCACGCGGCCATGTCCTTGTTTCGTGGCATCGCCGACGACCTCACCCTGCAGGACTGGCTGGAGCAT
>JBEKFB010000037.1:0-19544 GCA_050013535.1 Bryobacteraceae bacterium | reverse complement strand
CGCGCCGAAGCGGAAGCGAAGGTGTTCGAGGCGGCCGGCGGTTACTCGCCCACCATAGGCATCATCGGAGCGGTGCTTGGGTTGATTCAAGTGATGAAGCACTTGTCGAACATCGAAGAGGTGGGACATGGCATCGCCATCGCCTTCGTAGCGACTGTGTATGGCGTGGGCGCAGCGAACATCCTGCTGCTTCCGGCCGCAAGCAAGATCAAGGCACGCGCCAAACGAGAGCTGGAGATGAGGGAGCTGGTGGTGGAAGGCGTAATCGGCATCGTCGAAGGCCTTAATCCGAAGCTGATCCGCAGCAAGCTCGAAGCGTTCGCGCCGCCCGGCGATAAGAAAAAGCCAAAGAAGGAAAAGGCCGCCGCCGCCAAAGTCGCGGCTCCGAAAGCAGCCTGAGGCGTTCATGGCTCGAAGAAAACAAGCTCCCGAACATGACAACCACGAGCGCTGGCTGGTTTCCTATGCCGATTTCATCACTCTGCTCTTCGCGTTTTTTGTGGTGATGTTCGCCACTTCGCAGACTGACAAAAACAAGGCCAAAGCCGTGGAAGATTCCGTGAACAAGGCTCT
Source organism: Bryobacteraceae bacterium (assembly GCA_050013535.1). Classification (GTDB taxonomy): domain Bacteria; phylum Acidobacteriota; class Terriglobia; order Bryobacterales; family Bryobacteraceae; genus CAWACP01. The sequence continues at coordinate 18,971 of JBEKFB010000037.1, read as the reverse complement.
CGCGGACGGTTCCCTCTCTTCCATCGTTGCCGCTATGTTCGGCGGAATGCCCAGGGATAAGGGTAAAGGCAACATGCAAATGCACGGAGAGGGAGGCGCGGAACCAGTCGTCGCGAAGCCGCCAATCCAGGTGGCCGACCTACTGCCGTCTTTGAAGGTCCTTTCCAAAGACCTCGAAGACGAGATCAAGTCCGGCAAAATCCAGATCACTATGGAGGCTCGCGGACTGGTGATCAGCTTCCGGCAGGCGGCGCTTTTCCCGTCCGGCACCGCAACGGTGCTCGAGGACGCGCTGCAACCAGTGTCGAAGATCGCCAGGGCCATCCGGGAAATCCCTAACCCCGTGCGGCTCGAGGGCCACACCGATTCAGTCCCCATCCACAACGATCTCTATCAGAGCAACTGGGAGCTCTCCGCCGCGCGCAGCATAGCGCTCATGCGCCTGTTGACCGAAGACGGCGTTCCGGTGGAGAAGCTATCTATCGCGGGCTATGCCGACAACGCGCCGGCCGAAAGCAACGCTACCGAGGAAGGACGAGCGAGAAACCGGCGCGTGGATCTCGTGGTCCTCAATGAGCTGGGCGTTCGAGCCGAACCGCAACGCGCCGCGGCAGCCTCATCAGCAAGCGCGGCGGCGCCACCTGCCGTATCAACTCCGGCTGCCGCTCCGGCCGCCACCAAACCATCACCGGGCGGAATGGCTCCCCTCAGGAACATCCCTCACAAAACCTACCCCCCCCACTCGGTGAGCTGATCCAATAAATGACGCGCGGCCTGTTGACCGGCGCTTTTCTTGGAATAGCCTTCCGCGCTGCCGCTCCATTGCTCGCCCACCGTCACCTCCACCAGGAACGTCTTCGCGTGCTCGGGGCCGCGTTCCTCAACGATGGAATACTTTGGCATCGGAAGCTTCAAGGCACGCGCCATGTCCTGCAGCGCGCTTTTATAATCGGTAACCGCCTCGGTCTCCGCGCCCGCCAGAGATGAACTCGCCAGAATGTGTTCGCGCACGAATGCTCGCGCGGTCTCAATGCCTCCGTCGAGATAAAGCGCGGCGATGAGAGCCTCCACGGCGTCTGCCAGCAGAGCGCGCTTCATCCGCCCTCCGCTCATCTCTTCTCCGCGGCCCAGCAACAGATACTCGCCGAGGCCGAGTGTCTGGGCGGCATCGTACAAATGCACGGCGCTAACGAGGTGCGCCTTTACGCGAGACAGACGCCCCTCGGACCAATCAGGATGCTCACGAACCAGCGCGTCCGTTATGAAAAACCCAAGGATGGAATCGCCCAGAAACTCGAGCTGTTCGTTGTCGCTCTGGCCTTCTTCCGCTGCCGATTCGCGAACACGGCTCTTGTGAGTGAGGGCGCGCGACAGAAGCTCCCGGTTGGCGAACTGGTGACCGAGAATCCGTTCCAGTTCTCCCTGTCCGCCGCCGGCCATCAGCGTGACCAGCTTACTTCGAATCAGCCGGTGCGGATGTACCGGTTACCGGTGCCGCCGCCCCGGATGGCGGAGCCGGTGATGCCGCGGGCGTTGCCGGGGCCGCCGGAGCAGCCGGTGGGACGCCCTTGTGCCGTAACGCTTCGTTCTTCTCGCGCTCGGCCACCTGCTTGACCACCGGATTGAGGTCCGGGGTGGCCAGCACTTTGTCGTACGCGGCAATGGCGTTGTCGTACTTGCCGCCGCGGATGCTGGCTTCTCCGACGTGAATCAGATACGCCGGCTCCGGCAGAATGTCGAAGGCGGTCTGGAATTCCGCTGCCGCGACGTCGTACTTCTTGCGGTCCATCGCGATGAGGCCCAGCGTCTGATGGCCGGACGACTCGTAATACTTCTTCACCTGCGGCCACTTGTCCTCGGTAAACCACGTTGGTCTCGGCACCGACTTGAGCAGGTCCAGCGCGCCATTGGCCCATTTCTCGGCGTCGGCGAGCTTCTTTTCCTTGTCCAGATCGAATTCCTTGGTGGTGGAGGCGGTCACTTTGGCAAGAGACAGCATGGCGACAAAGCTGTTCGGATTGCCATCCAGATCGCGCTGGCCCCAGGCCATGGCAACCGGATAATCGTTCTTATCAGCGGCTATCTCGGCGGCCCTGTCGAGCAGGTATTGCTTGTAATCGCTGTCGGGAAACGCCGCCAGAAAATCGTCGGTCTTCTGCAGTTTCACGTCGAGGCTCGGCGCCCCATCAATCGCCTTCAGCCCATCGAGTTCCTTTTGCGACTTGGGTCGCGGGGGATTCTGGCCGAAGGCCGCTATGGCCAGCAGAACGGATCCGGTCAGTGCCGCAAGGATTGCTGTCTTATTTCTCATATATGTATTCACTTGCTCCCGTTCTTTGGAGTCGATCCGCCGTCCAGGGCTTTTTGCGCCGCGTCCTTTGCCTTCGGTGCGCCGCCTGGGGTGTCCATAGCAAGCCGGTAATACTTCAGGGCCGCATCGCGTTCGTCGGCTGCTTCTTCAAGACGTCCAAGATAGTAGTATGCCCAGGAACCGACTTCTCCGTCCGGCCCGGAGTCTATGGCCTTCAGAAACAGCTTCTCAGCCGTTTCGGGGTCCTTCTGCAGCACCGCGATGCGAGCGAGTCCGAAATAGGCGCGCGCGCGCAGCTTAGGCTGAGGCGGTTCTTCGAGCGACTTCTGAAACGCCGCGCGAGCCAGATCCAGTTGCCGCTCGTCGGACAGCTCTTCGCCGACCGCCAGCAGCTTCTCGGCATTGCTGTGGTCCGCCGCGCTGGACCGCACCGCATCCAGGCTGCGCCTGGGCCGTGCGGTGGCGAACTGAATGCCGGCCAGCCGTTGCTTTTCGGCTTTCACGTTGATCCCTTTCACAAGATCCGGATAATAAAGCCGCATACCGACCTCCTGCTTTTCGTAAGCGGAAAGGCCGTCATAAAAAGCCGGAGTAAGTATGAACCCTTCGTGCAGCGCTGCGGCCACCATGGCGTCGCGTTTCTCCGGAGGTCCGTGGCTGAGCCGCGCTTCAAGCGCTTTAATGAGCGATTCGGTAGCCAGCATCAGGAAGTCGTCTTTGTACATAGATTCCAGTGCCGGCGCGGTCCTGGCAATGTCCTGCAAATCCTGTTTCGTTTCCAGCTCCTGGTAATAACGAACCGACAGAGGATCGAGCAGGGAGTGCAGATAGGCGTGGCGCGCATCGTCAATCTGCTCCGCCGCCAGCTCCTCGGTGCGTTCGCCGGTCTTCGCCACCGACGGCGTCATCACCACAAATGTGTCAGTGCGGTAGTTCCGTGCCTGAATTTCGCCGGGCGTCGCCAGCAGGTCCACGAAGACCTGAAAGCGGTGGCCAAGCACGCCGCTGGTCTCGCTGCGAAGATAAGCGTTGGCTTCGAGAATCTCCCGCGCCAGCGGTGCGTGATAAAGGGCGATCGCTTCATCGATGGCCGGCTGCGATTGCGTCCAGAGATCGGCAATGCCGGCCTCGTCGTAAAACAGCGAAAGAATCGTGGGAAGCTCCGAGAGCTGGCGGACGTCCGGAGGCAATTGGCTGGTGCCGGTGAGGAACTGGAAATCCGGCGGACCGCCCACCGAAAGCGCGAAGGAGATGTACTGCGCCAGGTCCTCGGCCGGGTCGCCATGTTTGTGGTCGGCATAAAAGGACTTCAGCGCCCGGATCGACGGCAGGTCTTTGTCCGCAAGCTGCTGGCGGATGAAGGCACGCAGCGGGTGGGCCGAAGGGGAATTCGCGCCCGCGTCGTACCCGGCGGCGTTGATTGCAGCCATGACGGTGAACAGAGTTTCGTCGGCGTCGAGCTGGTTCTCCGTCGAGCGATCCTGCAGACGTCCGCCCGGAACAGCCGGAGCCGGGTTCTGGAGCGCCTGCGCGGACCCGGGGCCGGCAGCAAGGAAAAAGGCGCCTACGATGCCAACGATGACGGTCTGAAGACGGTTCAAGCCTTCCTTCCTGATTGTTCTGTGCCCAACGGCTACTTCTTTTTCTTCGCGTTCGGATTCTGGTAGGTAGTTTGGACGCCTGTTCCCAGCATCGCCAGGAGACCCTTGGCCGACTCGGCGTTCGGGCCGTTCGGCGACAACGCAAGATACTTCTGCAGGGCCTCCGTCATACCCGGAGGGGCGGTCAGCTTTCCGTCCTTATCCGGGGGCGGCATCTTCGCACTCAGGTAGATCGCGTATTGATACTGCGCTTCGGCGTAATTAGGATCGGCGTCGATGGCCTTCTTAAACTCAGCACCAGCTGCTTCGGTCTGGCCGATGTTGGTGAGAATCGCGCCCAGGTTGTAGAAGTACTTTCCGGCTGATGGAGGATCGAGCGTTGCCGCCTTTTGCAACTCCGCCTGGGCGTCCTCAATCTTCTTCATCTTCACCAGGGCGAGCCCATAGTTGTTGTGGACCGCCGCGTCGTCCGGGTTGATGGCGAGGGCTTTCTGATAAGCGTCGGAGGCTTTGTCATAGGCGGCCTGCTTTTCTGCCGCGTCCGTCTTGCCATCGCCGAGACCAATGTACGAGTCCGCCAGGTTGGTCCAGATGGCCACCTGATTCGGGTCGATTTCGGCTGCGGCGTTGAACTGCTTCACCGCCTCGTCATACTGCTTTGCGGCCGCCGCTGTCCGGCCGGCGTTGTAGGCGTCGTTCAGGGCCTTGTTCTTCGATGCGAGCTTCTCACGCTCCTTCATCTGGCCTTCGACGGCGGCCTTCTGCTCGGCGCTGAGCCCGCGCTCTTGTTCCTGGGTAAGTTGGCCGGTCTCCGCTGCCTTGTTCAGTACGGCGTTTTGTTGCGCCTTGGAATGCAGATCGAAATTGATCTCGACGGGATCGCCGCCGAAGTGATTCGAAGCGTTGTCGACGAAGTCGCGTTCCTTGCCATCGACCTCGACGGAAATGCGATACTTACCGAGCGGCAGCCCAACGTAGATGTACCCCCCTTTCTTGTCGGTCTTGACAGAGTAGTTCCCCTTGATGCCAATACGCTGGAACTTAACAACCGCGCCCTTCAGTGGCGCACCATCCTCACCGAGAACCTTACCGGAAATGGCGCCGGTCTGAGCCCACGCTGCGCACGAGGCGAAGATCAGACCAGCAATGAGCAGGCCGTTTAAACGCAACCTGGCGAACATAATTCAGCCTCCATGAAAGATGAAAACATGCTGATGACAGATGTCTTCAGCATATCCTGGTTCGCGTTGGGGGTGGTACCTGAGCCATAGACGATTCGATCGGGACGATGTTATCGGTCATGGCCAGTTTTGCTTTTATGATGATGCTGTGTTATCAGATGCTTACAAGACATACTTGTCACTCCTCCCCCAAGTGTGCTAATAAGAGTAGGTGAGCCCCACGGTAGTCACCGAGGCTCAATGTTCAGATCGACCGTCACAACTACCAGTCAGATCAGGGAGGTCCAAGGTTATGAATATTCGTCCGCTCTACGACCGCATCGTGGTAAGGCGTCTCGAGCAGAAGGAAACCATGCAGGGAGGCCTGTATATTCCGGACAGCGCGAAAGAGAAGCCCCAGGAAGGTGAAGTTGTCGCCGTTGGGAAAGGCAAGCGCCTCGAAGACGGCAAAGTGGTTCCGCTCGACGTGCAGCCGGGCGACCGCATTTTGTTTGGAAAGTATTCCGGCAGCGACATCAAGCTGGATGGCGAAGAGCTGCTGATCATGCGCGAAGACGAGGTGCTGGGCATTCTCGAAGGCGCGGCAAAGAAGGCGAAGGTTGCCTAGGCAGCCTCGGTAAACAAGGAGAGATTTCATGGCAGCAAAGCAAATCATTTACAGCGAGAACTCGCGCCAGGCCATTCTGCGCGGCGTGAATCAGCTTGCCGAAGCCGTTAAGGTCACGCTGGGTCCCAAGGGGCGCAACGTGGTCCTCGAGAAAAAATTCGGCGGCCCCACCATTACCAAAGACGGCGTCACCGTAGCCAAGGAAATCGAGTTGAAGGATCCGCTCGAGAACATGGGCGCGCAGATGGTGCGTGAAGTGGCGTCGAAGACCAGCGACATCGCCGGCGATGGCACCACCACCGCGACCATTCTGGCCCAGGCCATCTTCCGCGAAGGCGTGAAGAGCGTAGCCGCGGGCGCGAACCCGATGGCACTGAAGCGCGGCATTGAGCGCGCCGTTGAAGTAGTTGTTGGCGAAGTGAAGAAGCTGTCCCAGCCGGTGGAGAACAACGAGAAGATCGCTCAGGTGGGCACTATCTCGGCCAACGGCGATTCCACCATCGGCACCACCATCGCGGAAGCGATGCAGAAAGTGGGCAAGGACGGCGTCATCACGGTGGAAGAGTCCAAGACGATGCACACCGAGCTGCAGACCGTGGAAGGCATGCAGTTTGACCGCGGTTATTTGTCGCCCTATTTCATTAGCGACGCCGACCGTATGGAGTGCGTACTGGAAGACGCCTACATCCTGATCCACGAAAAGAAGATCAGCAACATGAAGGATCTTCTCCCCGTGCTCGAGCAGATTGCGCGTTCCGGCAAGCCGCTGCTGATCGTCGCCGAAGAGGTGGAGGGCGAGGCCCTGGCCACTCTGGTGGTGAACAAGCTTCGTGGGACATTGAACGCTTGCGCCGTAAAGGCTCCGGGCTTTGGCGATCGCCGCAAGGCCATGCTGGATGACATCGCTGTCCTTACGGGCGGCAAGTCCATCATGGAAGAGACCGGCATCAAGCTGGAAGGCGTTCGTCTCGACGATCTCGGACGCGCCAAGCGCATCGTGGTGGACAAGGACAACACCACCATCGTCGAGGGCGCCGGCAAAGAATCGGCCATTCAGGGCCGTATCAAGCAGCTCCGCGCGCAGATCGAGGAGACCACTTCCGATTACGATCGCGAGAAACTGCAGGAGCGGCTGGCGAAGCTCGCCGGCGGCGTCGCGGTGATCAAGGTCGGCGCGGCCACCGAGACCGAGATGAAAGAGAAGAAGGCGCGCGTCGAGGATGCTCTGCATGCCACTCGCGCGGCTGTCGAGGAAGGCATCGTTCCCGGCGGTGGCGTGGCTCTGCTGCGCGCGGCCGAAGCGCTGAAGAGCCTCAAGCTGGAAGGCGACGAGCAGATCGGCGTGGAAATTATTCGCCGCGCCTGCGAAGAGCCGGTTCGCCAGATCACCGGCAACGCCGGTATCGAGGGCGCCATCGTCATCGAGAAGGTGCGCAGCAACCCCAGTGCGAACTACGGCTTCAACGCCGCCACGCTGCAGTATGAGGACATGGTGAAGGCCGGCGTCATCGACCCCACTAAGGTGACCCGTTCGGCGCTGCAGAACGCGTCGTCGATCGCCGCGCTCATGCTGACCACTGAAGCGATGGTGTGCGAGATCCCGGAGAAGAAACAGGCTCCGGCGATGCCTGGCGGCCACGGCGGCCCGGACATGGATTACTAATCCGGCGATTTGTTTCGTGTGTGAGAGCCCGCGGCCGCGAGGTCGCGGGCTTTTTGTTTTTGTATGGTGAGTATATTCACCCCTGGCCGGGAACCTCATGCAACTGCTCTCGATTGAGTATCGCGAGGTCGGCATCGAAGCCGTCGACGAAATAGCAAGTGTCAACAGCGACACCCTGCGCGAGTGCGGGCTCGCGACGGCCGACATCTATGATGTCGAACGGCTGCGTAACCGCTGGAAGGGCTATGTGCTGCGGCTCCAGCACCCGCAAAAGGCTCTCGAACCACGCATCCTCTTCGGCGCGCTCGCGGATGGCAGGATGGTGGGCTATATCGCCGGCCACTTCTCAACTCGCCACGGTTGCGAAGGCGAACTGCAATCCATCTATGTGCTTCCGAAGTATCAGCGGCGGCGGATCGGCGGCGAATTGCTGAAACGGCTGGCGGGTTGGTTTGCCGCTCGAGGACAAAGAAGCATTTGCGTGGGCGTCGAGCCGACGAACCCGTATAGGCGATTCTACGAAAAGCACGGCGCTCGATACCTGGACGAGCACTGGCTGGTGTGGGACGATATCAGCGCAGTCGCGGACGAGTCTTAGCGCGCTGCCCGCTCGTAGTAGCCGTCGCCGAGTTCGGGCTTCACTTCGAGCGCCTTCTTCCAGTAGCCGCGGGCCTCGTCGGGCTGGCCTTTTTCCTTCATGGCGTGGCCCAGATTGAGCAGGGCTTCGGCGAACTCGGGCTTCTCTTCAAGCGCTTCCTTGTACAACCGGATCGCGTCGTCCACCTGGCCGGCTTTCTGCAGCAATAGGCCGGTGTTGTAGAAAAGTTCGGGCGAGCGCTCGCCTGCTTCGATCAGCTTGGCTTGGTAATCGAGGGCGTCATCGTAATTCTCGCGTTCCACCGAAATGGCCGCGAGCCCGCGAAGCGCGTCTACAGGATTGGGGTCCTGGTCGAGCACCATGCGGAAAGCTTCCGTGGCGCGGTCGAGTTCTCCCACGTTCCAGCAGGCCAGACCGAGGTTCACCCACGCTTCGGGCCAGTGATTGCGCCGGTCCACGCAGCTCTGGAAAGCATCGACGGCGGTCGGGTATTCCGCTTTCTCCAGCTTCAGATAACCCAGCCGGAACCAGGCTTCGGGCATTTCCGGATTCTTTTGCAGGAGCCGCATGTAGAGCTGCTCGGCCTGATCCTTCGATTCTTCCTGTTCGACGACAGACGCCAGGTTGAAGAGCACGTCGTTCAGATCCGGCGATATCTGCAAGGCCTGTTCGTAGGAAGCTCGCGCTTCCTGCAGGTCACCCTGCGACTGACAGGCAACGCCGAGGTTGACCCACGCCTCGCGGGCTTCGGGCCGGATGCGGGTGGCTTCGCGATATGCCGCAATGGCATCGGGCAGCAACCCCAGCTTCTGCCGCGCCACGCCCAGATTGAACCAGTTCTCGAATTTGTCGGGCAGCGATTCGGTTAGCTTCGCGGAAAGCCGTGCGGCCGCTTCGTAATCTTCGCGCGCGAAAGCGCACGCGGCAAGACCTTCCAGCGCTGTTGGAGACGAAGGGCTGGCGGTGAGCAGGCGCTCGGAGTATTCTTCAACCGCCGGATAATCGTTTCTGGCCAGCGACAGCGCGATGAGATTGCCGAGGCACTCCTCCGACCCTGGCTTGCGCTCGAGGACCGCCTGATATACGGCGATGGCATCGTCCTGATGTCCCAGCTTCTGCGCCGCAACTCCTTTGCCGAAGAGCGCGGTGGGATGGCTCTGCTCAACCGCCAGAACGGCGTCGAACTCGGCCAGCGCGGCTTCGGTCTGCTCGAGGTGCAGAAAGCAGATGCCGGTGCCGACGCGCGCGTCCAGACGCGAAGGATCTATCTCGGCCGCTTTGTGGAAGTAGCCAGCCGCCTCGCGCCACTGTCCCGTGCGCTCGAGGCAAATGGCCGCGTTGAAATGGGCGCTGGGATGATCCGGATCCAGCTTCAGCAGTTGCTGATAACTGGCCGCGGCTTCGGTGAACATGCCGAGCTCATATTGAATCAGCGCCGCCGCCGAGTACAATTCGCTCGACGATTCACCCGCCGCCAGCGCCTCATTCAGGACATCGAGCGCTTCTTTGCGCTTCCCCTCCAGGTGCAGCGAAACCGATTTCGACAGCGCACCCGAACTCGCTTTGCTCTTTCCGTTTCCGTTTCCGTTTTCTCTCATCTGTTCCAGCTCCCGTTGGCGCTGCTCATCCCGTAAGGCGTCAGATAAGCGCACAATTTACCCAACATGTCGTAGTGGTGCGAAACTTCCACCCAGCGCAGCCGCGCCACTTCGCCCTTCTGACAAAAGAAACCGACTCCTCCGCGCGTGAGCCGGTCGTCGCTCCAGAAATCGACAATCTGACCCTGGATAATTAGAGTGAAGTCGTCACCATCCACGTCCATGCGCGCGCGAAACATCATGTCCGTTCGAATCGTGAGCGGCAGCGGTTTGGTGACACGGTCCACAATCCTGCCGTCGATCACCGCGTAGTGGATCAGATCCACCAGCGGAAGCGGCCCCGGTCGGGTAACCACCAGCCGCACCGCTTCGTAGTTATTTGAGTCGGTCGCCCGCACGGCCCATCCCATGCCCCTCTTTTCGATTTGCCCGAGAAACTCCATGTGATAATCGGTGAGCTCGATGCTGGGCCGGTAAATCGCGAGGTGCGTCGGCATGGCGAAACCAGCTTCGTCGTAGGCCCAGGCGTGGCCGTTGGGGCCGGAGTCCCAATCGTCGAGACCGCCGCGAAAGTCGTCGTTCAGATCGACAGCGGCGCGCTGCAGCACGGTCTTCTGCAAATCGCCCCAGCTTCTGTCAAAGCTGCCGCCGAGATTCGCGTTCAAAACCGGAGCAACGTTCAAATCGGGCATGCCCCAGCGCAGCACATACAGGAAACCGACCAGCAATCCCAGGACGAGTGCCTTTCCGGCGCCCTGGCGGACTTCCCAGCCGGCGAGGAACGAGACGGACGCCTTGGGAATAGCGGCCATCTTCGATTTGGCCAGTTCGGCCCGGAACCTTATCGAGCGAACATCAGGACACACCACGGGAACGCCGCCAGTCTCCACCATGCGCGGGCCGGGCGAGTTGATGACCAGATGCCGCAGCGGGTAAAGGCGTATTCTTGCGGAGGTGGGAATGTGCCGGCGCGGCAGCGCTGCGAACTTCGACTCCTCCGAAGCACACGCGTGCTGTGCACGCTCCCACGCCTGGCGGTGAGCGTCCGAGCAGTAGTCGCCATTCTGCAGTTCCCGGAGGAGCGGCAGTCTGGCCCCGCAGTACAGGCAACGCATGGAGGATGATCCCAGCCTCAATGCTAAAGGGGGCGGCATCGAATTACTACGCGGGAAACTGCTTAACTGGCCGCACTTTCCTACGGATACCGAACGATGTACTAAGGGTTGACACTGAGATGAGACAGGACCAATACTGAAGTATTAACTTGACAATTGGCTCGCGTGGGATGATACTCAAGTCATGACTTCACTAATGAGAGGAACCCAAACCATGGCAGAACAATCGGTTATCCACAACACGTTTGTCGTCGAACGAAGCTATCCCCATCCGCCGGAGCGCGTTTTCGCCGCATTCGCGAACCCGGCAACCAAGCAACGCTGGTTCGCCGCCAGCGAACAGAGCGAGGTGGAGCGGTTCGAACTGGATTTTCGCGTCGGCGGCGCGGAACGGTTGCAATACCGCTTCAAAGAGGGCACGCCGATTCCCGGCGCCGTACTCGCCAGCGACGGTACGTATTTGGAAATAGTGCCCTACCGCTGCATCGTCACCGCATCCGCGATGACTCTCAACGACCGGCGGATTTCCGCGTCCCTGCTAACCATCGAGCTGCTGCCCACCGAGAGCGGCACGGATCTCATCTGCACGCATCAGGGAGCGTTCTTTGAGGGCGCGGATGGCCCCGAGATGCGGCAGGCGGGCTGGCGCGGTTTACTGGACCGGCTGGCGGCGGAGCTGTCGCGCTGACCGGCGATTTGCGCCCACATGCCCGCTGCGAAAATCAATATCGACCAGGTATTTCATGCTCTCGGCGATCCCACTCGCCGGGCGATTGTGGAGCGGCTCAGCGAAGGACCCCTGTCGGTCTCGCGCCTCGCCGAGCCGTTCCGGATCACCGTGACCGCGGTGATGCAGCACCTGCAGGTGCTCGAAGAAAGCGGACTTGTACATACGGAAAAGCTCGGCCGGGTCCGCACCTGCCGCCTCGAAACGGGGGGATTCTCGGCCCTGGAGCAATGGATCAGAGATCGACGATCGATGTGGGAACGCCGGCTCGACCAGTTGGGCGACATACTCGCCGAGCCCGGCAAACTCCCCTAAACTGAAATGGTGCCCCGTTGGTTGCTGCCCGTTCTGGCCGTGTGCCTCGCCTGCACCTGCCGCGCCGAAACCGCGCCTGGCTCTCCCATCACGGCTGCCGCGCTTTCCACCGAACTCGCCCACAATGAACTCGATCCGGCGGCCTGTTACCGGGTCAACGATCTCAAGATTTCTCGCGAGGACGTCAGCGTATATCTGACTTCTGGTTATCTGATTCTCGCGAAGAAAGTGAATGGCGTCCGTACCGCCGCGTTGTTCGCCGCCGACGTGGACGCCGGGGACGCGGAGGTTGTGGTGATGCCGCCCAATCGCGGTGAGCGGCTGTCGCTGGCATCGTTCGCCGGAACCCCGAATCTCGACGAGCACTTCCGCGCGGGAATCATGGTGTTCAGCGACAACACCGGCGCGGAGCTTGAGAAGCTCATCGAGCAGGACGCCCGCGAGCATGGCGGATACCGCCGCGACGCCACCATGGCCAGCCAGCTCGCCGCCAAATGGAACGATTCTCTCCGTGGCATTGCCAGCAGTTTCACTGTGCGTACGGTGCAGGATTTGCTTTCGCCGGGCACACCGGGGTTTTTCTTCCTCGCTGCCGCCGGCGCCACCGTGGGCAGCTTTCAAATCCTCTACGACCCGACCCGGCCCGATCAGATCACCATCGGCCAGGTGAGCGATCGCGATCAGCACACCTACTTCAACACGTGGACGGCGTTCGCCGGTCGGGCCGAACGCGCCAGCGCGACTGACTCAATCTGGGCGCCGGTTCGGGCCGCCGATTACCGGATAGAGGCCGATCTTGACGAAAACCTCGGCATGCACGCGGTCACGCGCGTGAAGGTGACTCCGGCCAGCACCGCGGGCCGTGCCCTTCCTTTCCTGATTTCCGGCGATATGCGGGTTACGTCAGCGACCATCGATGGTGCTGCCGCCGAAGTGTATCAACAGCCCGCCGGGAACGCCGGTCCGCTGTGGAGCGGGAACGATTCGGCGTTTCTGGTGGTGCCACAGGTTGCACTGAGGCCCGGCCAGGCATATGAATTCGAGTTTCATCACCAGGGGAATGTGATCACCGAATCGGGCCGGAACATGTATTTCGTGGGCGCGCGGGGAACCTGGTATCCGCACCCGCCAATCGACCTGACGTCATTCGATCTGACTTTTCATTTCCCCAGCAATCTCGATCTGGTGGCCACAGGAGAGCTTGTCGACACGCGCGTCGACGGCAATCGCCGCACGCTTCGATTTCACAGCGGCGAGCCGATCCGGTTCGCCGGGTTCAATCTGGGCAAGTACCAGCGCAAATGCGTTTCAAGGGACGGTTTTCGCATTGAGGTCTGCGCCAGCATGCCGGAGGAGAAGAGCGCTTCGGGAATCGAACAAGCCTCGCCGCGAATGGAGCAGATCGCGAATGAGGTGATCGACGCTCTGGAATACATGAGCTCGCAATACGGCCCTCCTCCGGTGCGCTCGCTGACCGTTTCTCCTATACCGACTAATTTCGGCCAGGGCTTTCCCGGCCTCATCTACCTTTCCACGCTGGCGTATCTCAACCCGGAGCAGTTTCCACGCGAGGCCCGGGCCGACCCGTATAACCAGCTCTTCTTTTCGGAGCTGATGGCCGCTCATGAAACCGCGCATCAGTGGTGGGGAAATCTGGTAACGCCGGCTACCACCCGCGACGAATGGCTCATGGAGGCGCTCTCGAACTACTCGGCGCTCATGTACCTGGAAAAAACCAGGGGCCGCGATATGCTGGACAAGATTCTCGAAGACTACCGCGGACACCTTGCGGTGAAGGCGGCGGATGGGCGAGCTGTGGAATCGGCCGGTCCCATCACATGGGGCGCGCGGCTGTCCTCGTCGCAGTTTCCCGATGCCTGGCGAGTGATCACGTATGAGAAAGGTTCGTGGATCATCCACATGCTGCGTGTGCGCCTGGGTGACGGCCGTTTTCGCGAGTTCCTGGCCGCGCTGTGCCGCGAGTACCGGTTTCAAACGCTCTCGACGGACCAGTTCCGCCGCATGGCCGCCCGATATCTTCCACCCGATTCCCCCGACCCCACGCTGGAGACGTTCTTCGACGCATGGGTCTACGGAACAGGCATTCCAATCTTCCGCCTGAAATACGCTATCCACGGCACGCGCGTCATCGGCACCGTGGAGCAGACCGGCGTGCCTGACGATTTCAGCGCGCTCGCTCCCGTGGAGATTCGCACGGGGCCGCGGAAGGCCGTGCTGGAGTGGGTGGAAACCGGCAGCGATCCATCGCAGTTCTCCCGCGTCATGACGGAGAAACCGCTGGCTGTTGCGTTGCAACCCCAAAACACTCTGGCCACAATACAAAGGTGAGAATACCCGCATCCGGGACCCCCATGCCCGATTCCGAGCGCGAGCACCCATGGAGCGCCCTGCTGCCGGCGCCCGAAGTTCGCCGCAGAATCTGGGCGCAGCTTGTGCGCGTGATTGAGAAGTACACCGAAGAAGTGGAACGCGGCCGCGTAACGCCGGAGCTGGCTGTCGAGCGCATGCGCGATTCGCTGAAGCGGTTCGATTTTCGCGAGCCTGTCCCGGCGGAAGAAGCCATCCGCTTCGTTGCGGATGGTCTCACCGAATTCCAGACTCACACTTCGCATCCGCGTTACTTCGGCCTCTTCAATCCCGCGCCAACGACGATGGGCATCGTTGCCGACACCCTGGTAGCGGCGTTCAATCCGCAGCTTGCCGCCTGGAGCCACAGCCCGCTGGCGGCGGAGATGGAACGGCACATGATCCGCGCGCTGGGGGCGCGGTTTGGCTATTCGTCAGCAGATACCGACGGCGCATTTTGTACCGGCGGCATGGAGGCGAATCACACCGCATTGCTCACCGCGCTCACCAGTGGGTTCCCCGGCTTCGACGAACACGGAGCGCGGGCTATCGACGGCCGCCCGGTACTATATGTTTCCACAGAGAGTCATCATTCGTTCGTGAAGGCGGCACGGATGTGCGGCCTTGGCGGGAACGCGGTTCGGCACGTCCCGGTGGACACAGCGCTGCGGATGAGGCCCGACGCACTGTTGGCAGCCATTGAAGCCGACCTTGCCCACGGCGCGCGGCCTTTTCTGGTCGCGGCCACCGCGGGAACGACCAACGCCGGGGCTATCGACCCGCTAGGCGACTGCGGTCACATCGCCCGCCGCTATGGTCTCTGGTTTCATGCGGACGCGGCGTGGGGCGGAGCGGCGGCCTTCCTGCCGGAATTACGTTCACTGCTGGGAGGCATCGAAGACGCCGATTCCATTACCTTTGACGCACACAAGTGGCTGAGCGTGCCCATGGGCGCGGGCATTTATCTTACGCGGCATGCCGATATCCTCGACCGCACTTTCGGCGTCCACACCGCATACATGCCGCGCGAAGCGGCCGGACTCGATGTTGTTGACCCGCATCTGCATACCATGCAGTGGTCACGGCGATTTATTGGGCTGAAGGTGTTTCTGTCGATGGCCGTTGCCGGAGAGAACGGATACGCGAACGCATTGCGCCACCAGACAGCGATGGGCGATCTGCTGCGCACAAGGCTCGCGCAATCGGGCTGGCAAATTGAGAACGAAACGCCGCTGCCCATCGTCTGTTTCACCGATTCCAACGGCGCGGATCCGCACACCATCGCCATGCGCGTGGTGGGTTCGGGCGAGGCGTGGATCTCCACCACCGTGCTGGCCGGATCGAAGACGGTGTTGCGGGCGTGCATCACCAATTACCGCACCACGCCGGCGGACATCTCGGCGCTGATTCAATCGTTGGGACGGGCGCGCGTGGACGCCTGACCGGAGGAACTGCGAATGGCAATACAGAGAAAGCGAGTGCCGCCGTCGGGCAGGACGCTGGTGGCCGAGGCCGTTCCGGCTGTGGCGCCGGAGCAGATTGATGAGACGCCGGCAGGGCCGCGGGTGACGGTCGTGATCTCCTCCTATAACCAGGCGCCCGCGCTGCGCCGTTGCCTGAAAGCGCTGGAGGCGTCGGCCGAACGCCATACCATCGAGATCATTGTCATGGACAACGGATCGTTCGACGATACACCCGATGTCGAAACCGAGTTCCCCGAAGTGACATTCCTGCGGTTGCCGAAATACTTCGGCCGGACCAAGGCGCTGAACATCGCTTCGCGCACGGCCCACTCGGAACTGTTGTTCTATTTGTCGCCGGATGTGGAGGTGGGTCCCACAGTGGTGTCAGCGCTGGCCGCGAAGATAGAAGCCGAACCGGAAACTGTGGGCGCGGCGTGCCCGCGGTTGGTGGATGACGAAGGCGCGCAGGCCGGTGTGTTCTTTCGCCTCCCCACTCGCGCGGCTTTATACAGTATGTGGGCGACCGGCAGCGGCCTCGAGTCCGAAACAGTAGAAGCCTCGGCGGAGGTCGCCGAAGTCGAATACGCGCGCTTCGACGCCTTCATGGTGACGAAGTATTTCGTCCGCGGCCTGAATTATCTGGACGAGCGCTTCGGTGAAAGTTGGGCTGACGCGGAGGTGTGCTGGCAGATTCGCCGTGGCGGTAAGAAGATCGTGGTGCTGCCCCAGGTGAAAGCGGTGCGGTACGGGGGCGAGGATCCCGGCCTTTCCGGTTCAGCGCGCGCGGCCCTGTCGTCCGATTGCGGTGTTGGCGCCGCGGCATTCGTCGCCAAGCACGAGGGCTTCTTCGCGGGGCTGCTCTTTCGCCTTCGCCTCATCCTGACCGCGCTCGGCCGCACGCTGACATTCCAGGACCCCGGCTACAATTTCTCGCTGTTTACGTCGTTAATAAGCGGGCAGAAAGTGGATGGCACGCAGACAGCAAGTTTGTAGGGGCCTTCCTCAGCGCAACACTTCCACCCGAACCCGCGCCGCGCCAAGTTCGTATCCGTCGAGTTCTTTCCAACGCCGGTCTGCCGTCACAGCGACGGCGCCCGCGCAGGCTGCGGTGGTGAGGCAGACGCAATCACCGAGCGACAATCCAAGATCGCGACGCGTACCCAGGAGCCCTCCGCATTTGCCGGCTTCATTGAGGCTCGGCTCCATCCTCAGGTGCAACTCAGCCAGCAGTGCTTCGGCACGTTCCAGCGGCAAGCCGCAGCGCACCAGCTTCCCGATCACCTCTGCCACGTTCGCGGTATGCATCGTGCAACGGTCGAGAATCTCCAGAACGCGAGTGTTGCCGGGCTCGCTCTGCAGCATCGCCAGGAGCGCCGAAGCATCCAGGACGAACTCCGTTTCCGTCAACCCGCGTTCTCCCGCTCGGCCTCGGCACGGCGTTCGGCGATCAGTTCATCCGCCAGCGAGCGTTCCTGCTGGACGTATTTCCGCAGCTCACCCTGCACGCGTGCCAGCGCCTGCGCCCGTGACGTAACCTGTAGTTGCCCTGAGGCTTCCACTCGCACGATCACCTCGGAGCCTTCCCGCAGTCCCAGCCGATGGCGAATTACGGCAGGAATCAGGATTCTGCCGGATTTCTCTATTCGCGACGTGTAGGTTGTCCCCATGACGGCATAATAGCATAATACGGCAGTACCGATAAATCTGCCGTATCGCCCGACCTGCCCGAGCTGCCCTACTTCAGCGTCACATTCGCGTAGTTGCCGGGTTCGTAGAGAATTCTCGGTCAGACCGATCACCTGAACTTCCGCCATGCCCATCGATATCAGCAGCTTCCCACGCGCTGCGGCGAGGATTGTGTAGGTTCCCAGGCTCGCGTCGACGTGGCAGTGGTAAGAACCACGTGAATTAGAGACGCCGAGCCCGCGAACTCGTCCGTTACTTTCTGTTACCGAACCTTACCCGACGTGACCAACTTTCGCCGGCGGCGTGGTGTTCGTATAAACAGGAGACCGAAAACAAATGAGAAACAAGATTCTTCAAGTTGCCGGCGGCGCGGTTCTGGCAGCCGGAATGATGTTCGCGCAAACAGGGACAACGCCCACGCCGAATCCGCCGGTTCGTCATGCACAAGGCTTTCACCGCCGGCCGATGTTCGCCCGGCTGGCCTGGAGACTGAACCTCACGGACGCCCAGCGGCAGCAGGCCAAGGGGATTTTCCAGGGTCTGCGCGCGCAGGCTCAACCGGTGCGCGCTCAGTTGCGGCAATCACACGTAGCTTTGATGGATGCCGCGGTGGCGGGCAAATCCACGGATGAGCTGAACCAGATTGCACAAGCACAGGCGTCGCAGGCTGCTCAGCTTTCCGTGCTGCGCGCACAAGCGTTTGGGAAATTCTATTCCATCCTGACGCCGGCGCAGCAACAGGAATTCCAGACGATGCGGAGCAATATGCAGGCTCGGCACGCCGCCCATGTAAGCGGGCAGACGGCGAACAACTAACGCGCCCGCCGATTACGCCCAGGGCTGTCGATTCTAACGTCGGCGGCCCTGCTTTTATCAGATGGCTCGCACCAGGCGCAGCGGCAGCGTCACAATGGCCCAGACTAGTGCGAGCGCACCCCCTACAGCGATTCCCACAACCCGGAACGGCAGTAACAGCAACCAGATAATCGGGTAGGCGATCAGGGCCGCGATAGCAAGCGGCCAGCAGAGGATCAGAAGAATGCACCACAAGAGGAACTTGACCATGGCATTGCCTTCATTATGAGTTACGAATCGGGACTCGGTGAAGTTCCCGCTTCTACTCGCAACGCAGGGCGATGATCGGGTCCACACGGGCGGCACGCCGGGCCGGGATCAGACACGCGAACACCGCGACCAGTGTCAGAATAACGGGTACGAGAATGAACGTGGCGGGGTCGTTGACGGTGACGCCGAATACCAGGTTTTTCAGAACGCGAGTCAGGCCGAACGCCGCGCCCAGGCCAATACCCACGCCGATCGCCGCCAGCACCAGCCCATGCCGCAGGATCATGCCGAGCATCTGGCCCTGCCGCGCTCCGAGCGCCACGCGAATGCCAATTTCGGCCGTCCGTTGTTCCACCGTGTATGCCATTACGCCGTAAATCCCCACCGCGGCCAGCACCAGTGCCACGCCGGCGAAGATGCCCAGCAGAAGCATATTGAAATTCTGACGCGCCGTCGATTTTGAGACAACCTCCGCCATGGATCGAATATCGGCAACAGGGAGGCGCGGGTCAACGCGCATTGTTTCACGCTGCACAATGGCGGCCAGAGCCGATGGATTGCCTCGGGTACGCAATATCCACGGCGCGGCCAGAACGCGATTCCCCAGCGCCACCAGCCCATCCGGAGCCTGCATCTCCGGCACGTAATACACGGGCACGAGATCCTCATCGAGC
>JBEKFB010000036.1:0-19627 GCA_050013535.1 Bryobacteraceae bacterium | reverse complement strand
GCCACTCGGAGAAAGGGCTGCGCCGGGCCCGAGCCGATCCTGGTGATAACAGCCCTTCGGATCCACGAACCGATTTTGGCGTCATCGGGATTCCGCAGCAGGAATCCGTGGTGGCGTTGACTCGCGAGCGCCAACCGACGTCCAGCTTGGGAAATTGAGCGAAGATTACGCAATTCCGAATCTAAGTGCCACTAATGCCGCCGTTCTCGTCCAACAACACTGGGCGTACCGGCCGGAGCTGAATGGCGAGGCGATATCGGGCGTGGCGACTCTCGCCCACGCGGATTAAAGCTCCTTTGGCGACCATGTCCATGAGATCGCGAGTGGCCGTCGCTGGAGAAGCTCCCGTGATAGTGACATAGTTGCCAGCGCTTAAGCCTCCCTTAAAGCCTTCCGGCCCTTCGCGCATCATCCGCAGCAACGCCCTTTCCTGTCGTTCATTGAGCTGCGCGCGCAGCTGGTCGAGCAACCGGGTTTTGTCGATCAGGAATTCGACCTGCGCGCGAGTGCGCCGCTGAGCTTCGATTGCTGTCCCTGCAAACCAAGCCAGCCAAGCCGTGATTTCGTATTTTTATTAGCTACTTCGAGCGCATCATAATATGCCGTGCGCCTCGCAAGAATGGTTGCCGCCAAAGGTGTGAGTGTCGGCTGGCCCAGGCTTTGCGCCAGTGCCTTTTCGGCAATCGCGCGGCCTATCCGACCGTTGCCGTCCTCGAAGGGATGGATGGAAACGAAATAGAGATGTGCGATCCCCGCCCTTGTGAGCGCGGGCAACGACTCGCTCCCGCCAGAGGCGGTGCGGCTGAACCACGCCGCGAAGCGCGCCATCTCCCCGGGCACGTCCGATGACGGCGGCGCCTCAAAATGCACCCTTGGATCATGGATTGCTCCCGAGACCACCTCCATCGGCTCGTTTCCGGTGCGATAGTGCCCGATATCCCTGAGGTCTCCGCGGCCATGGACCAGCGTGCGGTGCCAGGCAAACAGCATCTCATCGGTGAGCGGCTCGGCAAAGGTCGGTACAGATCGACCATCATCTCGGCAATCCCCTGCTCGGCCGGCCCGACGCGACGGCTTTCGGTCGAAAGCCCCAGTTGCTTGCGGATCGAGGATTGTACACTTGCCCGGTCCAGAATCTCCCCTTCAATTTCCGAGGTAGTCAGGGCTTCTGTGCTCATTGTCTCGACGGTGAGCTGCTCCCTCTCGTCCGGTGCGAGATGTTTGATCGTGCCGACGACCACGCCCGTACCCATGAGGAAATGTTCCTCCGCCCTCGCCAGGCGGTGTTTATCCCACGAGAAATCAGGCCAGTCCGGTAGTTGCCAGTTCCACACCATGAGCGACAGAGGAGATTCTATCGCTCATTATATGGCATTTGGTGATTGATAATCAGGACTCCTATCGCTCGCAGATTTCGCAAGCCCGGCCCACTTCCCCTACGGTTTCAGAAAGAGTATTTGACCTCGCGCAACGCAATTGTATACTCCGCTTTTCGCTGCCGTCGCCTTTTCCGTGGCGGTGTCTCGTCGCCCCTTCCGCATGATCGAGCGATCCCGTGCCAGGGCAGCCCCCTGCGGATGGTGGCTACCTGTGGTTCCCATTGATAACGCGGATTGTACGCTCCGAACTTTGCGATTTGATAAGGAATCGAAACCCAAAGGCCTCCATTAAGGTTGGTGCGACCATACGCAGCGAGGGATCGACAGACGTCTTCGCACCTCGCGACGAGTGCGGTCCTGAGCGTCGCTTCCGCCCGGAACCAGTGTTCTCTATCCGCGCTAACCCGCCACAATCGTACGGAACTGTGGCGGTTCGTTTTCAAATTGGGCTAACAGTATGGGCTGGCGGAGCAAAGACTGCTATCGTTGCGGTGCATTCTGCACGTGGCCTTCGGCGACAGTCGCGCGACAGATCACCAGGAGGGCCTTGTCGATGGGCGGGCCGGAGGGGAACTGGGGGGATTTCGAGGTTCGGCCGGCGACGCGGTCACCTCCGCGACTGTGGTTCTGTCGATCACGTTACCGTACAGGAAGTCGTCAATATGCTGTTCCATTTCAGGAGGAAACCGAGGCACAGGCCCCACCAGCTTCTCGCTGTATGTTCTGAGTACTACTTCTTTGAACACCGGAAGCGCGACTCTGCCGCCAGTCTCGCCCGGGCCGAGCGAATGGTTGTCGTCAAAGCCGATTCGGACAGCGACCGTGATTCCTTCCCAACCATAAGTGGAGCCCACGAAGAGAGCGTCCCTGAACTCGTTGGTCGTTCCCGTTTTTCCCATCACCGCGATCGGGAACCCGCTGGAATCCAGTGCATGAGCCGTGCCTGTGGGCAGGCGCACCACACTGCGCAGACCCTCCTGAATGAGCGCGAGCGCGTCGCTGTCGACAGCAACCGGAGATGACCCGTTTCCGCTACTGGTTAATACTTCGCCCGAATCGCGCACGATCTTGCGGATTACATATGGCTGCGTAAGAATGCCCGATGCGATCGTTCGATACGCATTGGCCAGCTCCAGCAAGTTCACTTCGGAGGCGCCCAGGGCCGTGGTGTCGTACGGGCGCAAGGGCGTCTGTATCCCAAGACTGCGCGCCGTCCGCAGGATGCTGTCAACTCCGATCTGTTCTGTAATCCAGATTGCGACGGTGTTTCTGGATTCCGCCAGGGCTGTGCGAAGAGGGATCATGCCCTTGAATCGACCATCGTAGTTGGAGATCCATTTTACATCCTGCTCGCTGCCATTGGCGACGCTGATAGGTTCGTCGGGCACCACCGTATCCAGATTGAATGGTCCTTCCTGGAACGCGGCGAGATAGACGATGGGTTTCATTGCGGACCCGGGTTGCCGCAGGGACCTGGTGACGCGGTTGAAGTCAACATATGCGTTGGAGCGGCCTTTGTAGAACTGGCGGCCGCCCGTCTCGGCGAGGATGCTCGCATCGCGGTTCCTCAGTATCACCACCGACCCCTGGATCAGGCCGCGGGCGTCCGGGTGCCGGTTCTCGTACAGCAAAAGACCGCGCTCCAGTGCCTGGTTCGCAATCTGCTGCACCCCTGCGTCCACCGTCGAGTAGACCTGGATTCGACCCTGCAGCAGGTCCTTTACGCTGAGGTTATCCTGCCTGGTCAATTCGTCAAGGACAGTGTCCACCACCGCCGGCGCCTCGATCATGCTGTCCTTGTGCTCTCCCATCAACTCGATCGGGCGCTTCGTGGCTTCCCGCGCCCGGTCGACGGAAATAAAGCCCCTTGCGGCCATCAGCGCCAGAATTTGGTTTCTTCGCTGTAATACTCTCTTCGTTTCACTTGCATTGGGCGCGTAATAACGAGCTGACTTCGCGATGCCTGCGAGCAGCGCGGCCTTGTCCGCATCGTCTGTAGTGAAGGTGCCGAGAGGCCGGCCAAAATAATACTCAGCCCCTCGTGCAAACCCGTACTGACCGTTTCCCATGTAGATCAGACTGGCGTACCGAGCCAGAATCTCTTCCTTGGCCCGACGCTTGGAACCGAAGTGTTCCTGCATCTGTTCTTCGATCCACAACGAGAGACGGATCTCCTCCACCTTCCGAGCCAGCATGTTGACCGTTCGCGCGCCGATCACGCTCGCCAGCATGCGAGCCGGGAGTCCGCCATGCCTTGGTTGGTCGCTGTTCTCCTCGGCCACCATGGTCTTGAGAAAGTAACCGCGCACCAGTTGTTGGGTGATGGTCGATCCGCCCTGCGGGAAGATCGCGGAATTATTGGCCGCGTCTCGACTTCCCATCCTCGCAAAGCGGCCCATCAGATCGCGGAGCCTGGTTTTGCACAGCACGCGAGCAAATCCGGAATAGTCGATTCCGCAATGCGAGAAGAAGTTCTTGTCCTCCGCTGCGAGGATCGCGTCGCGGACAATAGCGGGGATTTCCTCATATTGGGTGATCTGTCGGGATTCTGAAGCCATCTCCTTGAGCGGCTGGCCGTTTGTATCGTAAATGTGTCCGATCGTCGGGAGCTCAAACTGTGTGAATCCCTCGATATCGGGCAGATTGCTCCTGTCGAAGTAGATGTGATAGAGAACACCAGCGGTGAGAACGTCGGCAAGAATTGCCGCGCAAAAGAGAAGGCGAACCGCGCCCTTCATCCAATCAAGTTTGCCCAGCCGGGTCCGGAGAATTCTCCGAACTGCCGCCCGGGCTCGTACTCGCATCCGCTTGAACCGAGTGCAAGCAGACATCGCCGGGACCCATTGTGGGGGTGGTCTCGCAATGCTCATGGGGAGATCGCCTTCGCGAATCGGTTCAGCGCGGCGCTGCCGGTGTCGCGGCCTTCTGCCGGGTAGATCGTTCGGGCATCGACTGAAGCGCTGTATTGGCTGTACTGGACTCTCTGCTCGATGCGCAGGGTTTGCAGCAGCCCCAGCCGGGCCGAGGCGAATACCTCCAGTCGTTCGGGCACCCAGACTCCACCGCCGATGCAAGTGAATTCCACGGTCGCGCGTGATCCCTGGGCGACGCGGACGAGGAAGAACCCAACCGAAATGGTGTCGATGACTTCCGCTTCCACTTTCACCATCTGGTGGTCTTGTTGGTCCACCCAGAATCTGCCTCTGAGAGAGCGAAACAGCCTGCCGGTGAGGGATCGCGGCTGGTACCCCGCGCGCGGCATTGCGTCGATGATGAAGACGTGATGGCCATCCAGGATTCCTTCTCCGGCCAGCCGGAACGCGAATGCATCGGGCAACTCGTGCCAGGCCTCGCGTTCCCAATCCGGGCGCCTTTCGAAAGCGGACAAGCGCCTGGCTCGCACCGCAGAGGTCTCTTTCCGTCGCTCGGCGAAACTCCTGGCAAGGCTCCCCTGCTCCTTCCTCGCTTCGGCGGGGGGCAATGCGCGGTCGCCTCTCTGGACCAGTTGCCGGTAAGGCGTGCCTTCCTGCAATGTAACGTCGTAGGTCCGAACGTCAGATGACTTCGCCTTTCCCTCGGCGTCCAGACGGCGGAGTTCCACCCGTTGCAGGAACTCGTAGCTCCGGGCGACACTCCAGTTGCGCTCGTCGGCGGCAACGGCGTTGCGGATGATCTCTCTCGCGTCTACCTGGCCGAGGAGGGCAGGTGTGGAGGCCACGCCCAGAAGGATCACGCCCAAGTCGCTCAGGGTTTTCATCTCTGGTGGGTACCGGCAAGTCATGTGCCAACCCGTATCCCAACGCGATAGAGCAAAGGGCTTCCGGCTGCGATTGTCGAGAGCAGTACGCAAAGGCTTGCCGGCCAAAGGGTGGCCCCGAATCTCGGAAGCCGCGAGATGCGCGCGTCAGGGTGCTGTTCTTCGGCATGCCAGAAGACCTTGTTGGCGCCGCGCGGAAGGGGTTTCAAGAGCAAACAACACCTGCGGCGTTCATGCCGACGAGGCGCCCTTCGTTCGCAAGTTCCGCTCTCCACGTGCAACTTCTGCACTCCTGCGGCGGCACTGCGTGCACCAATCGGCGGCACCAACTTCCGTGTATTCTGTTCGTTGCGCTCGCCACTGGCGCGACAACCGTTTGGCGCGACGATTGCTCCGCCGACCGGCAGGAGACAACTATGCCCCGCTTCTGGAATGCGACCTTGCTCTGCGCCGCCCTTGTAGCCCCAATCGCAATAGCGCCAACAACGTTGCGAGCCGACGATCAAAAGACCGATCAAAAGAACGCTCGCACCTACCACGACAAAAACCACAATGAGGATCATGAATGGAATAGTCAGGAAGATAAGGCGTATCGCATTTACCTGAAACAGAACCATCACAAGTATCGCGATTTTTCCAAAGCCAACGAGAGCGATCAACAAGCGTATTGGGACTGGCGTCACGAGCATTCGGACGCCGTGCTCAAGATTGATATTAAGTAGCCTCGGTCACGTTCGTTCCGGGAACACTCGGTATCCAGGAAAGCAGCGACCCTCCGCTCGATGCCATAACAGGCTGAGGGCAAGGTCCCTCGCAGGGAGAAGAAGAGTGGCTATGGAGAAGCGCAAATCACGTTGAAGCGCCCGGGGCTGTGGAACACCGATTCGGCGTGCAGATAACACCGTTTTCGAAGGAGACATAAAATGCTCGGCTTGGGAGTGGTCGGCACCATTATTGTGATCGTCTTAGTTGTTTGGCTCATCCGCAGGGTGTGAACGATTACGGATTCCAGATGGGTCCCCTTCAAGGCCACTCGCAAAGCGTGGAGTGAAGATTCGCGGGCTGGCTCCGAACGCGTAGCAAGGCGACATGGTACGGAAACAGGCTCGGCAGAGCCACGAAGAAGATATTCCCATCCGAACTGCTTGAAGAGCAGCGGCGCGGACGCGCCTGTCCAACGCGACGAAGGTCCCGAAGATCTTGTCGGAACAACTTTCTAACCCCAATCACCACTCTCAAAAAGGATTAAACAAGATGACTAACCTCTTCGAACCCTTCGATCTTCACGGTCTGAAACTTCCCAATCGAATTCTCATGTCGGCGATGACGCGGACCCGCGCAACCGAGGATGACGTCCCGACCGACCTCATCAGCGAATACTATGTTCAGCGGGCATCGGCTGGGCTCATTGTCACCGAATGCACCCAGGTGTCCGACGAGGGGCATGGCATAATTCGCGCGCCGGGAATTCATCGCGCGGACCAGATCGCCGCGTGGCGCAAGGTCACCGACGCGGTGCACGCGGCGGGCGGGCACATCTACAATCAGATCTGGCACTGCGGGCGCGTGGCTCATCCCGACATGCGCGGCGGCGCACAGCCCGTCGCGCCGTCCGCAATCCCCGCCACAGGCGACTTCTTCCTGCCGTCTGGCCGAGTCGATTTTCCGATACCACGTGCGCTTGGCATCAAGGAGATTAAGCGGATTGTCGAGACCTTTGCGCAAGCGACGCGCAACGCCCGCGAAGCGGGGTTCGACGGCGTCGAGCTTCACGGGGCCAACGGCTATCTGCAGGACCAATTCCTGCAGGACGGCAGCAATCAACGGACTGACGACTATGGTGGCTCAGTGGCAAACCGCGCTCGTTTCATGCTGGAGACTGTCGACGCCATGGTCGCGGCCTGGTCGGCGGAGCGTATGGGCGTGCGCCTGTCGCCTTCAAGCCTTCTCTATGGCATGCACGACGCCGATGCATTAACCACCTTCAGTTACGTGATCAAGGAACTCAGCGCCAAGCGGGTGGGCTACGTCTGTTTGCTTGAGCCTAATGCAAAAGACCTGAAAACCGGGACAGTCCAGATCGAGCGCGTGGCGAAGACTTTCCGCCCGCTTTTTTCCGGGCCGCTCATGATCAACGCCGGGTTCGACAAAGCCAAGGGCCAGGCGGTGCTGGCGAGCGGCGATGCAGACCTCGTCGCTTTCGGTACCATGTTTATCGCCAACCCGGACCTGCCAGATCGGTTCAGGCGCGACGCCTCGCTGAACAAGCTCGATCCTTCTACCTTCTACGGCGTCGGCCCGAAAGGCTATACCGACTATCCCAGTCTCGCCGCGTAACCTGCAGCCCCGAGCTGAAAGGACATCCCTATGCGGCATAGCAGACACGCGCCTTCGTCTCCACGAGCGCCCGCGAACACCGATGACCGGCGAAGGTCAACGCAAAGGAGCAAAAAAGGAGAAACGAAATGTCGACCGCTCCACCAACAATTCCGCCGGACAACCCCAACCGTAATCTCACGCTGGCGCAACCCGGCAACCTTCGTCACATCGGTCTGGTCGGCGATACCTACACGATCACCGTGACGGGCGAGCAGACCGATGGACGCTTCTGTGTGATCGATATGCACATCCCGCCAGGAGGCGGACCGCCTCCCCATCGGCATGACTTCGAGGAGACCTTTATCCTGCTCGAAGGCGAGATCGAAGCGACCTTCCGTGGCAAGAAGTCGATCGTGCGCGGTGGCGACACGCTGAACATTCCTGCCAACGCTCCACATAAGTTTCACAACACTTCCACCCGGCCGGTAAGCATGCTGTGTATCTGCTCTCCAGCGGGGCAGGAGAAATTCTTCATGGAGGTTGGGGTACCGGTCGCCACGCGTACGACGCCTCCGCCGAAGCTAGGCGAGAAAGAGCAAGCCATATTCATTGAGAAAGTGAAAGCGCTCGCACCCAAGTACCGCACCGTACTACTCAGAGAGGCGTAGCTCCTAAGTTCTAATCAGTTCACGCCGCAAAGGGGATACCCATCGATCTGGAAAGAGAGAAATCATGATAGGTTCGACCTCGACAATCCTCGCTGTCGGCGCGGCTTTTTTGCCCGATGAGGCTGAGATCGGTAAAAGCATGGTCGATTCGGCGAAGCGGGCCGGTGTGCGCCGTTTTGTCTTCTCGTCGGTCATCCATCCCGTTCTAAACGCACTCGGAAACCATGCTCAAAAAGCGCCGGTCGAAGAATCCCTCCTCGCCTCAGGCAAGGAGTACACCTTCCTGCATCCAACCGTCTTTTTCCAGAACTTCACGGCAACCTGGCCAAAGATTGTAGAAACCGGAGTCCTGGCGGAACCCTGGTCGGTGGATACCCGCTTCTCCCGCGTCGATTACCGTGACGTCGCCGAAGCCGCGGCCATTGCGCTGACGGAAGACCGCCTGCTGTACGGCACCTTCGACCTATGCGCCGAGGGCTGGCTCAACGGTAAGGATGTCGCTGCGATCATTGGCGAGGTGCTTGGCCGACCGATAAAGGCGGAAAGAATTGATCCAAAGATGGCCGCCGCAGGCGCCGGGCCCGGCGCTCCCGCGCTGGAGAAGATGTTCGATTGGTACGACAAACGCGGTCTTATGGGGAGTGCTGTTGCCCTGCGGGCCATCCTCGGCCGTGAGCCGCGAACGCTGCACACCTTCTTCGTAGAGCTGAACGCCGGCGGACACAAATGATCACAGAAAACTCGAATATCCGCGCGGGTACAGCCATTCACCACCCAATAAATCTCCTGGATCGCGTCGCTATCGCAGCGATGCGCTTGATGGTTGGTTCCATGAAGGGAAGCTTAACCGGGCCCTCGTCCCGCGAGCAGTTCGATGAGCTGATGGAAAAGACGCCGGCGGCTGAGGGTGTGACATACGTGGAAGGAGATGTGGGTGGCGTGGCTGGTTGGTGGTGCCGGCCGGAGGACGCTGTTGCAGGTGCGGCCCTTCTCTATTTCCATGGTGGTGCGTACGTCGTCGGCTCCGCGCGCGCATATCAACATTTTGTCGGACAGGTCGCGGCTCGGGCGAAGGCGGTAGCGTTCGTGCCGGAATACGGTTTAGCTCCCGAGCATCCGTTTCCGGCGGCAGTGGATGATGCGCAGGCCTGTTATAGGGGACTGGTCGAGAAAGGCTTTGGGAAAATCGCGCTGGCGGGCGACTCTGCAGGAGGCGGCCTTGCCCTTGTGCTGCTGTCGTTGTTGGTGACCAAGGCGCGGGACGGCTCCGCGTTGCGTCCTGCCGGTGCGGCCGTGATGTCGCCCTGGACCGACTTGGCGCTTTCCGGCGCGAGTATGGAAACGCGCGCCGAGGCGGACCCGCTGTTGACCAAGGAGTCGCTCGCTTCCACGGCGCGACTCTACCTCGGCGGGCACGACCCGCGCGACCCGCTTGCGTCGCCTTTGTATGGTGTTCTGGCTGGAATGCCGCCGGTTCGAATGCACGTGGGTGAAGACGAGGTTCTCCTCGACGACTCGCTTCGTTACGGCGAGCGCTTCGAAAGCCAGGGCGGGACCGTCCAGATCCATACGTGGCAGGGCATGACCCACGCCTTCCCATCCAACATCGCTCTTCTTCACGCTGCCAAGGAAGCCCTTGACGATATAGGCAGCTTCCTCTGGAAACAATTCGTCGGTGACCCTGACGATGCAGACAATTTGATTAGCCGCTCAACAGCGAGCATCGCGGGGAGATTGCGATGAACGACATTACCGACGATGTAAGGAGCAGTTTAAGATGAGCAGCCAAGAAACATCCAGGCCTAAAGAGGTGGCGGGATTTCGGAACGCAACGACAACGGTAAACGCGGTCCGTCTCCACTACTGGGTCGGAGGAAATCCGGATGGTCCTCCGGTGCTCACGATATAGACCGGACACGCAATCTTTCCCTCGCCGTTCTTCGGCCTGCACTGCCAGTCCTTCTCAGAGGTCTTGGTGCAAGCCGCAACATGCTTCCGGACGAGGCGCAACATGTCTGGATTCTAACAGATGTTCGGCCCCCTATTGGCCCCTTTTTTCGATTTGTTTCTATAGAATACTAAAAACATTATAGATGTTATGGTAGGGGCGGCTGGACTCGAACCAGCGACAACCGGCTTAGAAGGCCGGTGCTCTATCCACCTGAGCTACGCCCCCACGGCGGGAAACACGCTCCCATTCTAACCGGCTGTTACCCTGAGAGCGTGGAATTGGACGGAGTCATCGTTGTCGACAAGGCCGCGGGATGCACCTCCCACGATGTCGTGAATCGGGTGCGGCGGATCGCGGGCACTCGGCGCGTGGGCCATTTGGGCACGCTGGATCCGCTGGCGACCGGGGTCCTTCCCCTGGTGATCGGCCGCGCCACTCGCCTGGCACAGTTCTTCACCGCGAACAGCAAGCGGTACGACGCGTGGATCACGTTCGGGAACAGCACCGATTCATACGACCGCGACGGCGAACCCACCTCCGAATCGCTTCAGCCGTCGTTCACCCGCGAGGAACTCGATCGCGCGCTGGACGCCTTTCGCGGGACGTTTCTGCTCACTCCGCCGCCGGTCTCGGCGAAGAAGATAGGCGGGGTGCCGGCGTACAAGCTGGCTCGTAAGCATATCGAAGTGGATCTGAAGCCGGTCGAGGTTACCGTGAATGCTCTCGATCTGGCTGTGTTCGACCCGCCGCGCGCGCGATTGCTCATCTGCTGTTCGGCGGGCACCTATGTGCGCAGCATCGCTCATGAACTCGGCCGCGCACTGGGATGCGGAGCATATCTCGACACGCTCCGGCGTACCGCTTCCGGAGAATTCACCATCGAAGGCGCGCATACTTTGGATCAGTTGCGCGACCTGGCCGCGCAAGACCGGTTGAACGAAGCGCTGATCGCCGGTCCGGCGCTATTGCCGCAGTTTCCGGGCGAACTGGTGGACGGCGTCACCGCCGGGCAAATCCGGCAGGGCAGGGATTTTCGCGTATCGCCCTTCCGCATTGGACTCGACGCGAGGTACGTGAAGGCTCTATCCAAAGAAGGCGAGTTGATCGCTATCGGCGAAGCACGGCTGCCACACCTGTATCACCCAATCCTGGTCCTTTAACTCCGGCGCTTTTTTCGCTTATTACTATCCGATCTGCGCTATTCTTAGCCGATGGCATTCGATGGCCTGAACGTCATTTCGTTTGAGAGCCGGCGGGCGAACGAGATCGGCGAACTCATTCGCCGCAACGGTGGCGTGCCGTTCCTTGCTCCGGCGGTTCGCGAAGTCGCGCTCGATCAAAACGACGAGGCGTTTGCATTCGGCGGCCGTCTCCTCCGCGGCGATTTCGACATGATGATCTTCCTCACCGGGGTGGGCACGCGGCTGCTGCGGCAAACGCTGGCCACGCGATGGGCCGATGAGACCTTCTCCGACGCCCTTCGAATGCTGACCGTGGTGGCTCGCGGCCCCAAGCCGGCGGCGGCGTTGCGTGAGATGAACGTGCCTGTTGCCGTATCGGTGCCTGAGCCGAATACCTGGCGCGAGCTTCTCAAAGCGATCGATGGCCGTGCCGAACGCCGCATTGCCGTGCAGGAGTATGGCAAAACGAACGCCGATTTGCTCAACGGTCTTCGTTCCCGGGGCGCGGAGGTAACCACCGTGCGTGTCTATCAGTGGGATCTTCCCGAGGACACCAGCCCTATGCGCGAGGCCATTCGGCGCATCGGCAACGGACAGCAGATCGTGGTTTTGTTCACCACCTCCGTGCAGGTTGTCCATCTGTTTCAGATCGCGGCTGAAGAAGGCGGTGAGACTTCCCTTCGCCGACGCCTGAACGAAACGCTTGTCGCTTCCATTGGACCAACGACCACCGAAGCTCTCGAAGACCACGGCGTGACGCCAGATCTTGAACCATCGCATCCGAAGATGGGTATTCTGGTGAAGGAGACAGCCGAACGCTGGCGCGACCTGCTCAGCCGCAAACGCGCCGCCAGCCATGCCTGACAATCAAAATCCGATGCGGCAGTTCGGCCGTTTGATGGGCCTGGCGTTTCTCCTTCCGTGCTGCGCGCTGGTCGGCTACATCATCGGGCACTATCTCGACAAAGCCTTCCACACCGGGTATCTCACCCTGGTTTTTCTCCTGTTTGGCATTGCCGCGGGCTTCGTTGAGCTGTTCCGTGAAATGAATGCCGCCAGTAAGTGACATGGATGTTTACCGGCGCGTATTGCGGCGCGTTGCATGGTTGGTTCTGATCGTCGGGTTGGCCGGAACAGCCGTCGCCATCATTCTCAGGGGCATCTCGTTTGGAGCCGCGTTCCTGCTGGGCGCGGTGCTCTCGGGTGCGAGCCTGTGGCGATGGAAAAAGATTGCCGACGCAATCGGTGGCCCGGCGGGCCGGCGTTCCATTCTCGGCTGGGTGATGCAGCTTATGCTCGTCGTCGCGGCCGCCTTTGTTATAATCGTCTACTTAAAGGTCGCTGCGATGGCCGTTTTCCTTGGCCTGCTTGTATCCGCCGCGGCTGTTATCCTTGCAATCCTTTTTGAGCTTGTATGGAACATCAACTCTGGCTGACTGCGCTCCTCAACCGGCTCGTGCCGGGGCCGGTCAACGCTCTTTTTGACCTCCTGAGAATCCCCCACGAAGCCGGCCATCCGTGGACCAACTGGCTTTCGATGGAAGTGTTGGTGGCGGCCATCATCGTTGTGCTTTTCGCTCTGCTGCGCATGAGCCTGTCGATCGACAATCCAGGAAAGCTGCAGCACCTTTTCGAGCTCATCTACGAGTTTGTACGTGGCCAGGCGCACGACACCATTGAGCACGGCGCAGATCGCTATGCGGCTTTCTTCGGCACGCTTTTTATCTTCATCCTGTTCATGAACCTGATCGGCATCATTCCCGGGTTCGAATCGCCGACGATGTTCCCCATGGTGCCGCTGGGGCTGGCCGTTTGCGCATTTCTCTATTACAACTGGGCCGGGCTGCGAGCGCTGGGTCTGCTCGGCTATCTGAAGCAATTTGTTGGTCCGGTGTGGTGGCTCTTCTTCCTGATGATCCCGATTGAGATCATCAGCCACCTGGCGCGCCCGCTTTCCCTTACTGTCCGTCTTTTCGCCAATATGTTCGCGGGCGAGAAAGTTACTTTCACGTTCCTGACTCTGACTTACTTCATCGCGCCCACAATCTTCATGGGGCTGCACGTATTTGTCGCGATGTTACAGGCTTATATCTTCATGCTGCTGACCATCATTTACGTGAGCATGGCAGTTGCTCACGAACACTAGGCATCTTTCGTTCCGGGCGTGAGCCCGCCGTCCCCCAGGGCGGAAAGGGAACCACCTCCCCGGAACAGATTCATCAAAGGAGCAACACACGAATGAAACGCAAACTAACTTTTCTGGGTCTTGGCTTCGTGGCGATGGCCAGCCCGATTTTCGCTCAGACGCCCGCAGGCGGCGGTGGCGGCACAGATCTTCGCTTGCCGGCCGCGTATATCGCCATGGGCATTGCTTCCGGCCTTTGCGGTCTGGGACAAGGCAAGCTTGGCGCTTCCTGCGCTGAGGCGTTCGCTCGCAATCCCGGCGCACAAGGCGCTATCCGCCTGGCCCTGTTCCTTGGTCTGGCGCTGATTGAATCGCTGGCCCTGTATACGTTCGTCATCACGTTCGTCGCGAAATAAGTCGCGGTTATTGTGGGCAGGGGTCCAGCCCTGCCCACCTCACAACTATGAAACTGCAAGGCATCTTCCCGCCACTTACCACTCCGTTCGATCACAACGGCGATATCTGGAAAATCAAGGTTGAGCACAACGTCTCGAAGCTGAACCTTATCGGAGTGGCAGGCTATGTCGTGATCGGTTCTACTGGCGAAAGCAAGTTACTAACCACCGATGAGAAGCTCCAACTCTGGGAATGGGTGGCTGAGTACGCGGCACCCGAGAAGATCCTGATCGCCGGCACCGGCATGGAGAGCGTCCGCGAGACCGTCGCACTTACAAATCGCGCGGCGGAGATCGGGTACAAGGCTGCGCTCGTTCTAACTCCGCATTACTACAAGGGGCAGGTTGGGACCGCTCCGGCCCAGAAGCTGTATTTCTCCAGCGTCGCCGATCAGGCGAAGATTCCCATAGTCATCTACAACTTCCCGCAGAACTCCGGCGTCGACATAGCTGCCGAAGCCGTCGCCGAGCTGTCGAATCATCCCAACATCATCGGCATCAAAGAGAGCAGCGGAAACCTCGCCAAGGTGGTCCAAATGCTGGCTGAGGTAAAGCCTGGCTTTAACGTGCTGGTGGGATCCGCGCCTACGCTGGCTTCGAATCTACAGGCGGGCGCCTCCGGCGGTATTCTGGCCTTCGCCAATGCCGCTCCCTACGCCTGCATTTCGATCTACGAGGCGCACCGCACGCGTGAGCACGACGCCGCGCTCGACTGGCAACGCCGCATTGCCCGCCCAGCCACGCTGGTCACCAACAAATACGGCATCCCCGGCCTGAAATACGCGATGGACCTTGAAGGTTACTACGGCGGTCCGCCACGCCTGCCGTTGACACCATCGTGCCCACAGGCGCGCAAGGAAATCGAAGCAGCCTTCGCCGATCTGCGCGGTTGAACCTCTACGACGCTGCCGTTGCCGCGCGGCCAGCCGTCGTGGGCTCCTCCTTGTATAGCGAGGCTCCCACCAGGATCGCGATGGCCATTTCCGGAATGCCCAGCAGCGACGAATAGAGCGCCAGGTCCCGCGGGACCTCATGCATGGCGAGCGCCGCAACCATCCCCAGCGGCCAGCCCAGCAGCCAGATAACGGCCGCCGCGATCAACGCCGTTTTCGGACCCGGGCCGAACCGCGGACGAATCGCCACGTACAGCCAGATGGTGATAAACGCGACCACCACGCTCCAGAGGTTGAACGCTACGATGCCTTTTGGCCCGAGGGGCGGGACGCCGAGGGCCTTCAGCGAATCGGCCCACTGAGGACCGAGCAGGATGCCGTTGCTGAGGAATTCAAAAAGGTCAAGAAGCACCGCCGCCACGATGCCAGCGAGGATCGTGCGGCCGATGTTGATTTTCTGCATATGCGCCTCCAACAGGGAGAGTTTCGATCATTCTATTCCTAATCGGTCGCCAAAACAACGGGTACTAGTCCTTCTTCTGGCTCTTTCGGGTAGCTAGTCCCGTTACTCCTGCTCCAGTCGGACGCTCGACGCACGCGTGACGGTACCGCAGTCTGAAGCAGAGCCTGAGGCAGGTTCGTTCACACCAGGCCTGAGGGAGACGCGTGACCGGCCATCGATTGATCGTGCTCGTTGCGGCGGGGGCGTTGTGCGCCTGCTCGGCATTCGCCAGCACCATCGTCGGCGGAGTAGAGGACCTTGAGCCCAACACATCGACGGAGGGTACCGGCGATTACAACGACCTGATGTTCAGCTTGTCCGGCGCGGGGCTTCAGATAGTATCGCTCGATGGCGGTACGTGGAACTCACTCTCCGGAGTGACTTTACAGTACACAGTCACGAACCCTTCCGGCGAGCCGTTCTGGGATGATCCGTCCCTCGATGACACGCCCGGCTCTCCGAAGAACGTCGGCTATTGCCTGGAAACACTATCGTCGACGAATAATTGCTCTCTTCCTTTGTCAACGCCCGCTGTGAATGAGTACCTCTCGATCGGTAACGCGCCGGACAACGACTTCTACTTCACGTTCTCCGGAGGCTTATTGAGTGCCGTTCAACTCGCCCGCATTGCGGAGTACGCCCCTTATGAGAGCCTTGACTGGTATGATCCGCTTGATCCCTCAGTGAAAGGCCCGGTCTTCGCGGCCGGCAGCCCCAAGGGAACGGTTACCAGCTTCAGCCCGACGCCAATCTTCGGGCTTTACTTCGTTGAGTCTTTCGATAACGCCGCATTCTTCACGCAGAATTCGCTCGACAGTGGCCCCGCCGCAGGCACCAGCGAGAGCCGTTTCGCGATGTTCCAGGAATACGAGCCTTCGCCCGTGCCTGAACCACGCACCATGATGCTCTTCGGCGTGGGCG
The DNA here is from genome assembly GCA_050013535.1 of Bryobacteraceae bacterium. Classification (GTDB taxonomy): domain Bacteria; phylum Acidobacteriota; class Terriglobia; order Bryobacterales; family Bryobacteraceae; genus CAWACP01. The sequence continues at coordinate 3,476 of JBEKFB010000036.1, read as the reverse complement.
CAGTAATGTTGATGCTGCTGGCGCTTCTGAAAAACCGGTAGCCTGGGCGGAGCGGCGAACCCAATTAGATCACCTTGATCTCCTGCGTGCCGGTCAGTTTGTCTCGCAGATCGCCCAGGATGCAGAACGGCGTTGAAACGGCGCCCCACGCTAATGTTGCGGGAATGGCCACCGCTCCCAGTAATGCCTCCGGTGAAAGGAGCGAGTCGAAGCCGTACTTCAGGCCGCCATGCACGCCTTTGCCGAGCGAGCTGAGATTGTGTCCTTTCGAACGGCGCACCTGCAGGCGCGCGAGCGTGGTTCGCGCGATGTGGGTTACCTGGCCAGTCTTCGTCCGCACGCCGACGCCGTCGACATCCACTGAGATGCAATAGCCCTCAACTGTGTCACCGTTCGCGGTGGTGACGATAAGTTCGCGCCCATCGGCCGCGCGGCATATCTGGTTCCATTTGGTTTCGATCGAGTCGGCGGCAAAAAGCGGGATCGCTGAAATTGTCAGGACCGCGAAGGTCGCGGCGAACGCGGTTGTGAGATTGGTGTATTTCATCGCAGGTACAGAATAGAGCCAATGGTGGGTGCGCAGCGCAGCGGTTGTGACACTTTCGTGGGTGTCACAGCGCAGCCCGAGCCACGCTATTCTGATAGATAGCTGCGGTCCCGCCCATGAAGACGTTCTACATCGAAACCTTCGGCTGCCAGATGAACGTGCACGACTCCGAAAAGGTTATTGGAACGCTGCTGCAGCAAGGCTACAGCCAGGTCGACACGCCTGAGGATGCCGAACTGGTCCTCTACAACACATGCAGCATCCGCGACAAAGCCGAGCAGAAGGTCTTCCATCGCCTGCAGCAGTTCAAACGAGACCACGGGAAGGGCAAAGTCTTCGGGGTTCTGGGCTGCGTGGCGCAACAGGAAGGGGAGGCGATCTTCGAGCGGGCCCCGCACGTGTCTCTGGTGGCCGGTTCAGCCAGCTATACGAAATTACCGGAGATGTTGGTGCAACTCGAAGCTGGTAACCGCCGCGTCACCGGCCTCAGCCTCGACACTGATGCCACGTTCGACACGCCATACACGCGCCGGGACAACCCGCACCGCGCGTACATCACCATCATCGAAGGCTGCGACAAGTCGTGCGCTTATTGCGTGGTGCCGTTCACCCGCGGGCCGGAGCGCAGCCGTACCAGCGAAAGCGTCCTCGAAGAAGCACGCACGCTGGCGGGCGCGGGCTACACCGAAATCCAGTTGCTGGGCCAGAATGTCAACAGCTATCACGACCCATCCGAAAGAGGCTGGGACTTCGCGAGGCTCTTACGGGCCGTGGGCGAGATCGAAGGAATCCGCCGCGTGCGCTTCACCACCTCGCACCCGCGCGATTTCGTGAAGGAGATCATCGACGCGATCGATGAGAATCCCGTTTTGTGCAATCACGTCCACTTGCCGGTGCAGTCCGGTTCCACGGCGGTGCTCGATCGCATGCAGCGCCTCTATACGCGCGAGCAGTACATGCGCCGCATCGAGTGGATAAAAAGCGCGAAGCGCAATATCGCCATAACCACCGATATTATCGTCGGCTTTCCTGGGGAAACCGAAGAAGAGTTTCAGGAAACGCTCGGTTTGCTGGAAGAGGTCGGATACGATTCGCTGTTCAGCTTTAAGTATTCCCGGCGCCCGAACACCGCCGCTCTGACGCTCGCAGATCAGGTGAGCGAAGACGAGAAGGGCCGCCGGCTTACGGTTTTGCAGGAGCGGCAACGCGCAATCCAAATTCGGCGGAATGCCGATCTGGTGGGCGTGCAGGAAGAGACTATGGCGGAAGGGTATAATCACGCCACGGGGCAGTGGATTGGGCGCACGTCGCAGAATCGCACTCTCAATTTCACGCACGCGCTGGTGCCCTCGCCGAATGGCCAGACATTGGTAGGCGGTTATTTGCCCGTTCGAGTAACGCGGGCGGGCCCGAATTCGCTGGCGGGTGAGGCCGTGGTTTCGAACGACGCCGCGCTTTGATCGCTGCGCCGGTGCATAATTCCGGAGCCGGTGCAAATCGGGCCGGGAAGGGGGAATCATGGAAGTCGAAATGAAGATCCGGGGTCTGATGATGGACCCGGTCACAAACATGCCCATCGTCGTTCTGAAGGACGTGGGCGGCAGCTCGGTTCTGCCCATCTGGGTCGGCATTTACGAAGCGAACGCCATAGCGCTCGAAATTGAGAAAGTCTCCACGCCTCGCCCCATGACCCACGACCTGATTCGCACGCTTCTGCACGGCCTCGAGACGGGCATGCGCAAGGTGGTAGTGAGCGAGTTGAAGGACGACACCTTCTACGCCGTGATCTGGCTGGAGAAGAATGGCGAATTGATCAGCGTGGATTCGCGCCCCAGCGACGCCCTGGCTCTCGCGCTTCGGCTCGATTGCCCAATTTACGTGGACGACTCCGTGCTCAAGAGCTCCAAGGCGTCCAGCGCCGTCTCCGAAAAGCTCAACAACAACGAGGAGCTGCGGCGCTATCTCGAGAACCTCAACGACGAGGACCTGGGCCGTTACAAGATGTGAGGAGGCCGGCCTCCTCCGAGTCTCAACTTGAGCTCGGTCCTTCCCACTTTCCGCTGGCGGCCGAGCGGAACACCGCGTCGATCACAGCCATATTGCCCAGCGATTCCTCCAGCGGTGTGGGCACTTCGCCGCCTTCGCGAATGGCGCGGGAGAACAGATCGCCCTGGATTGTGTACTGATCGCAAACGGGAAACTCCTCGACGCGAATGCCGCTCCCGAACAGATCGCCGGTGGAGTCAACCAGGATGCGAGTTGGACGGTCGGGCGGGGCGTTGAACGGGATTTCGATCTCGATGCGGCCCTTCGTTCCAAGAATCTGCATGCGCTGATAGTGGAACATTTGCGTACTGCACGTGAACACGGCGTGCCCGGCAGGGAATTCCAGGAGCACGGAGGTTAGCCGGTCGACGCCCATGTCCGGGTCGCGATCCATCACGGCGGATACACGAAGCGGTTCGGCGCCGAAGACGAATCGCGATGTCACGATGGGATAACAACCGATATCCATGAGCGCTCCGCCGCCCCAGTCGGCGATGTTGCGGATGTTCTTCGGATCGCGATTGAAATAACTGAACGCACCGATTACCGCGCGAAGGTCACCGATACCACCCTCACGGACGATCGCCCTTGCTCGCAGCCACTGCGGATGCGTGCGCACCATGAAGGCTTCGCCGATCTTCACGCCCTTGCGGTCGCGCGCCTCCATCAGTACACGCACTTCAGCGGTGTTCAGGCCGATCGGTTTTTCGCAAAGGACGTGCTTGCCCGCCTCGGCGGCACGAATGGACCAGGGCACATGAAGATGATTGGGCAGAGGATTGTAAATCGCATCGATGGCCGGATCGGCCAGCAGCTCTTCATAAGAGCCGTACGCTTTGGGAATGGCGAGCTCGGCCGCAGCGGCACGGGCTTTCGATAGATC
>JBEKFB010000035.1:0-19942 GCA_050013535.1 Bryobacteraceae bacterium | reverse complement strand
CTGAATGCCGCCGCGGGGCTGGAAGCGGCATTAGGTTGAGCTACGCTTTCGCGGTTTCCGCGGCGTGCAGAAACTCCACGGTGCGCGCGCGCTTCACTGCCGGGTTCTTCAGCAGTTCCTGCAACACCGCTTCGGACACCGACTGATCGGTCGCGATCACCGACACCGCATCGCCCTGCGCGGATCGCCGGCCGAGCGAGAACGTCGCGATATTGACGCCATTCTTCCCCAGCACGCTGCCTACGTAGCCGATCACGCCGGGTACGTCCTGATTCTGCAGGAATACCAGATGACCGGCCAGCGGCGCTTCACAATAGATGCCGTCCACCGAAATGAGCCTCGGCTGATCCAGCACCACCGCGCCCTCCACCGTCACCGTGCCACGATCGGTTTCTAATTCCAGGCGCACCGAATCGGTGTGATCGGAGCGATGTTCGTGAACCTCCGCAACAGTCAGACCCCGATCGTCCGCGAGTTGCATGGCGTTCACGGTATTTGTCCGAACCGAGGTTGACCGGCTCAGTACACCGGCCACTCCGGCGTTGCGGATCAGAACGGTCTTTTGATCGGCGATCTTGCCTTGATAAACGAGCCGCGCGCGGCTGGGGTTACCGATGGCGATGTGCGCCGCGAAACTGCCCAGGCGGTCGGCCAGTTCCACGTACGGACCCACCGTGCGGTATTGCTCGGCGGTGAGCGCGGGAATGTTCACGGCATTAATCGCCACGCCGTTCTTCAGATACTCAATGAGCTGCTCGACGATGCGAATGCCGACCGTTTCCTGCGCTTCTTCGGTGGAACCGCCAATGTGCGGCGTCGCCACCAAAGTTTCCACGGTGAGGATGGGGTCGTCGACGGGGGGCTCCTTCTCAAACACGTCGAGCGCGGCGCCGGCCACTTTGCCGGAATCCATGGCCACCTTCAGCGCCTTCTCATCCACCAGTTCGCCGCGCGCGCAATTGATGATGCGCACACCGGTCTTCATCTTCTCGAACGCGGCGGTGGACAGCATGCTCTTCGTTTCCGGCGTGAGCGCCACATGCAGGGAAATGTAGTCGCTCTCGGCGTACAACTCATCGATGCCGGCCAGTTGAATCCCCAGGCTGGTGGCCGTCTGCGAACTGACATACGGATCGCTGGCCAGTACGCGCATCTCGAAGGCTTTCGCGCGGCGCACAACCTCGCGGCCGATGCTGCCCAGACCGAGAATGCCGAGCGTTTTACCGCGCACTTCGTTGCCCAGAAATTTCTTCTTCTCCCATTTGCCGCTCTTGGTGGACGCGCTCGCCTGCGGAATGGAGCGAGCCAGCGCGAGCATCAGCGCAAACGTATGTTCGGCGACCGAGACGGAATTTCCGCCGGGGGTGTTCATCACCAGAATTCCGGCTGCCGTGGCGGCTGGGAGGTCGACGTTATCGACGCCGACACCCGCGCGCCCGATGACCTTCAGCTTTGGCGCTTTTGCCAGCACTTCGGCGTTGACTTTCACCGCGCTGCGTACCAGCAGCGCATCGCAATCCGCCAGATGCTGCGCATATTCCTTCGGGTTGGAAACGACAACGTCCCAGCCCGCTTGTTCCTGGAGGAGTTTGACCCCTGCCGGGGCCAGAGGTTCGGCAATCAATATTTTCATAAATGACCTGCTTCTTTAAATGGCGTCTGGTGAGGCGCCGCTCGTCCTGCATGTTGCGCAAGGCCACGCGGGTCGCGTTGATACGTTTAGAATAACAGACGGGATGCCACTGCTCGATCGAATTCAGAAAGATATGACCGACGCCATGCGCGCGCGCGATGAAGCACGGCTCAGCGCGATCCGCATGATTAAGGCTGCGCTGAAGAAGCAGGAGGTGGACAGCATGAAGCCCCTCGACGAAAACTCGGAGCAGGCCGTGCTCAACACGCTCATCAAGCAGCGCCGCGACGCCGCCGAGATGTTTCGCAAAGGCAACCGGCCGGAGCTCGCCGAAAAAGAGGAGAGCGAAGGGAAGCTGATCGAAACCTACATGCCCGCGTCCGCCAGCGACGCCGATATCGATGCGGCGATTGCAGCGGTCCTGGCAGAAACCGGAATCACGTCGGCGAAGCAGATGGGGCAGGTGATGAACGGCGTGAAGGCGAAGCTGGCAGGGGCTCGGGTGGACGGGAAAGCACTCAGTGAGAAGGTGCGGACGCACCTGCAATAGGTAGCGCTTTTTACTCCCACCGCAGTGAGAGCATTGGGTCGACAGCCGCGGCTCGCCTGGCTGGCAACCATGATGCCAGAAGCCCGGCCGACATCAACACCGCGCATACCGCGATGAAAGTCAGCGGATCTGCTGGCTTCACGTCGAAAAGCAGAGACGCGAGGTAACGTGTCAGCGCCAACGCGAGGAGCAGCCCCACGGCCATCCCCATGAGCATCAATCGCAGCCCGTGTCCGATGACCTCTCGCGCCAGCCGTGAGGACTCCGCTCCCAGCGCCACGCGGATGCCGATTTCACGCGTTTGTTGCGCCACGGCATAGGCGAGGACGCCGTACAATCCAATGCGCCTGTCAATACAAAATATTCAGGCAATAACCAGCGGTACCCCGGTGAGGCCGAGATGCCGGTCGGTGGACCAGCATGCTTTCACGCGCGCCCGCCGCATCAGCACTAATCCGTGAGCGTCGGCCAGAGTCAGCCGCTGGTCTGAAAATCGCTGTACGATACCGATCGTCTCCGGCAGGTCATCCGGCCCAAATGGCGCCACATGCAGGACTGCCAGCTCCTGCAAGAAACTCAGGAACTCCACCGCCCGGCGTTGATCGTAACGGCGCAGAAACCACCCGTGGCCTTCGGCAACCACTAACGCAGAGGTAATCAACGACGGCGGCTGCGCGAACAAGCGACGGAAGGCCTGGTGATAGCTGTCACTGCGGTCCAGAAAGGCGATCAGTGCGGACGTGTCGACGTACGCATCAATCCTTCGCGCCATAGACTACATCGTCGATGGATTGGCTTGACCGTGAATCGCCGGACTCTACAAAACCCGCATAGCGCATCCACGGCGCACCGTCCGGTACGGGGAGCTTGTCGCGGACTGCCCGGCGCACAAATTCGGCTATGGAAACGCCGAGCGTCCGGGCTTCCTTGCGTGCGAGCTCGTATTCTTCTGCGTCCAGGCTGATTTGCGTTCGAATCATGGTGTTATCAAGTTCGACTTCCATGATAACATACGGTTCAGCCCGCCTCAAATCCCCAGCGCGTGGCGCAACATGTCCAGCGCATACTGCACGGTGAAAGTGCGTATCCGCTCGCGGTCGCCAGGGAGCCGCAGCCGGCGCGCGTCGGTTGCCGCGGGCGTGGCGAGACCCAGGAACACCGTGCCAACCGGATTCTCCGCGGTGCCCCCATCGGGCCCCGCGTAACCAGTAATCGAGAGAGCGTAGTCTGCTCGAGCACATCGCTTCGCTCCTTCGGCCATGGCTCGCGCCACCGGATCGCTCACCGCAGTGTGCCCCGCGATCAGATCCGCGGGCACCCCCAGCAGCGATGTTTTTGTCTCGTTGGCGTAAGTCACAAACCCGCCCCGGAAATAGTCTGAGCTGCCTGCGATAGACGTGATCCGCGCGGCAAGCAGCCCGCCCGTGCAGCTTTCCGCCACGGTCAACGTCTGTCCACGCTCCCGCAGGACCGCACCGATCACTGCTTCCAGCGGATCGCCATTCCGCGAATAAACCTTATCGCCCAGCAGCGGCAGGATCTGCCCGCCAACCTCGTCCAGCAGCCGGTCCGCTTCCGCCTCGGTGTCCGACTGCGCTCGCAGGTGGATCTGCAAATCGCCGTGGCTCGCCAGGATCGTCGTCGCCAGATTGCGGTAGCGCGTGTAAACTGGCGCGATCGCCTGGTCGAGATCGGCCTCTCCGATTCCGGTGGCGCGGAAAAAGCGCGTCCGAATCACCCGCGAAGCAAACTTCGCGCGCAACCGCGGGATGCACTTTTCCGTGAATAGTGGCATCAACTCGCGGGGCGGCCCCGGCAAGAGTGCGATCACCGCGGTTCCCGTGTCCAACCATTGCCCGGGCGCGGTTCCGCGAGGATTCGCCAGCACCTCCGCGCCTTCAATGACGAAGGCCTGCCTCTTGTTCACCTCCGCCATTTTGCGCCCGAAGCTGCGGAAGCGCTCACGGATCGCCTCAGAGACCTGCTCGCTGAAGATCAGTTGGCGGCCCAATGCCGCGGCCACGGCATCGCGCGTGACGTCATCTTCAGTAGGCCCAAGACCTCCGGTGACAATCACGATCGCCGAACGTCCGGCCGCCGCGCGAACCGAATCGGAAAGCCGCGTACGCTCGTCGCCCACGATGATCTTGCGGACCACCTCGATGCCGATTCCGTTCAGCTCCGCGGTGAGCCACAGCGAATTGGTGTCGATCTTGTCCGCGGTGAGCAGTTCCGAACCAACGGCGATGATTTCAGCTTCGGCCATCCGGCAAGAGGGCTAAAACAACGGCCTGCCCTGAATCCCGGCGTCCACGCGATATAGCGCGTTAGTGGTTGTCACGGCCAGAGCCTTTGACGGCGTGAAGGCCACGCCCACAATGCCAGGACCGGAGAGGAAGAGCTCTGCCTCGCGTTCGGGAGTGAAGCGCACCACGCCGCGCCGGCCACCGTAGGATGCGGCGACGTAGAGGTTTCCGTCGTGATCGAACGCCAGCCCCTGTGGCCGCCCGAGTCCGCGATAAAACACTTCCACTTCGCCGGTGTGCGAGACCCGGAACACCGCATCGAAACTTGAAGTGGTGGGTCCGGTGACATACAAATAGCCGTCCGGCCCGAACGCGAGATGGTACGCGGCCAGCGACGCTTCCAGCGTGGCGAACACGTAAATCTGGCGCTCGCGGCTGATCTTGAAAATGGTCCCACTGCGGTCGCCGACGTACAGGTTCTCTTCTTCGTCGAAGGCCATGCCCGTGGCGACGCCCATCCCTTCCACGTACACCGACATCGCGCCGCCCGGGTCCACCTGGTAGACGATGCCGTCGTAGCGGCTCGAAATGTAGAGGATGCCGGCGCGGTCAAACGCCAGGCCGGTTGCATTCATCAGGTCGGTGACAAAGGGCTGCGAGGAATAATTCAGATCCACCTTGTAGACTGCCACCGGCGTTTTCTGTCCGCGCTGGCCGCTGAAAGTCGCATAAATATTGCCGAAGCGATCCACTGCGGGATTGGCCACGGGATGCAGGTTCTCGGCGATCTGAACGCCGATGTCGCAGGTCCATGCGGCGCTGGCGCGGTTGCCCGCTTCCACAATCAGATCTCCAGCCGCTCCTTCCGGAACCTTCACAACAACAAAGGAATCCGACCCGACTGTCACCTGTGCCGGAGCATCGCCAATGGTGACGCGCGGGCGATCCGGTCCGGCCGCGAGCCCCTTGCCGCGGATCTGAAACTCGCCACCGGCGATAGCGGCACGCGGCGTTACCTGTGCGATCTGCGGACGCCCGTTCACGTCTTTTCTTGCGGCCATATTCACTAAAGATTGAAACACCCTGCCACGAATAACACAAGCGCTCCATATAATCCGGCCATGATGTCGTCAGCCATGATGCCAGCTCCCGCGGGTAGACGCTCCAGTCGGCGCGCCGGCCACGGCTTCCAGATATCGAAGACGCGGAAGAGAACCAAGGCGAGAATCCAGCTTTTCCAGTTGAGCGTCACTGCGCCAGCCAGAGTCAGCCATTGACCGGCTACCTCATCCACAACCACGATGGACGGGTCCTTAATGTGCGCCTCCTTCTCAACCACCGTGGCCGCCCACTCGCCCGCCGGAGTCAGCAGCACTGCCCAAAGCAAGAACCATGACGGCCCGAACCCGCCAAAATGCACCGCGATCCACGCGATCGCGATAGCGGCCAGCGAACCAACGGTTCCCGGACCCCACGGCCAATAACCGCACCCGAACCACGTTGCCACGATGAATGCGAGCCGCTTCACGGGCGTTCTTCTTCGTCCGGTTCTTCGCTCGAATCGGGAGCGCCGGGAATAACGTACTGGCCGGATGCCCACTTGCCGAGGTCAATCAGCTTGCATCGTTCGCTGCAAAACGGAGCAAAGGTGTTGGAGTTGTCCACTTCTTTTCTGCATATGGGACACCGCATAGCCAAACCTCAGCGGGCCATTGGCGCTGTCTGCGGCCTTGGCGATGCGAGGATGCGGAACGGATTGGCGGGTATGGGCGCGTAATCGGAGGAGGGCCCATCGATGAGCTCGCCCACCAGATCGTAATCATGCGCTTCGGTGATTCGCATGCGACGCATCTCGCCGGGGCGTGGTGGATTGTCCCCGAAATCGTTAATCAGACAGACGCCGTCGATCTCGGGTGCCTGTGTGGACAGCCGCGCCTGCCACAACAGATCGGTCTCGCTTGACGGGCCTTCCACCAGTACATCGGACTCGCTGCCTACCATTGCCTGGTTACGCGCCTTTGAAATCCGACGCTGCAATGCCATTAAGCGGCGCTTCCGATTGTAGATAGTGCGAGCGTCCACTTTACCGTCCAATTGATAGCTCGCACTGGTGTCTTCGTCCGAATATGAAAACACGCCCAGACGATCGAACCGGGCCGCTTTCACGAAATCGCACAGGGTCTCGAAATCAGCAGCGCTCTCGCCGGGAAACCCAACAATCATGCTGGTACGAATGGCCACGCCCGGAATGGTCGCCCGAATCCGCTCCAGCAACCGCAGAAAGATGTCACCGTTAGCCCCGCGTTTCATGCGTTTGAGCACCGCGCCGCTGGCGTGCTGCAACGGCATGTCGATATATTTCACCAGCGCGTCGTGCTCGGCGATGGTGTCGAGAAGGCGCTGCGTCACCTTGTTCGGATAGCAGTAGAGGAACCGCACCCACTTCGGCTGCGCAGTTTGAATCCGCGCGAGCCGGCCCAGCAGATGCGCCAACCCGTCCTTCAGGCCGAAATCTTCGCCGTAGCAGGTGGTGTCCTGGCCGATCAGATTGATCTCCCGCACACCCTGCGCGAACAGGCGCGTCGCCTCGGCCACGACCGATTCAAAACGGCGGCTGCGGAACGCCCCCCGGTATTGCGGAATCACGCAGAACGAGCAGGGATGGTCGCAGCCCTCGGCGATCTTGATGTAGGCGTAATGGCGCGGGGTCGACAGCACTCGCGGCGTCAGGTCATGATAGAGGTACGGAGCAGCCGCGCCCGATGCGACTTCATCTCCTTCGCAAAGACCGACAATCCGCTCCAGCTCGTTCGTCCCGACGATGGCATCCACCTCGGGCATGTCCTTGCGAATGTCGCCGCGATATCGTTCCACCAGACATCCGGCAACGATCAGCTTCTTCGCGCGGCCCGTCTTCTTGTACTCGGCCATTTCGAGGATCGTGTCCACCGACTCCTGCTTGGCCGGGTCGATGAAACTACAGGTGTTGACCACGATGACATCGGCGTCGCCTGGATTGGGTGTGAGCTGGTGCCCACGCTCCACGAGCTGGCCCATCATGACTTCGCTGTCGACAAGATTCTTGGGGCAGCCGAGACTTACGAAACCGACTTTCACGTGTTGGGTCCGAGCGGAGAAGCGCTCTATTCAGACTAACATGCAGCCTGCCGGCGCTATTGCGGTGAGGTGACTTTGAAATCGGACTGCAGAAACTGCCAGTCGGGCAGTTCGTACACCCTCAGTTTGGTGGGCACTGTCGCGCTGACGTCCTTCACGTCGCCGGGCCCCAGACCCTCGACCTTCACCGGGAACGAAAACAACGGAGGCTCCCCGGGCTTCGCGGTAGTGGCGCGCACGTTGACCTGAAGCGAGATGTCGCCGAGGTCCGCTTCCGAGTGGTTAATCACGACAAAACGAATCTGCAGGTTTCCCGCACCCTTCTCGTCGAGTCGAAAGCCGGCCAGCTCCAGGTATTTCGCCACCGGATTGGAACTTCCCCCGGCCTGTGCGCCCGTTGCCGATCCGGCCGCGGTCTGGGTGCCGGTCGCCACCGGCCCCGAAGAACAACCCGCCAGCCACGAGGCGAAGATCGCCACACCAAGGAATTTCCTCATCCCTCCAGGTTACACGAATCGTTCGAGGAGGTGACGTGAACGGCGGTTCCTAAGCGGTCGTGAACCCAATCGGGCGATGTACTGGTTCCGGAAAGCGCTTTATATCCTCGATTTCGTCCGCGAGCGAAATGATCACGAGAGCATGCTGCTCCAGTGTCGTCTCAACCTGCCCCATTCGCGCCGCCAGTTCTGACTGAGTGGCCAATACCTCGCGCATTCGTATGAAAGCGCGAATAATCTGGATATTCATCTGAACCGCGCGCGGGCTGGAGAGAACCGAGGACAGCATACCCACGCCGTGCTCCGTGAATACGTATGGGAGATAGCGTCGTCCACCCCTGCCGATATTTGAGGTCACAGTCTGTGACCTCAAAGCCTCTGCCTCTTCCGGCGTGAGTTGGAACATGAAGTCTTCGGGAAACCGCTCGACGTTGCGCCGAACCGCCTGATTAAGAGCTTTTGTTGCAACCTGATACAAGGTTGCGAGGTCGGCGTCCAGCATGACCTTCCGGCCCCCGATCAGGTAGATGTGCCGTTCAATCAACTCTTCGGGGACCAGTGCTTCGCTCGCTGTGGCGGAAGGCATATCGAAAGCTGTTAGTGGCGAGAAGAGACAATTCCTCTTCCGTGAATCCGAACTGCGTGGACGCGATTTCGTACTCCCGGCTGATTGTGGTGCCGAATAGTGCGGGGTCGTCGGAATCCAGCACAATCGGCACTCCGGCATCGAATAAAAGCCGCAGGGGGTGGACCTCCAATGAAGCCACCGCGCCCGTACAAACATTGCTTGTTGGACAAATCTCCAGCGGAACGTCACGAGCGCGTAGTTCCGCCATAAGTGCAGGATCGGTGGCGGCGGAAATCCCGTGTCCAATTCTCTCCGCGCCGATCGCCAGCGCTGCGCGGACCGTTTCCGGTCCCATAGTCTCGCCCGCGTGACACGTCGTGTGCAAGCCGTTCTCGCGGCAAAAACGATAGACATCCGCGAATTGTTCCGCCGGTCCGCGCGCCTCATCGCCGCCGATTCCGAAAGCGACGACGCCGCTCTTCCTGCGCTCTACGGCGAACCGCGCCACCCGCATTGCCGGTTCCGCGCCAAACTGCCGGATCGCGTCGGGTATCCAGAACACCGGGAACGGGCATCGCAGCGACTCTGCCCTGATCGCATCGTAGATCTTGTCCAGGTCCTGGCCTTTCCACAGAATCACACCGGCCGACAGGGTGATCTCGGCATAGCGCACTCCCTCGGCCGCCAGCCTCCGCAGAAGATCGCGCGTCGCCAGCGCATAGTGTTCCGGAGCCGTCAGGCGTCGGGTCAGCCAGATGTACGACTGGATGAAGTTCGCGAACGACCCTCCCGGCAGGTTCGCGCGGATTTCTTCGCGGGTCAGCGCCGGGTCAATTTCCATCAATGTTTCCGGCCAGATTGCGCCTTCCAGATGCACGTGCAACGACGCCTTTGGGAGTTCCGCGAAGAAGCCAGCCATTCCCTGCCATAATAAACGCGATGACGAGTGGCGAGTTAGAAGCGATCGTCGGCGGGTGGCACGGCGATCCGTTTGGCCTGCTGGGGCCGCACCAGGCGGACGATGGCACATGGGAAGTTCGGGCGTTCCTGCCGCAAGCCTCCGGCGTGCAGCTCAACCTGGATGGGCAGCTCGTGGCGATGGATAAAGCCGACCCGCAGGGCCTCTTTGTCGGCCATTCCGTAAACGAACCCGGACATTACCGCCTCCATCTGAAGCTTTGGAGCGGCGGCGAGATCGAACTGGAAGATCCATACCGGTTCCCTCCGCTGCTCTCCGAGTTTGACCTGCACCTGAACACCGAAGGCACCAACTCTGAACTATGGCGAAGCCTGGGCGCTCATCTGGTGGAAGTCGAAAGCATTCCCGGCGTACGCTTCGCGGTGTGGGCGCCCAATGCTTTGGTGGTCAGCGTGACCGGCGATTTCAATGAATGGGACGCCCGCCGCCATCCCATGCGCATGCGCGACGGCGGTGTGTGGGAACTCTTCATTCCGAACATCGGCCCCGGTGCGCACTACAAATACTCGGTGCGGTCGCGCTTCTTCGGATATCACCAGCTCAAGGCGGACCCGGTCGCGTTTGCGTGCGAGGAGCCGCCGAAATCGGCCTCCATTGTCACCGATCTCGATTCCTATACATGGGGCGATCAGCAATGGATCGAAGAGCGGGGCCGCACAGACTGGTTGAGACGGCCGTTCTCGGTTTACGAAGTCCACCTCGGATCTTTCCTGCGTGGTCCGCACAATGAGACGCTCAGCTATCGCGAACTTGCCGGCAAGCTGGTCCCTTACGTAAAGGACATGGGCTACACGCACATCGAGCTGCTGCCCATCATGGAGCATCCGTATTCGGGTTCCTGGGGATACCAGGTCACCGGATACTTCACGCCGACGGCGCGCTTTGGCCCTCCTGAAGATTTCATGTACTTCGTCGACCGTTGCCACCAGGAAGGCATAGGCGTCCTTGTCGACTGGGTTCCGGCGCATTTCCCCAAAGACGCCCACGGGCTCGCATTTTTTGACGGCACCGCGCTCTACGAGCATGCCGACCCGCGCAAAGGCGAGCACAAGGAGTGGGGCACTCTGGTGTTCAACTACGGCCGGAACGAAGTCCGCTCATTCCTGATTTCGAATGCCATGTTTTGGCTGAAGGAATACCATATCGACGGCCTGCGCGTGGATGCAGTGGCCGCCATCCTGTACCTCGACTATTCGCGAAAAGAGGGCGAGTGGATCCCCAATATGTACGGCGGCAATGAGAACCTGGAAGCCATCAGCTTTCTGCGCCGCTTCAACGAACTCGCGCACACTGTCCCCGGGGCTCTGACGATCGCCGAGGAATCAACCGCGTTCGCGGGTGTATCCAGGCCCGTGTACATGAATGGCCTCGGGTTCACCATGAAGTGGAACATGGGCTGGATGCACGACATGCTCAGCTACTTCTCCAACGACCCTGTCTTCCGGCGCTATCACCACAACAACATCACGTTCAGCATGCTCTATGCCTTCACCGAAAACTTCGTCCTGCCCATATCGCATGACGAAGTGGTGCACGGCAAAGGCGCGCTGCTCGCAAAAATGCCCGGGGATGTATGGCAGAAGTTTGCCAATGTTCGCGCGTTTCTGACCTACATGTACGCGCACCCCGGCAAGAAGCTGCTGTTCATGGGATCGGAAATCGGGCAGTGGAACGAGTGGAATCACGACCGTAGTGTCGAATGGGAACTGCTTCAATTTGAGCCGCACCGCAAGTTGCAGAACTTTGTGCGCGATTTGAATCTTCTGTATCGCTCGCATCCGGCGTTCTATGAAGTCGACTTCCAGTGGCAGGGATTCGAATGGGTGGACTTTCACGACGTCGACCACTCGGTGATCTCCTTCCTCCGGCGGCCGCAGAACGGCATGCCTTTCCTTCTGGTGGTGTGCAACTTCACGCCACAGCCACACGAGAAGTATCGCGTGGGCGTGCCCGACCCGGGCTGGTATCGCGAGATCTTCAACTCCGACGCCGAAATCTACGGCGGATCGAACATGGGCAACCGGGGCGGCGCGGCCTCACAACCGGTCGCGTTCAACAATCACTACCACAGCCTCGAAATAACGCTTCCGCCGCTGGCGGTGGTGGTGTTCGCATCGCCGCAGGATTAGCGCCGGAGGCTAGTCGTTTGGACGCTGATTTCTCGCCGTCGTTTCCCTTTGACCGGGCCCCGCGAATTCTGGGATAATGGCCGGGACAGTTTTGGAAGCGCTGTGTCCGTCCCGGTCCGCTTGAGTAGTTCCTCCGGCAAGTCCGCGGTTGTGATCCCTGCTAGTCCGAAGTTGTCAGTCAGGAGTGTATGTGAGACTTTTTGTAGGTAACCTTCCCTATTCCGCCACCGAAACCGATCTCGAGAATTTCTTCGGTCAGGCCGGTGTAACGGTGGACAGCGTCAACGTCATGCGCGACCGTTTCAGCGGGGAAGCGCGTGGGTTTGGATTCGTCGAAATCGCCAACGATGCACAGGCCAATCATGCGATTGAGTCGTGCAACGGCAGGGAACTGCTGGGTCGCGCGCTGGTGGTGAATGAAGCCCGGCCCATGGCAGCCCGTGAAGGCGGGGGCGCTGGTGGCGGACGTGGCGACCATGGAAGTCGCCGGAGTAGTGGCGGTGGCGGCGGATATCGCGATCGCTAGGAACTGCAACACAATCAAAACCAGGACTGGCCGGGCCGCGTGCCCGGCCTTTTATTTTGTGGGCCGATTTTCCGCGGTGGACGGCGTTGCCGGAGCGTTCATGTCAGCCGCGCCGCGACTTTGGTTGGCATGCCGTGTTCGGAGAGAAGAGATCAAGTTCGATCTCCAAATTCGAAAGCGAGGTCAATCCAAAGTATGTCGAAACTCCTTCACTACACGTGTCTCTGCACGCTGATCGCGGCCGGCGTTTCCGCTCAGGTGATTCCTGCGCCAACCGTTGAAACATCGGGAATGGTGGGGCTGGCGTTTGGCGAAACCGCTCGATTAAACGTGCTGAATCCGGGTGTTCCGGCACCCGCGACCGCGGCCGCATGCACGGCGGCGGTATCTTTCATCGATGCTGGTGGCAACGTTCTGAAGTCCACCACGCTGACTATCGCCCCGGGAACCAGCATGTCGTTCGATTTGCGGAGCGACACCGATCTGGATCTCACCATCGCCGAACGCCGTGAGATTCGCGCGACACTCACTATTCCGCCGCTTCCGCCCAGCACGTCCTCGACGCCTGCCGCCGGCGGGTGCATTTATGTGAAGACTCTCGAGGTGTTCGACAATGCGTCGCTGCGGACGCTTGTAGTGTTGGGGCATTTCCGGGATGTCACAGCGCCGGCGACTACGGAAGCGCCGTAGCTGCTGTGCGGTTACCCTGCAACATGATCAAAACGACTGGCCGGGCCTTTTACCCGGCCTGTTACTTTCCTAAATTCCGGGAACCGGACCACCCTCTCGCACGTGTAGTCACTGACAGTCATGAGCAAACAACTGTTGGTCTTCCTGGTTGTCCCTTTGGTCCACTTACTTGCGGGGCCTCCGGCGGATGGTCTGGCCGATCTCGAAGCCCGCGCCGACGAGGTGGTTCATGTTCACCTGAACTCGGCCACTCTGCAGGCCGCAGCGCGCGCGATTCCGCAGGATGCCAGCATGGATTCCAGCGATGACGCCCGTTTCTTTCGGGCCTTGTCCGGAGTGTCGGACTTTCAGGTGATTTCGCTCTCTTTCCACGGCGAAGGAATGCCCCCGCAGGGAGATGTCGATGCCGTTCGCTCCAGTACAGTCCCGGCTGGCTGGAGCCGGTTTCTCAGTACAAAGTCCAGCGACCCGGAAGAGACGGTAACCGGATATGCCGGCCTAGGTGGGCTCGCCATTATCGTCGCCGAACCTGATGAAATCACCGCCGTGCATGTTGACGGCATCCTCTCAGGTGATGCGATTCCTCTGCTCAGCCACCGGTTCGGCCTTCCGGCTATCGGATCGGGCGACCCCTCAACCGGGTTTGCCGTGCGCGGCGACCATGCCACTACGGCAACCGCGCATCCGGAAAAGCTCGATTTCAAGCGAATGGTGCGGGACATCGAAGCACAAACCGGTGCGCACCACCTCCGCCTCCCGGGGATGGGGTTGGTCTCACCCATAGCGCGCATCGCTTCCGGCGGCCAGGCGAAGGCGCTGGACGTTGCCGTGTTCGAGAACGCGCCGGCCAGTTTTGTGGACGCCGCGAATCGTGCGATCCCGGAAGGCTGGTCCCGCATTGTGGAGGTCCGCGAGGGGAAGGAAGCTACCGATATCTACGTTGGCGCGGTGGATCAGGACATGCCCCTCCTGATCGCGACCTGGGACGGCGACGGCGTGCTGGTGACAGTCAAGGCGAACCTGAACGACCTCTGCAAATCGCCCTTTGCCTGGGGCAACACGGACCACGATTCCGAGCAGTAGAAGGTCCCATTCAGGTCCATCCCTCCCTCAGTCCGTGGAAACCCGGAAGCCGCGAGACCAGTCTGTTAGTATGAACGCGTGCGCGTCAGGGTGCTGTTCTTCGGCATGTTGAAAGACATGGCCGGCGGGGCCCAGGATTCTATCGACATTACCGGGGGGGAGACTCTGGCAGCGGTATTCGATCGCTGCGTGAGCCGTGCGCCGGCCCTTGCGCGGGCCCGGCCGGGCGTGGTGCCGGCGCGTAATCAGCAGTTCGCAAAGTGGAGCGACACGGCCGCCGATGGGGACGAGATCGCATTCCTTCCGCCGGTGAGCGGAGGTGCGGGAAAGTACGTTCAGGAGATAACCGAACAGGAAGGCCACTTCTTCGCTCTGACGCGCGAGATCATCGACACGCCCGGCCTCGCTCGCCGCGTGTTGCGGGGTGAAGACGGAGCGGTGGTGAATTTCGAAGGCGTGGTGCGCAACAACACCAAGGGACGGGCCACCCGCTTTCTCGATTACGAATGCTACGAACCGTTGGCAATCCGGACCATGGCCGAGATCGGCCGCGAGATCGCGCAGACGCACGCGGTGGGCCGGATCTCGATGGTGCATCGTCTGGGCCGCATGGAAATCGGCGAGACCAGTGTGGCCGTGGTTGTCTCAGCGCCACACCGCCGCCCAGCCTTCGAAGCTGCTCTGGAGGCCATCAACCGGCTCAAGCGCACCGTCCCCATCTGGAAGAAGGAGCACTTCGCCGACGGCGAGGTTTGGGTGGAAGGCGCGTGGGACGATTCGCTGCTGCAGTGTTGATGTCGCTCTTCCTGCCTCCCCAGGCTTCCGCACAGGACCCCGTCTTCAGATCCGAGGTCAATCTGGTACGCCTGATCGTCACTGTCAAGGATGCGCACGGCGGGCTCGTCACGGACCTCGCCAGCGACGACTTCGCTGTGTATGACAACGGCGTGAAGCAGACCGTGTCGGTCTTCGAGCGTCGAACCGAACAGCCGCTCTCCGTCTCCCTGCTCATCGATACCAGCGGTTCCACGGGAATCGATTTGCGCCAGGAGGTGGATTCCGTTCTACACTTCGTCACCGCGCTTTTCAAGGAAGGCAATCCGAACGACGCCGCTTCGCTGTATTCGTTCGACACCGACGTCACGTTGCACAGCAGCTTCACCCGCCGGATTCCACGCCTGGAGCACGAGCTCCAGGATTTGAGATCGGAAGCGGGCACGTCCATGTACGATGCCATCTGGCTTGCCGCGCGCGATCTGGAAGGGCGCGAGGGACGCCACATTATGGTGATCGTCACCGATGGCGACGACACCACAAGCTCCAAGGATTTCAAAGCCGCGCTGGAATCCGCGCAACGGTCGGAGGTCTCGGTGTATCCGGTGGTCATAGTTCCCATCTCCAATCCGGCGGGCCGAAATATCGGTGGAGAGCACGCGCTCATCACCATGGCCCAGTACACCGGCGGCCGCACGTTCCAACCCAGCAATGGCGCGGAACTGGAGAAGGCGTTCGCGGATCTGGTCCACGAGCTGCGGACGCAATACCTGGTTGGTTATTATCCGAAGAACATTCCCCCGACTGACAATCGTTTTCACACCACTGCCGTCAAGCTGACGCGTCCCGGATTGCGAGCCATCGCGCGCACCGGCTATTATGGGACTGCTGACCGCTGATCTCACGTGAATGGCCTCTAAAGGAAGTAAGTCAAGGCCGCGCGCGCCCGAGCAGACATTCGAAGAAGCCAATTACCTTCGATACCTCGCAGACAAAGCGATACCGGTGCGCGTACGCCTCAGCAACGACGAAGAAGTGTCCGGCGTGGTGGAGTTCTTTGACGCCTCCTTCATCCGCCTGACTCGTCACGGCCAGCCGAATCTGTTCCTGTACAAGCACGACATCAAGTACCTCTACGAAGTCCCCGAGTAGCCGCTAATCCATGTCCTCATTCGCGCCCTCATTTGTCGACGCCGCCGCTGAGATTGCGCGCGAAGCCGGAGCGCTCCAGATGGAGTATTTCGGCCGCGTGCAGGTGGAGCTGAAAGGCCAGTTCGATATTGTCACTGAAGCCGACCGCGCGTCGGAAAAGCTGATCGTCTCGCGTCTGCGTGAGCGCTTTCCCGCGCATGCCGTGGTGGCCGAGGAAGGCTTCGGGCGCGATTCGGCCTCCGCCGAATACCGCTGGTACGTGGATCCGCTCGATGGGACGACAAATTTCGCGCACGGCTTTCCCATGTTCAACGCGACGCTCGCGCTCGAGCATAACGGCGAACTGGTCGCGGGCGTGATCTTCGATCCTCTTCGCAATGAGATGTTCTCAGCGGAGCTGGGCGCGGGTGCGTTCCTGAACGGATCGCGCATCTCGGTATCGCACGCGCCCGATCTCGACAGCTCCCTGCTTGCTACAGGTTTCCCCAGCCGCAAACGGCACCGCAACGTCAATGTGTATTTCTTCTATCAGATGGCCATGATGACGCACGGTGTGCGCCGCGCCGGTTCGGCCGCGCTGGATCTCGCGTATGTTGCCTGCGGGCGGCTCGACGGCTATTGGGAGTTCGGGCTGAGTCCCTGGGATATGGCCGCCGGCGTTTTACTGGTGCGCGAAGCGGGTGGAGTCACATCCGACATGTACGGCCAGCCCGTTGACCTGCGCGGCCCCACTGTGCTTACTGACAACGGCCACATCCATGAAGAGATACTGCGTGAGTTCGCGGCGATTTTTCGTGGCGAGCAGAAGTTCACCATGCCCGTCATCAGCTCCGAATAGGCTCTCCCGCGACTGTTAGACAAACCACCGTCTCGTAGTACTATGGTTCGAGCCTAAACGGAAGGAGCCAATTCCATTCGATGTGGAACAAACGCAAAGAAGACGAATACCCGGCTAAGCCCGCGGCCTTCCCGGCGCCACCCGCCGCGGCCAGTCCAGTCATTCCAAAGGAGTCCATTCCTATGTCCGCTTCTCCGACGCGCAATTTTGAAGCCGACCCCCGCGGCGCGGCAGTGATCGGCAAGTCCGTAATGATCAAGGGACAGATCGTCAGCCGCGAGGACCTCACCATCGATGGAGAGGTGGAAGGCACCGTCGAGCTACAGGAGCACCGGCTCACTGTCGGGCCGAACGGCAAAGTGCGAGCCGATATCAAAGCTCGCGAGATTGTCGTTCTCGGCAACGTGTACGGCAACGTCGAGGTGGCCGACAAAATCGAAATCCGCAAAGACGCGAAGTTGGTGGGTGACATCAAGACCGCCCGCATCGTGATCGAGGACGGCGCCTATTTCAAGGGAACCACCGACATCATCCGGCCCGAGCCGAAGGCCGCTCCGGCAGCGACCAGACCCGCACCCGTGCAAGCCGCTCCAGTTCCGGCCGCTGCGGCGACGGCGGCGTCTTCCGCGCCTGCCGTGGAAGTGAAGCGATAGAATCGTGGTGGGGCGGGCTCCAACCGGCCCCGCTATGCCGCAATCACCAACGTTGCAGACCCGCAACAGCAACGGTCTGGACCAGTTCTTCTCGTCCATCCGCGAGCGCACCGGTCTGTCCGTCCTCGACCTCGCTGGCGCCAGCCAGGCGAACATCACCTTCATCACGCAGCTCGGTCACCGGCTCTATTCGGACGATATTCTGCGGACGCTTTCCGCGTCCTTCGGCACCGACGGCGATTTCCTAATTCGTCAGGCCGAGCCGCAACGCGCCGAGTATTTCCTCAAACAGAGTCTCGAGTTTCCGGATGACACGTTTGATGGCGCGTTGGTCTGGGACACATTGCAGTATCTGGCGCCTCCGTTGCTGCAGCTCACCGTCGATCGTTTGTCCCGCGTCCTCCGTCCCGGCGCATATCTGTTGGCGTTCTTTTCCGCCGACGAGAAGGCGAAGGTGGTGCCGGTGCATTCGTATCGCATCGGCGATTGCAAGACGCTGCAACTGGTGCCGCGCGGCGAAACGCGTCCGGCGCAATTCTTCAATAACCGAGCCATCGAACGTCTGTTCCAGAACTTTCAGTCGGTGAAGTTCTTTCTCACGCGCGACAGCCAGCGGGAAGTCATCGTACGGCGCTAACGCTGCACCTTTCCACAATTCTCGCGAGCACTTTCAATCGGGAAACCGACATGGGTGAATTCAGTTTCCGTGATCCCGCGTCACGTTGTTATCATGACCACTATGGAGTCTTGTTGAGTACCGCGACGCTGCCTGCCCCCGGCGTCGCGGAGGCTGACGCCCGCCGCCGCAGGTCGCTCTTTCTGGTGTTTCTCTGCACGTTGATCGGCGCCGTTTCCCAGATCCTGATCAAAACCGGAGCCACGAATCTGGCCCGCCATGTAGCGCATCCCGGGCTGTTGAGCGCGGCCATCGGCATGTTTGCCGACCCGTATCTTTTCTCCGGCTATGCGCTTTATGGAGTCAGCGCGGTGCTGTTGGTCCTTGCGCTGCGCGACGGCGAATTGTCGATGCTCTACCCGGTGATCGCGCTCACCTACGTCTGGGTCTCCGTGCTCTCGTTCCTGATCTTCCATGAATCGCTCGGCGGCTATCGCATAGCGGGCATTGGCCTGATTGTCGTCGGAGTCGCTGTGCTCGGCAGGAGGACCAGCCAGTGACCACTCCGGTCTCTTCGATGGTCCTGGTCGTGACCGGCTCCTTCATTGGCTCATTCGGCGCGGTGCTGCTCAAAGCGGGTGCGGTACGGCTCGAGCGCACGGTTCGTTCGGTGGCGGCCAACTGGCGCCTCGGCCTCGGCGTGCTCCTCTACGGCCTGTCGTCGGTCTTCTTCGTGCTGGCGAATACCAAAGGGGAGCTGACCATCCTCTATCCCCTCGTCTCGCTCGGTTATTTGTGGACGCTGTTGTGGGCCAAGCTGTTCTTCAATGAGCCACTCACGCGATTCAAGTTCCTGGGCCTCGGCATGATTCTCGCCGGCGTATTCTGCCTGAACCTGAGCAATGGGTAACGCCGGTTCGTTACCGCTTCGGCCGAACGGCAGTCTCAGCCCAAACCCGACGAAGACCGTTCCGGTCACGCGGTCGGTTCGCGGACCCGATCGCCGCGATGCGACCGCTCTCGCCGTGGCTGCGAAAGAGACGAGTGGCGAAGGCGTTCGAACCCGGCGATGCTCGCGCCCGAGGGAATGAACAGCGGCAGGAACGTGACATAGAAAACCCCAACCTTAGGGTTGAGCACGTTCGTCAGCAGCCCGCGAGCGAACCAGCCTCGCAGATCTTCTGCGCTTTCCGAATTCGCCTCGTCTTTCTGTGCCAGGTTCTGGCTATCTCGAAAAAACATCCGGCAATCCGGATAGATCAGATAGCACGTGCCCGCAATGCGAAAGACATTGTAGGCGGTTCTTGACGCGTCCAGCAGCACTCCGAGTCCAGCCGCTGCTGTTTCCTCGAGGTAAATGGCTAACGAACGCCCCGATCCATGGTTGCCGCCAACAGGTCGCCGAGTTGCTCCGCGCTGAAGTGGTTTCCCTCGATGTTGGCCACGAGCGTTCCTGCGCGATCCACCACTACCGTGTGCAGCGAGTGCGTCAACAGTCCCTCGTCGGGCCAGTAGTTCATTCCAAACATCGCGCACACGCGTTTCACATTGGCTGAAGGTCCGGTCAGGAAGTGCCAGCCGACAGAGTTAGCCTGCCACCCTTCGGCGTATTTGGCCAGCACCTCGGGCTGGTCGGTCACCGTATCAAAGCTGATGCTCAACAACACCAGGTCCCGTCCCATTCGTCCGGCAAACCGCTTCTGGACCTGGCGGAAGTTGTTGGACATTCGCACGCAGTAATCCGGCAACGGGCAGCGCGTGTAGATGAACGTGATTGCCACCACTTGTCCCGCAAACTGCGAAAACCTTATGGTCTGCCGGTTCTGGTCGATCAGCGAAAAATCCGGAACCGTCCGACCGGCCTGCAGCGGCGCATCGGGGCTCGCCGCCG
>JBEKFB010000034.1:0-22127 GCA_050013535.1 Bryobacteraceae bacterium | reverse complement strand
GAAGCATCTGGCCACACCACACGGGATCGTCCTGCAACAGCCAGCGTATTCGCGATACTACATCGAACTCGGCGAGATTTCATCCTACCCGCCCGGCTACAAAGAAAATGCGGGCATTTTCTGCCACAACAACCCGTGGGTTATCATCGCCGAGACGCGCATGGGCAACGGTGACGCCGCGCACGATTATTATTCGCGCATTAACCCGTCGGCCCGCGAGGCGATCAGCGAAGTGCATCGCTGCGAGCCCTATGTTTATGCGCAGATGATTGCAGGACGCGATGCGCCGACGCATGGGGAGGCAAAGAACTCCTGGCTCACCGGCACCGCCGCGTGGAATTATTACGCCATCACGCAGTGGATTCTCGGTATTCAGCCGTCCTGGGATGGCCTGCGGATCGCACCGGTGATTCCAAAAAGCTGGCCGGGATTCAAAGCCACGCGCAAATTCCGCGGCGTGACTTATAAAATCACCGCGACCCGCGCGGGAGAAGGAAATCGGGTCTCGCTCGCCGTCGACGGGAAGCCGGTGGCCGGAGAAGTTGTCCCGCCGCCCGCCGATGGCCGAAACGAAGTCGAGGTGGTCGCGATAATCTCATGAGGATCGGCTCATGAGGATTGCCCTCGCGCTTGCGCTGTTCGTCTGCGTGTGGACAACCCAGGCGCGTGACCGCGTCGTCGATTGGCATTCCGTCCAGCCGGAACTGCTCAATTACTATCGCGCGCTGGTGCGTATCGACACCAGCAACCCGCCGGGAAACGAGACGCGCGTGGTGACTTACCTGCGCCAGGTGCTGGATCGCGAGCACATCCCTTATCAGGTCTTCGCGCTCACGCCGCGCCGCGCAAATCTTGTGGCGCGCCTGAAGGGGAACGGCAGCAAGCTTCCGCTAATCCTTCTCGGCCACACCGATGTGGTGGGGGTGGATCGCGAGAAATGGGGCGTCGATCCATTTGCGGCCATCGTTCGCAATGGCTGGGTCCTGGGCCGCGGGAGCATCGACGACAAGAGCCACGTCGCGGTGTCGCTGATGACTATGATCCTGCTGCATCGCATGAAGACGTCACTCGATCGCGATGTGATCTTTCTTGCCGAAGCCGGCGAGGAAGGAACTACAAAATGGGGCATCGATTTTCTGGTGCAGCAGCACTGGGGAGACATCGCCGCTGAGTATGCGCTGGCGGAGGGCGGGCAGGTCACCACCCACGGCGACACCGTCCGCTTCGTGGAAATCTCGACAACGGAGAAAGTGGTGCGGCCGGTGCGGCTGATCGCGCACGGGACATCGGGCCATGGGTCGCAGCCCCGTCTGGACAATCCCATCGTGCACCTCGCGGGCGCTGTGGAACGGCTGGGCCACTGGCAGCCACCCATGCGTCTGAACGCGACCACCCGAGCGTGGTTCGACGGACTCGCGAAAATCAGCGCGCCCGAGGACGCGTTCCGCTACGCGCACATCGCCGACCCGGACCGGACCATGGCCATCCAGCGATACCTGGCCGAGCGCGAGATCGGCAACTACGCGCTGCTTCGTACTTCGATTGTGCCAACGATGATCAGCGGCGGATTTCGCACCAATGTGATTCCATCGGAAGCCGAAGCTACGCTGGACGTTCGGGCGCTGCCGGACGAAGATCTCGATCAACTTTGGAATGACATGCGCCGCATCGTCGCCGACCCCAGCGTCGAGGTCGACCCCCTTGAGACGTTCACGCGTCCAGCGGCGCCGCCATCCCGCCTCGACACCGACATGTACCGCGCGCTCGAGCACGCCCAGCAGAAGCTGTTCCCCGGCAGCATCACGCTGCCGGCCATGGCCACCGGCGCCACCGATCTGGCGCAGCTTCGCGCGAAGGGCGTTCAGGGTTACGGCTACGGGCCGCCCATGGATGAAAGGGTCAGCGTTTCCGGCGGCGGTCCCCACTCCGACGATGAGCGCCTGCGCGAGGACTCGCTGTACAAGATGGCCGAGTTCCTGTGGCTGGCGCTCACCGAAGTGGCGGTGTCACGGTAGGCGATTGCCGGCAGGGCCTCAGCCTCGGAGGCCGACCGACCGGCGCGCTTTATCTTTACTGCGGCCGCAGCGATGTCGTCGCCAGCAACCCGCCCAACCCCATCGTCTCCACCGCCGAGGAAGGCACAATCACCATGGCACCCTTCTCCTTGATGGCTTCATAGAGCATGTTCATTGCGCGCAGGTGCAATGCCACCGGATTATTGACATAAACCGCCGACGCTTCCGAGAATTTCGCGGCGATTTCCGTCTCGGCCGTGCCCAGGATGATTCTGGCCTGGCGTTCGCGCTCCGCCTGCGCCTGCCGCGACATGGCGTCTTCGAGAGCGGTGGGAATGTGCACATCGCGGATCTCCACACTCTGCACGGTGATCCCCCAGGGATTGGTCTTCTCGTCCAGAATGCGCTGCAGCTCCTTGCCCAGCATCTCCCGCTCGGTGATCATCTGCGCCAGATCGTGCCGTCCAATCGACTCCCGCAGACCCGTCTGGGCGCTCAGCGTGATGGCCTGGTTAAAATCCGCGACTTCGAGAATCGATTTCTCCGCGTCCCATACCAACCAAAATACGATGGCATCGACGTTTACGGGCACGGTATCGCGGGTCAGGGCGGACTCCGCGCTGACGTCGGCCACGCGCACGCGCTGATCCACATAGGCGCTGACGCTGTCCACCACCGGAATGATGAAGAACAGGCCGGGCCCGCGCAGGCCAACGTATTTGCCGAACCGCAGCACGGCGGCCTTCTGCCATTGCGCCGCCACCTTGATGGCGAACATAAGATAGAAGCCCACTGCGAGGCCGGCGAAGACCGGCGCCGGACGGTTCAGCAGAGCGGCCACTCCAACGCCGGCGGCCAGGCACATCAGAAAGGCAGTGACGCCAACCGAACTGGCATACTCCGACACGTTCATCCCGGCGCGAACGGATTCCTTCATTCTCAGAACACTCATGTTCATTTCCCCCTTTCCGAGGACATTTCTTTCAAACGGCGAATCAATTCCTGCAATGTGAAACCTTCGGCGCCCGCGCGCGCCACCACCTCGCCGGCGATCTGCCCAAGCCGGCGTTGCCGCTCCGCATCGTCGCGATCCGGCTTCCGCGCGGTGACGAACGTGCCGGTACCCTGCTGCGTGTCCAGCACCTCGCGAATTTCCAGCTCGCGATAGGCGCGGATGACGGTGTTGGGATTTACCGACAGATCAACGGCGAGCTGGCGCACGGTGGGCAACTGATCGCCCGCCCGCAGCGACCCGGCGGCGATTCCGCCCAGCACCTGGTCGATGATCTGACGATAGACGGGCACACCGCTTTCCAGATCGAGCCGGAGAGCGAAGCGTTGTTGGCGGACTGCCGTCATGCTTATATAGTGTACTAGTAAAGTAGAACAGTCAAGCACTTTGTTGCGGGATGCTGTCGGCCCATTGACGGGAGTCAACGCCAGGCACGTGCCCGACATGTGTAGACTACTCGTCGGAGCCGACAGTGGATTGGGAGGAGTCCGGCCCATGACCTTCATGTACCAGTCTGGCGAGCAGATTCGGAGTGGCGACCGAATAGAATATGCGGGTGCGCCCGGCGTAATCGAGTTCGTCGTCACGGGAGCGAGCGACGATCCCAGCATGAACTGGTACATCGAAAAGTTTCCCAGCGGCGGCTTCATGATCGTCACGGCCAAGCATGGCAGCATCTTCATGAGCGAGGCAGATGAAGACTTGGGTTTTGTATCGCGGGCGGGCGCTCCGGAGCGAGCGTAGGCACTCTTTCCGATAATCCCGTTTCACGGGAGCGTGCGCCGGTTTCTCACTACCACGGGAACGGTCGCAGAGCTTGCACCGTACCGGACCGTTATCTTCGTGGAGCCCGGAGCCACCGCCAAGACGGTTCCGTCGTTGCTAACTGTTGCCACACCTCGTGCGCCGGATTCGCATGTTGTGCGCGACGATCCTGTCAATTCCACCGGCGAGGGAGCAAAAGCCTCGTGAGGACGGCCGCCGAAGATGCCCCACACCCGCAAGGAGGCCGTCTCCCCAACGCGGACTTAACCGCGAAGGTTCGAGGCGCAACGTGATCGGCCGATCTCTGCGATCGACGATGAGATCGACGGGGTCGGCGTCGACAGCCTCTCCCGGCTTAACCCAACCGTGGGCCATGATCGAATACTTGCCTGACTCGATGGCAGCCGGTATTTCCAAGGAGTATCGAAAGGGTGGTGAGGTGAAGGCCTTAATGGGCAACGAGCCCACGCCTACCAGGACGCCTTCGAAGTTCGCTCCCGACCCTTCCACGTTCACGTCCACCTTGTCTCCAGGTCCGAAGACGGTCTTGTCTTTGGGCGACGTAATGCGGAGCTTTGGTTGCGCTATCGCCAGACCCTGCAACGAGCCGACGCCCAGCATCAGGACAAAGGTCAACAGTTTGAACCCGAGCTTCGTTTGAGCTCTTGTCATCTGAGCTCTTGTCATCGCAGTCGCCACCCCGTACTCATTGTCGAACGTCGGTGGGCGAAAAGTGAGCTTTCCGGAAACTCACCCGGAGCGGCATCCGGGAAAGGGTCAGGCTGCTCCGGCTAGCTCTTCGCCTAAGGCCTCTCCCCCTATTTCAACTCCACCACCGTAGCGCCGGTCCCGCCTTCCGATTGCGATGCCGGATGGAATTGCGCCACGTGCGGATTCGCTGCCAGCAGGTCCGCGATGGCCTTGCGCAGGATGCCCATGCCGTGACCGTGCACGATGCGGACGCGGTCCACCGATGCCATCGCTGCGGTGTCGAGGAACTTGTCCACTTCATCGCAGGCCTCTTCGGCGCGCTTGCCGATCACATTGATCTCTTTATAGGTCACGTTCCATGCGGGGCCCGATGGCTGGTAGGACACGCCCTGCGGCAATCGTGATGCCTCACCGGCCGCGGGCAGCACCTCCTCCACGTCTTCGATGCCGATCTGCATCTTCATCAGACCGGCCTGGACCTCAATGCGGTCATCCGAGAGTTTCCGCAGCACCCGAGCCGGTTCGCGCACGCCGTTCAATCGCACGCGAGCGCCCTCTTCGATCCGCAGGACCGGAACCTGATTGGCCGGCTTTGTCGCTCCGGGCGCAGCCAGAACTGTGCTCTGCACCTCTTCCTTGAATTCGCGCCGCGTCCGCGCCACCTTTCGCATGGCCTGTTCGGCGGCTTTGCGCTGTCCCGCACCCTCCGCCATCTTCGCGATCCCTTCGATGGTCTCCCGGGCCTGGTCTTCAAACGCCGCCACCGCAACGTCGCAGCGCTGCTCCATCTCGCGGAGCTTCGCGGTTTCCCGCTGTTCCCACTCCTTCGCAAGCGTCCGCTCCCGCGCGGCCAGCGCCTCACGTTGCCGTTCCAGTTCGCGCGCTCCCTCCGCGGCGCGATCGATGCGCTCGTGCAGTTCGCCGAGAAACCGCGAAATGTCGCGTTCCTGATGGGTCATCGCCGTTCGCGCACGGTCGATCAGCTCCCGCGGCATGCCCAGCCGGCCGGCGATCTCGAGACCCGCCGATTTGCCCGGCGCGCCGGTGCGCAGAACATAAGTGGGTTCCAATGTCGCATCGTCGAAACCCATGGATGCGTTCAGCACGCCCTCGGTGTTTGCGCCGTACACTTTCAGCGCCAGCAGGTGCGTGGAGGCCAGCGTGAACGCCCCGGTCGAGCGAAACCTTTCCACAATCGCCACGCCGAGAGCGCCACCCTCCTCCGGGTCGGTTGCTCGACCCAGTTCGTCCAACAACACCAGGGACTCGCGTGTCACTGCTTCCAGCATGGTGCGAATATGCGCGATGTGCGCGGAGAAGGTGCTGAGGTTTTCCTGGATGGATTGCTGATCGCCTATGTCCGCCAGAACCTCGTCGAACAGCGGGAATTCCGCGCGTGATGCGGGCACCGGCAGCCCGGCCTGCGCCATCAGCGCCAGCAGCCCCACCGTCTTCATCGACACCGTCTTGCCGCCGGTGTTCGGTCCGCTGATCAGCAGGGTCCGCTGCTTCTCGTCCAGAGTCAGCGACAAAGGCGTGACCTGCTTGCGCTGCCGTCGCAGCACATCTTCGAGCAACGGGTGCCGCGCCTTTTCGAGGGCCAGACGGCGATCCCATGCCGCGGTGAACGATGGGATGGTACAGCCGAAATCCACCGCGAAGTTCGCCTTGGCGAAAAGCAGATCCAGTTCGCCGAGCACGCGTACGGTCTCGCGGATTGCTTCCGAGTGAGCGCGTAACAGTTCCGTCAGCTCGCGCAGAATGCGCTGGACCTCGTGTTGTTCCTGATCGCGCAGGCGCACCACTTCGTTATTCAGGTCGATGGTTTCCAGCGGCTCGATGAACAGCGTGTGGCCCGTGCTGCTGGCTCCGTGCATCACGCCGGGCACGTGCCGTTGCTGACCGGCCGCCACAGGCACCACCAGGCGATCGCTGCGGATCGTGACGAAATCCTCCTGGAGCACGCCGTCGTCCCGGTGTGCGCGTACAAACCGCTCCAGTGAAATCTGAATCTGTTTGCGTTGTTTTTCGATGTCGCGGCGGATGCGATGGAGTGCAACGCTGGCGTCGTCGGCAACGGAGGCGTCGGGAAGAATCTTGCCCCGCAGATCGCGAAGCACGTCGCGCAGGTCCACCAGTTGCTCCGCCCGCGCGCCCAGACGGGGGAACCGCTCAGACGCGCTCAGCAGGACTCCGCGAATGTCCGCCGAGCGTTCCAGCAGTTGCGTCATTTCCAGAATCTGCCGCGGCTCCAGAACGGCGCCCTCGACACCCACCATGTGCGTGGCCGCAGCCACGTCAGGAACCGAATCGAACCGAACGCGAATGGCCGCGCCACGTACGGCCGGCTGGGGCTCCATGGACAAGCGGATGTACTCGAGAGCTTCGCGCACGTCGGCGAGCGTGCTCTCCAGAAACGCCCGGTCCGTCACCGGCTCGACGCGCTCCAGTTCAGCGCGGCCCAGCGGGCTCTGCACGAAGCGCCCCAGCAACTGCCGCAGGCTTTCGAACTCCAGCAATTCCAGGGAGGCTTGGTTCATCGTTCTTTCTTTCGCGCCTTGAACGCGCGCTGCACCACTGCCAGCGTGCCTTCGGTAATCTGATAAGCCACCAGATCCTCTTCGCGCACCCATACCGCGTGGCTCACGTCACTGCCCGCTTCGAGCGCGCCGCCAACAACTCGGCAGGTGTAATCGATTAGCACGTAATGGTATTCGGTTCGCCCCTCCGCATCGGGCATGATTCGCTCAAAGATCTCGAAGATCGCCTCGGGTTCCACCTCAAGCCCGGTCTCCTCGCGCACCTCGCGCCTGATGCCGTTGAGCAGTGTCTCGCCCGTTTCCAGAATTCCGCCCGGCAGCGACCACCATCCCTTGAGTGGCTCGTGCCCGCGCTCCGCAAGGAGAATGGAATCGCCGTCGAAAATCAACGCGCCGATGCCGAGGAACGGGCGGTCGGGATAGCGGCGGTCGTCGGTAACGCTCATTTAAGGCGTGGCTCCTTTCGCACCGAGATGCACAAGATACACGGTGGTTCGCGCCGTGACGAACAACTGGTCCATCTCCGGACCACCAAACGCGAGGTTCGATGGCGGGTCGTCGAATTGAACCGCGCCGAGAGGCTGCCCGGTTGGGCTGAAGACATACAGCTTCCTCGCGGCAACGTAGAGATTGCCCTTTTCGTCCACCTTCATGCCGTCGGGCACGCCTTCGATGCCGCTTATGACCACGCGTTCGTTGGACGCCGCGCCATTGTGCTCGATGTCATACGCCCGCACATTGTGTTCGTCGGAGTTTGTCACATATAGCGTCCGGCCATCGGGCGACAGAGCGATTCCGTTGGGCCGGCCCGCCGGTTTTGCAACTACTTCCAGGCTGCCCTTCGGCGCGATATGATACACGCCATAGAAATCGAGCTCTCGATGGTCGTTCGCGGGGCCGAAGGCCGGATCGGTGAACCACGCGTGCCCATCGCGCCGCACCACGATATCGTTCGGTGAATTCAGCCGCTTCCCCTCCCACTTGTCGGCCAGCACCTCAATGCGGCCGTTCCTGTCCAAACGCACCACGCGGCGAGTATGCGATTCGCACGTATACAATCGCCCCTGCGCATCGAAGGCGTTTCCAATTGCCCCATTCGAATTCGCGCGCATCAGCTCGCGCTTCTGGCCCGGCACCCAGCGCCAGATTTCGTTATTGGGAATGTCGCTGAACACAAGATAACCGTCGCGTGACCACGCTGGCCCTTCCGCATATGTGAGCCCCGCCGCCATTCTCTCAATGCGGTAATCGCTGAGATCCTGGGCCGCCACGCATCCCGAAAGCGCAATCACGCCAAACACGGACATGCGGCGAAAGCCGCGTTCATGCCGAGCCCGACGAGTACGCGGCTGCCGCCGCGTGTCCTGATGCCGCACACCCCATTCTATGTGGGCCGCTGGACTCCGCTCCGCGAATGCGCTACAAAGAATCGGATGCTCATAGGCCACTATGGTGCTGCCTTTGCGTTGAAGTCAGCCGAGCGCAGGGTATCGCTCGGCGTTCTTTTCGTCGCCACCCAGTTCGTGGACATGTTGTGGATTGTGCTCGTACTGGCGGGCGCCGAGAAAGTGCGTCTGTCGCCGAGCCCCGGAGCGCCCATCGAATTCAGCTTTTATCCGTGGTCGCATTCGCTGGTGATGTCGGTGGTGTGGGCGGCCGCGGCGTTTCTGCTGGTGCGCCTCCTGCCCATATATAAAGGCAGGCATCACACCCACGCCGCACTGGTGGTTGCAGCTTGCGTGCTTTCGCACTGGTTTCTCGACCTGCCGATGCATCGCGCCGACCTGCCCGTCGGCTTCCACGGCCCTTATCTGGGGTTCGGCATCTGGAACAGTCCGACTCTCGGTCTTCTGGTGGAAATCGTGACCCTCGCCGCCGGCTTCTGGATCTATCGACGCAAGGCACGCCCCAATTACGGCCTGCTGGTGCTGGCGCTTTTTCTGGTTGTCGTGTTGGTGATCAACACGTATGGCCCACCGCCTTCGAACGTGGCCGCTCTGGCGAGTTCCGGTCTGGCTTTCTACGTTTTTGTCGCTGCGGTGGCGTGGTGGCTGGATCGTCCGTTCAACGCGGATACGGGTGCCCCCGAAGCGTCGTGAACGCGCGATAAATCTGCTCAGCCAGCATCGCGCGGGCCAGTCCATGCGGCCATGTCATCTGCGACAGCGACAACAACAGATCGGCCTGATCGCGCCAGGCTTCTGGTAGACCGTCGGCTCCTCCAATCGCAAACACCAGATCGCGCGCCGCTTCCTCCGTCTTTTTCGCCAGCTCCGCGAATTGTTTCGAATTCATCGACCGGCCTTCAGGATCAAGCAGCACTTTCATTGCGCCGGCGTGCTTTGTCCGCAGATCCGTTCGCCGGGGATCGATCTCACGCATCTCACAAGCGACGAAACGGCTCGTGCGCTTCACATACTCTTCGGCGATGGCGTGAGCATTCCGATCCCGCACCTTGCCGATGAAGTACAGATAGACGCGCACCCGAAGCTCACTTGTGCAGCAGATCGAGAACCGCCGCGGTGGTGGCAATCACGCCCGTGCGGATGGCTGGCTCGGCCTCGGGATAGAAGAGACTCGAATGCAGCGACGGCAGCGGTGTTCCGGTGCGCTGGCTCTCGGCCATGCGCTCGTGCGAGATTGCGCCGAGCTTGAACATAAAGGTCGGGATCTGCCGGCCGGGCAGCCCGAGGAGGCCGAAATCTTCACTGCCCATCTCCGGCCCCGGATCGACGACATTGCTCTCACCGAGGGCGGCCACGAAAACCAGCTTCATACGCGCGGCCAGTTGCGGGTCGTTCCAGGTCACCGGTACGGCTTCGGTCTCGCTCACCTTGACGATGGGTGCGCGGTCCTCCGGAACGCCGGCGGCCAAAGCGATACCACGTGCCGTCCGCTCAATATCCGCCAGAATATGCTGGCGCACATCTTCATTGAACGCGCGAATGGTGAGCTGGAGGACCACTTCGTCAGGGATGATGTTGTGCTTGGAGCCACCGTGAATCGATCCTACTGTGACTACGGCGGGAGACTGCGGCGAAATCTGACGGCTGACGATGGTCTGCAACGCCATGATGAATTCCGCCGACATGACGATTGGGTCTTTCGTGGCTTCCGGGTGCGCGCCGTGTCCGCCGAGACCGCGAATGATTACATCAACCGAATTGGAGCTGGCGGCCAGTGGACCCGCCACCACGCCGACCTTGCCCGCTTCCATATCCGCCTCGTCATGCAGCGCGATGGCGAAATCGGGCTTCGGAATTCGCGAATATAGATTGTCGGCCAGCATTGCGCGCGCTCCGTCGATGGTCTCTTCCGAAGGCTGGCCCAGCATAATCAGCGTGCCGCTCCAGCGGTCTTTCAGATTGGCCAGCATCCACGCCGTGCCGAGAAACGACGTCATGTGCAGATCGTGTCCGCAGGCGTGCATCACACCGACTTCCTGCCCCGCGGCATTCCGAGTGTGAATCTGGCTCGCGTACGGCAGGCCTGTTTTTTCCTCGACGGGCAAAGCATCCAGCTCCGTGCGCACGAGCACCACCGGCCCGGGGCCGTTCATCAACACTCCCGCGATGCCGAACGCTGGAGTGCCGTCCGCATACTTTCCGATGTGCTCGGTGACCGCGTAGCCATCCTTGCGCAATTCGCCGGCGACGAACGCGGAGGTGTGCTCTTCGTGGTGCGACAGCTCGGGGTGGGCGTGCAGTTCCTTATAGATTGCCAGCAGCGACGGCACCTGCTGGTCCACTATCGGTTGCAGCTCGGCTCCGGTCGCGGCAAGCGCGAAGAAGACAGCAAACGTCAACAGGACAAGCAGTCTCGCAGTTCTCATAGGCGTCTCGGAGCAGCAAGTATAGCGCAGCGCCGTGCAATTCGGGACGCCCTTTACCTTTCCTTTGGAACGCGATCCCCGCCCCGCCCGTATAATCGAAGGACAGCAGGGCGCGCACGCTACAAAGGAGTCAGGAATGGGCCGGAAGCTTATCGTTGCACTATTGTTGCTTGCGTTCGCGGCATTCGCCGACGACGCCAAACCGAATTTCTCGGGCACCTGGAAGCTGAACGCCGCCAAGAGCGACTTTGGCCCCATGCCGCCGCCCGATAGCCGCACCGACACCATCGATCACAAGGAGCCTGTGGTGAAAGAGTCCGTCAGCATGGCCACCGGACAAGGCGACATGCAATGGGACGTCACTTACACCACCGACGGGAAAGATTCGAAGAACACCATCATGGGCAACGACATGGTCAGCAATGCCCACTGGGACGGCACGACGCTGGTGGTCGATTCGAAGGCCAACTTTGGTGGCAGCGATATGACCATCCACGGGACCATGGTCCTTTCCGGCGACGGAAAGGTCCTGACCCGCCAGGCTCATATCTCCGGCGCGATGGGTGAAGGCGATCAGAAGCTGGTATTCGACAAGCAGTAGTGCGGTGGCGTTACTCCCGCGAAGCGGGGAAGGTGCGGGAAATATGATCGTGCCAGGTGAGCGACTCCTCGTCGGCAAGCGCCCAGAACAAGCCCAGACCGGCCGCGAGGATGCTCACCCATCCCGAGAACAGGCGCAGGAAACGCTGCTGCCGGTCCGGCCTGCGTCCATCCAGATCAACGAGGCGAAGTTGCATCGCCCGCATGCCCGGGCTGTCGCCATTACCCAGGCACCACAGCAACCGGTAGAGCAGCACCATAATCGCCGCGGCGGCGACGTATACCGGCACGCTGTACTTACTGAAGATCACCTCGCCGCCGAAGCTGTACAGGGTTCCCACGAAAGCGCCCAGCGCGATCGCAACCACGGTGAAATCGATGAAAGCCGCGAGACTCCGATGCTCGAGCGACGCTACGCTGGCGTTGCAATAGATTACGCCTTCGCGGGCCGCGCGCGGCACTGCCGGCGTCATCGCCGCGGAGGTGAAATTCAGGCTCTGCTGGGTCTTTGGAACAGGCCGCCGGACTCGCGGGCGTGCCGTCTTTGGCACGTGCGGTTTTTCGCCCGCAACGAACGCGCTGAACGGCAGCACCGGCCCCATATCCTTCGTGCCGAACAGAGGGCGCTGATAGGAGGTTCCCGGCGCCAGTTTGGGAGACGGCGCGGCCATTCGTGCCTGAGGACGCGGCTGGGGAGCCTGTTCTTCCGCCAGTGCCGTGTGTGCATAAGGCGTGGCCTGATTGGCTGGAGCCGTGGCATAGTGCAACCGCCGTCCGCATCGCTGGCAGCGATGTTCGTCGTCCGAATTCCATGCGCGGCAATACAGGCAGTTCATCGCTCAATAACCGGGCTGCTCGTCCCTGCTTCTATCGACCAGCCCGTCCTGTTGCGCTACAGCAAGAACACGTGATACCGTTTGCGTTGAGCCCCTCGCAACAGCCTTGCATTCCCGGCGGGCAGAGAGGCCTACTGCACATTCCTATCACATTTGGACGAGGATGTCACGAACTTTATTGCAGTTGGCGACTTTTCCTCACCTTCCTCCTCAGTATTATCCTGGTAAGTGGTGCAGCCGCACAGACCTTTGAGCCGCCGCTGCCTGCTCCGCCCACGCCAGCCGAGACGAAACCAGGAGCCATCAACCCCAATGTCAAGCTGGCCATACCGCATCCGAACGCACCCGCGGAGGACGAGGTTCTCATTCATGCGGTGAGCCAGGAAATGGATTCCTCCTGGTATCACCTGAGGGGGCAGGCCCATATCGAAACCACCACCATGGCGCTCGATGCCGACGTGGTCGATTACAATCGCGACACCGGCGAAGCAACCGCCAACGGCCACGTCCGTTTTGTGAAGTTCACCTCCGGCGAGACGCTGAATTGCGATCACGCCACCTATAACGTCAACGACGAAACCGGCAAGTTCTATGTGGTCAACGGGACTTCACCCGCGAAAATCGAAACGAAGCCTGGCCTGCTGACCACCACCAACCCCTTTTATTTCCAGGCCAAATGGGCGGAGCGCGTCCAGGACCACTACATCCTGCATCAGGGATTCGTCACCGATTGCAAGGTTCCCAAGCCGTGGTGGACGTTCCGCGGGCGGACGTTTATCATCTATCCACATGAGAAGGCCAAAGGCTACCGAGCGGTCTTCTTCGTCCGCTGGGTGCCGCTGCTGTACATGCCCGTGTTCTACAAATCGCTCGCGCGAAACCCCCGCGAGAGTGGTTTCTTATCGCCGAATATTGGCAACAGCTCACAGTTCGGGCAAATGTTCGGAGTCGGCTACTACTGGGCAATTAGCCCCAGCGCGGACATTCAGTACCGAGCGCAGTATTTCACCGAAGCCGGCCTTGCCAGCACGTTTACGATGCGAGAGAAGTTCAAGCCCGGCACCGAGTTTTCGGTGATTGCGTATGGCATCGACGACCAGGGATCGCCGGGCCGCATCGCCGAACCCGGCTTTCAGGTCAACGCCAAAGGGCGGGCGGATCTGGGCGATGGCTGGTACGCCGGCGGCGAATTGAACTATTTGAGTTCGTACACATTCCGCCAGGAGTTTTCTCAATCGTTCACAGAGGGCATCCTCAACGAATCGCATTCCACCGGTTACGTGACCAAGCATGTCGATACCTGGGCGGTGAACATCGTCGCGGACCGTGTTCAGACGTTCGATTTCGTGCCAACGGAGCCCAACGACAATGTGGTCATCCGCCATTTGCCCGAAGGAGAGTTTCTGATGCGGGAAACGGAATTGCCCACCGCGTTTCCGCTCTATTTCTCGCTCGATGCGACTGCGGGTGCGATGGATCGTTCCGAGCCCTCGGTTCCCAACGAGGTCACCTTCACCACGCCGGTATTCGTCGACCGCGTCGATCTCTGGCCGCATCTCAGCACCAGTCTGCGGCTGGGCGATTTCACGTTCGCGCCCAGCTTCTCCCTGCGCGAGACCCAATACGGACAGAGTCTGAATGACGATCATTCGCTGGCGGGAAGAATGCTGCTGGTCAACTCGCGGCAATTCACGCTGGACATCGTGCCGCCTTCCCTCGCCCGGGTTTTTCAGACGCCTTCCTGGCTGGGGAAACAGATGAAGCACGTCATCGAACCGCGAGCCGAGTTCCGCTACGTGGGCGGCATTGGCTCGGAAGCATTGCGCGTGATCCGTTTCGACGATGCCGACCTGATGACCGATACGAAAGAGCTGGAGCTTTCAATCACCAACCGGCTTTACGTAAAGCGCAAGGACGACGGCGTGGACGAGATTCTGAGTTGGAAAATCAGCCAGGTCCGCTACTTCGATCCTACGTTCGGGGGCGCGGTGGTAGACGGCCAGCGCAACGTAATCTGGAGCACCATCTCACTGACGCCCTTCGCGTTTCTCGACGGGCCAAGGAGCTACTCGCCGGTGATCTCCCAGGTGCGATTCCAGAAAAAGATTGGAATCGATTGGGAAACCGATTACGATCCCCTGCACAGCGCTGTCGTGGCCAACGTCGTCAATGCCGACTACCGCTGGGAGCATTATTTTGTTTCCATCGGCCAGGCGCAGGTGCGGGACGATCCTCCCGACAGCCCGGTGACCATTCTCACGCCCACGTCCGGACAGTTCCGCGGCGTCATCGGCTACGGCGATTCCAACCGGCGCGGTCTCAACGCGGCGATGAGCTTCTATTACGACTACAAGATGGGCGCCCTTGAGTACCTGGCGGCCCAGACGGGCTACAACACCAACTGCTGCGGAATTAATATCCAATACCGGCGTCTGGATTTCGGTGGGCGCGATGAAACGCAAATCCTGGGGTCGTTTGGAATCGCCAACATCGGTTCGTTCGGCACATTGAAGCGCCAGGAACGGCTGTTCTGACGCACGCTGGGTAGCGGCGAAGCCGCGTTTTTTGACGATACGCCTCGCCCGCAAACGCGGTTTTTTGCGCGTATCGACTAACCGCGCCGCTCTGTTATACTTCGGGCAGTATCGTATGGGCGAGATCCGTCTTGGAGATGTAATCGACGATTTCTGCGTGAAGTGCAAACGATTGACCAACCACGCAATCGTTTCCATCGTGGGCGATCAGGCCGCCAAAGTCCGCTGCCGCACCTGCTATCACGACCACGATTACCGGCATGAGCAGGCGCCGCCCTCGAAAAAAGATCTGAAGAAACAGGAATTGTTCGATCAGGTGCTGTCCGGCGCCGCTGCCCCGGCGCCTCCCGTGGAAGAACCAGCCGGCAAGAAAAAAGCCAACGCGCGCAAAGCAGCCAGGTAAGCGTTTTTCATGAAGGTCACAATTATCGGAACCGGGTATGTCGGACTGACGACCGGCGTGTGCCTGGCATGGCTGGGTCATGAAGTAGCGTGCGTGGATACGGATAAATCCAAAGTTGAATTGCTGGAGCGCGGTATTCCTCCGATTTATGAACCATTCCTCGATCAGTTCATGGCGGAGGCGCGCGAGAGGATCCTGTTCACCACCAGCTACTCGGCGGCGGTCCCCGGTTCTCAGGTGATCTTCATCGCGGTGGGCACGCCGCCAGGGCCGGGCGGCAATCCGGACCTGCAGTATCTGCACGCGGCCGCCAGGGCGATCGGCCAATATTTCGATGGCGGATACGCGGTGGTGGTGAATAAATCCACGGTGCCCATTGGCAGCGGGAACTGGGTGGATGCTCTGGTGCGTGAATCCTACGAGGAGCACCACGGGCGTTCGGCGGATGGACAGTTCTCGATCGCCTCCAACCCGGAGTTCCTGCGCGAGGGAACGGCGCTCCACGACACTCTCTACGCGGACCGCGTCGTGGTCGGCTCCGACAACAGCCATTCGCTCGAAGTGCTGTATACCCTATACCGGCCCATTCTCGATCAGACCTTCACGGCGCCCGTGTACCTTCCAAGGCCCGAGGATCTCGGAGCGGTGCCGTTGGTTTCCACCGATCTGGCGTCGGCTGAGCTGATCAAATACGCGGCGAATGCGTTTCTCGCGCTGAAGATCAGCTACATCAATGAAATCGGCCAGCTCGCCGAAAAAGTGGGCGCGGATATCACGCAGGTGGCGAAGGGGATTGGTCTTGATGCGCGCATTGGCAGCCGTTTTCTGCAGGCTGGTCTTGGCTGGGGCGGGTCCTGCTTCGGAAAGGATACGGCAGCCTTGGTTTCCACCGCCGCCGAATACGGGCTGGACATGCGCATTGTCGAAGCCGCCCGCATAGTCAACGTACGGCAGAGAGAACGCGTCGTCGATAAACTCCTCGCTGAACTGAAAATTCTGAAGGGCCGTACCATCGCGTTGCTGGGTCTCGCGTTCAAGCCGAACACCGACGACCTGCGCGAAGCGCCCGCGATCGAGATTGCCCGCAAGCTGCTGGAGCGCGGCTGCCGCGTGAAGGTGCATGACCCCGTGGCGCTCGAACGCTTTCGCCGGGAGCATCCGAATCTCGGTGTGGTCTGCTGCGAATCCGGTGAGCAAACCGCCGAGGGCGCCGATGCGGTGGTGCTGGTGACCGAGTGGCCGCAGTATCGCGAGATGAACTGGGAAGCACTGGCGGCATCCATGCGGACGCGCATTGTGCTGGATGGACGCAACGTGCTGGACCGCACGCGGCTGGCACGCGCGGGATTCCACTACCTGAACCTGAACGGCGATGTTCATGCTCCCGCGGAAACCGCCGCGGTCCAGCTCTGACCTGGCTTCCTACGGAGCTGTCTGACGATAACTGGCAACGAGTTTCCCCGAGCCCTGTGGCGGTGTCAGGGCAATTCTGATGCGATGGCGCTTTCCGGCCACGAGTGACGGTGCGGGGCAATAACTCAGAACGTACCGAGTGTGCATTTCCGTCGCGACCAAAAGACCCAGACGCGTGAGAGCGTCGGGACGTTCAGGCCAGTAAAGTTCTCCCCCGGTCTCCTTCGTGAGCTTTTCCAGAAGGTGCGGACCTCCCGCTCTCTTCCGGGGATCGCAACCTGCCAGAGGAAGCGTTAAAGAGCCAATAGCAAACAACTGAACGTCGGAGCCCGTCAGGGATTTGCGGACATCACTCTCGGTCATGCGACTCGCGTTGTCGCCGCCGTCCGAGAACACCACAATTGCTCGTCGAAGGTTCCGGGCGTGTTGCAAATGTCGCAGGGCAAGGTCGATGGCGTCGAGCAGAGACGTGCGCCCCCGGGGTTGTGCATGCAGGGTTTGCTGAATGATCTTCTCCGAGTCGCCGGTGAACGGTACCGTCACTTGCGCGGTAGCGGCGAAATCGAGAAGAAACGCCTCGTCTCCGCGAACGTCGTCGCTGAGAAGCGACGCGACTCCATGCGCAATTGCCTCAAGGCGTGCCTGCATGCTGCCGCTGGTGTCGACAAGGACGCCGAAAGAAACGGGCCCATGTTCGACTGTGAGGCTGGCAATCCGCTGTTCGGTTCTGTCCTCAAACAAGCGGAAGTTCTCCTTGGTCAGGTTGGTGACCGGCGCGCCAAGCTCCGTGGTCACCAGTACTGGAACCGCTACCTGAGAAGCATCGGGGGCGGCGTCCGCGAAGCAGCACGCTGAATGGATGAGAAGAGCTGCCGGAACCATGGTCCGGAACATGGTTTCATTCTAAGACCCGCCCTGGGTGATGGGCAATCGCACCTCGTGAACTGCGCTGATTAGCGTGGGTATCGCGAGCGGACTGGGCGTGGTCACCCTTCCAGAATCACGTAAGCCAGCGCTTCGGTTGCCGTGTGCGTGAGCGAGAGGGCGATGTTCTTCACTCCAAGCGCCGACGCGAACCGGGCCGCCGCTCCGTGAAACATCAACGTAGGCTTCCCCGAGGAAAGATTGGCAACCTCGAAATCCTGCCAGCGTACGCCCCGCCGCCAACCGGTGCCGATGGCCTTCATTCCCGCTTCCTTCGCTGCAAAACGCGCCGCATAGCGCTCGTAGCGTCCAACGGGGCGCCGTTCGATATACGCGATCTCCGCTGGTGTAAAGACGCGTTCTATGAATCGTGTGCCGTACCTCTCGCAGGCGGCGCGAATGCGATCGACCTCGGCCAGATCCACGCCGCTCCCAACGATCACAATCCGGCTCCGGTGGAGGCCAGAGTTAAGCGGCCGTGCTTCACTCCTTTGGTACTCACCAGCGCGTCCGCGATGCGCTTCACTTCTCCCGCTTTGCCGCGCACAATCAAAACCTCAAGGCAATTGTCGTGATCCAGATGCACGTGCAGCGTCGAGAGTATGTGGTGAAAATGCGAGTGCTGAAAATCGGTGAGCTTTTCGTTGAGCATGCGGACATGGTGATCGTAAACCAACGTCACGGTGCCCACCACTTCGCTGTCGGGCTCCGTCCACGATTCTTCCACCAGTTCATCGCGAATCAGATCGCGGAAGGCTTCGGACCGGTTGGTATAGCCGCGGCGAGCGATGAGCTTGTCGAATTTGTCCAGCAGATCGGAATCGATGGCCACGCCAATCCGGCTGAGTTCACTCATTTGAATCCAGTGTAGGAGATCGGAAGGGCGGCCGAGTGTCCGCTAAGCCGGGACTTCACGGTTCGTGCCGAAGTCGTTTTGCAGCACCAGGGCGACCGTTCCGCGCAAGCGGTCCATGCCGTCGTTGCGGGAGGGGATCACCCGTGGCGCGCATCTTCCAGGCAGGGTGCTCGTCTGCATCTCTGATTCGATCACCGGACCAAAATGCTCCCAGGATTGCGTGAGATCACCGATGACGATGATCCGTTCCGGCGCGAGCCCGGCGACGATAGTGCGCAAGCCACGACCCAGATAATGGGCCATGCGGTTGAGGGCGGTCCTGGCTCGGGAGTCGCCCCGATCGGCGCGGCGCAGCAGATCCGCGAAGCTCAAATCTCCGGTCTTCGCAGCCGACTCGGAATAGTAGCGTAACGCGGCACGATTGGAAGCGAACATTTCCCAACACCCTCGCAGGCCGCAATTGCAGAGCGGCCCTTCGGGATCCAGCGAGACGTGGCCGAACTCGCCTGCCAAGCCGTGCTGGCCGCGTACCAGTTGCCCGTTGAGAAACAAGCCTGCGCCAATTCCCTCGGAGACAGTGATGACTACAAGGTTGCGGCACTCCACGTGATCGAACCAAACCGCCGCAAGGACGCACGCGTTTGCGGCATTTTCCAGTTCCACGGTGAGGCCGGTGGCGTTGGCGATAGGGGTACGCATGTCCAGCCCGGCCCACTTCAGATTCGGCGAGAACACAAGGCAATTCGTTCGTTCGTCGATGCGGCCTGGCACGCTGATACCGATCCCCTCGACCTTCCTTCCCCGGCAGCTTTCGACGACGCGCCGGATTCGCTCGATCAGTTCGGCCATGGCGACGCCAGGATCGGCCGGAGTAACCATCGTTTCCCGTGCACTGAACTTCCCATTGGCATCGGAAACGGCCACGGTAATCTGCGTGGGGCGCAGATCCACGCCGATGATGACGCGCTCATCGTTCAGGCGCAGGAAAGTGGGACGGCGGCCGCGCGGCAGGCGACCCGTTGGACCTTCCACCACCCATTGCTCCTCAATGAGCTGCTCGACGATCAGAGAGACCGTACTGCGTTGCAAGCCGGATACGCGGGCCAGATCGGCGCGCGAAATGGGATGGCGCAGGCGAATGAGGTTGAGGATAATGCGACGGTTGATATCGCGCGCTACTTCGCTCGATGCAGGGCGGATGCGTAACGATCTCACGGCCGCACGCTTGCCGGGTACGGAGTCGACGACAGGGCCGCCTTTAGTTATCCTGTTTCGCATCCTCGACCTGGCTGTTCCATGGTTACGGGGTGTGCTCGGCCGCGCGACGGATGAGAATCCGGCGGCCACACTCGTCCTCTCATAATATATGCCGTTGGCGGCGAAGCTTCCGTAAGAGTAGACTTCTGGTAGTGCGCCTCCGAATGCGCTTTCATGTAGAGTCGGCCCGCGCTGTAGAGTCGGCCCGCGCGCGAGATTGAGAGGAGACGGAGCATGGGAAGAAGAGGCGCCGCATCCCTTTGTTGGTGCGTTTTTGTTGGATTGCTGCTGGTTGCGAGCGCTCATGGCGCGCCATATGTAGATGACGCGGAGCCGATTGGGCCGACTGTTCCCATTGCCAGTGTCCTGCCGCAGTTCGTCTTTGGCGGTGGCTGGTACTCGGCGCTGTACTTCAGCAACTCCACCAACTCCGCTGTCACCTTCCAGGTCAGCTTTGTGAGCGATGCGGGAACCCCGCTCACTGTACCGTCGGTAGGTGGAACCTCCGCGCAGGTTAATATCGCCGCAAACGGCACGGCAGTCATTGAAGCGCCGAACGTTGGAAGCCTGTCGGAGGGGTACGCGGTGTTCACGTTACCGGCCGGGGTCTCCGGTTACGGCGTCTTCCGGCAGAGCGCGCCCGGCAGGCCCGATCAGGAAGCGGTGGTTCCGCTTTCGAGTACGGCCGACATTTCGAACTCAATGACCTGGGACGACACCACTCTGGTGACCGCAGTGGCCATGGTGAATCCAAGCCCCGCCGCTGCCACCGGAACGATCACGCTGTGGGATGAGAGGGGCAACAAGCTTGGGACTTCTCCGATCAGCCTGCCGCCCAATAGCAAGGCGGCAGCGACATTGCGAAGCCTGCCCGGCCTGAGCGCGATGGTCGGGCTTCGCGGCTCGGCTCAGTTTTCTGTAACAACGGGGAACATCGCAGTGCTGGGGCTTCGTTTCGACGGCGCAGCCTTCACTTCCATACCGACGTCGGTGGACCCGGTCGCTTCGGCCTCAAGCGCCAGTGTACTTCCGCAATTCGCGTTCGGCGGAGGCTGGTATTCGGCGCTGTATTTCACAAACTTCACCGGCGCGCAGGTTTCGTTCCTGGTAAACTTCGTCAGCGGGACGGGAACCCCTCTGACGGTGCCTTCCGTTGGCGAATCGTCGGTGGACGTGGACATTC
The DNA here is from genome assembly GCA_050013535.1 of Bryobacteraceae bacterium. Lineage (GTDB taxonomy): Bacteria > Acidobacteriota > Terriglobia > Bryobacterales > Bryobacteraceae > CAWACP01. Next base: position 1,246 of record JBEKFB010000034.1, on the reverse strand, counting down.
CGGCCAACGGAACGGCTGTCATCGAAGCGCCCAACATGGGAGATCTCGTTGAGGGATACGCGGCCTTCACGCTCCCGGCTGGAGTCTCCGGTTATGGCGTCTTCCGGCAAAGCGTTCCTGGCAAGCCCGATCAGGAAGCCGTGGTGCCGCTATCGAGCGCGAGCGCCACTGTAAATGATCTGACGTGGGATGACACCACTCTGGTGACTGCCGTTGCCATGGTCAACCCGAGCCACACGGCCGCCAGCGGAACCATCACCCTGTGGGATCAGAACGGCAACAAGATCGGGACTTCGCCCATCAGTTTGCCGCCCAACAGCAAAACGGCGGCGACGTTGCGTAGTTTGCCCGGCCTCAGCAGCGTGGTGGGGACGTTAGGCTCCGCGCAGTTTTCGGTGACCACCGGAAACATCGCGGTGCTGGGGCTTCGCTTCAAGGGCGTGGCATTCACGTCGATCCCGACCACTGCAAGCGCGGCTGTGCCCGAGCGCGAGCTGGCGCAAACGGGCCTCGCGATCGGGCTGGCATCCACGGTGCTGCAGAGTCAGTTCGAGATTATTCTCACAATGATTGGCGGCGATACTCCGTGCACGCAAATCCAGGGAGGCGGCAGCGTGAACCAGGGCGCGGCGGGGGTGACCGTGTACTTCGATAACGGCTGCACCCGACCTTATATTTCGACCGGCCCCAATACGACCCTCAACTCGAATAATGGCGCGGCCGTGGTCTCGGAGACCGCCACCTATTACGGACTCAACGGGGCCGCCATTGGAACAATTGCGCTCAACGAGACAGCCGTGATCGGCGACAGTTCGACGAATCTGTACGGTCTGGGAATCTTCACGCCGGCCAGCGGCGCCAGGACGCCCGTTCAGCTTGGCGTTTATTGTGTGTTCAGCCCCAGCAATCCGGTCCCCTGTGCCGGTGGAATTGCGCAGGATTTTCCAGCTCTCGGGCTGGCGATCGGGGCGGTGACTCCGCTTAGTCTGACGGTTGGTACTACGGTTACGGCTCCGGTGCCGTTCATCGGCGGCGGCACCGCGGTGACTGGTCCCCTCGGCTCGCTCACGCTGACCAATCCGAATCCGACCTCGCTGGTCGTTCAGGGTGGCACCGCCTTTGCGACGACCACGGCCAGCGGCAGCTCCGGAGCGTTCGAGCTGTTTCCGCCCACTCCCACTTCATGGACACTAACCGACACGGCCCATGACGAGGAATTCCAGATCGCCCTGGCCAGCAATACCAC
>JBEKFB010000033.1:0-21944 GCA_050013535.1 Bryobacteraceae bacterium | reverse complement strand
CGCACGACGGACGTCACGGGCGTGGCGCAGTTGCCGGAAGGCATGGAAATGGTAATGCCGGGCGACAACGTGACCCTGGACGTGGAGCTGATCACGCCGATAGCCATGGACAAGGGGCTGCGGTTTGCCATCCGCGAAGGCGGCCGCACGGTGGGCGCCGGCACGGTTACGGAGATTGTGGAATAACCATGGCACGCGAAATCATTACGTTTCAGTGTTCTGAGTGTAAGCGGAAGAACTATAACAAGACCAAGAACAAGAAGACGACTACCGAGCGTCTGGAGATGAAAAAGTACTGCTCGTTCTGCCGCAAGCACCAGGCACATAAGGAAATCAAGTAAACTGGTTAGTGATCCAGCCTTTAGCGCGGAAGTGAACTGCGCTCGCGCGACGGGGCCGGGTTGACTGCGTTAGTTAGGGAAGGGGCGTAGGTTTAACGGCAGACCAGCGGTCTCCAAAACCGCGAGTGGGGGTTCGAATCCCTCCGCCCCTGCCATTGAATCAACATCAACATGGCGATAGCACGAGCGATGGCAAACGAAGAAACCGGAGTGCCCGGCCGCGGAATATTGAGCTGGCCCGCGAAAGTGAAGGATTACGTGCAGGACCTCCAGATGGAGATGCGGCGCGTGTCCTGGCCGAGCTGGAAACAGGTTCGCGCGACGACGGGAGTGGTGATCGTCGCCGTCTTTGCGTTCGCGGCCTATTTCTGGGTTGTCGATCTGATTGTCGGCCGCGGCATCACGCGGTTGTTCAACGCGTTCTCGTCTCACTGATTGCAATGGCTGAAGACCTCCATCCCGCCGAAGAAGAATTGATGCCGTCTCCGGAAGCCCCGGAGGACGAGGCTATCGCTCTGCCCGCCGAAGAACAAGCCGAGGCGGAGGAGACACCCGAAGCTCCCGTTCCCGATACCGTGGAAACGGTCGAGTCCACCGCATCGCAGGTTGACGTCGAGGAAACAGCCGCTCCCGCCGAGCCCGCGCCGGTGGAGGGACCGCCGAAGCAGTGGTACATCATCCACACGTATTCCGGTTTTGAAGGCAAGGTGGCGGAGTCCCTGCGCAGCCGCGCGCAGGCGTTCGGCTTCGCGGACAAGATCGGCAACGTTCTGATTCCCACCGAAGAAGTGGTGGAGATGCGCAACGGCAAGAAGGTGATCAGCAAACGGCTGCTGTATCCGGGTTATGTGCTGGTGGAGATGTCCATGGACGATCAGCTCTGGCACGAAGTGAAGAACACGCCACGAGTGACCGGATTCGTGGGCGGGGGCAACAATCCCGTGCCGCTGACCGCTGACGAGGTCAATTCCATCCTTTACCGGCAGGCCACTTCCGCCGACCGGCCGCGCCCCAAACAGACTTTCGAAAAGAACGAAACTGTACGCATCGTCGACGGTCCGTTCGCAAGCTTCTCCGGCAAGGTGGACGAAATCAACAGCGAGCGCGACACGCTGCGCGTGATGGTGACCATCTTCGGCCGCTCCACTCCGGTGGAACTCGAATTCACGCAGGTAGAAAAGATCTCTTAAGGTTTCCCGATGGCCAAGAAAGTAACAGGACAAGTAAAGCTTCAGATTCCGGCGGGCAAAGCGACGCCGGCTCCGCCCGTGGGCACCGCGCTCGGACCGCAGGGCGTCAACATCATGGAATTCTGCAAGGCCTTCAACGCGAAGACCAGCGCTAAGGACCAGGAAGGGCTGATCATCCCGGTGGTGATCACCATCTACTCGGACCGCTCCTTCACGTTCATCACCAAGACGCCGCCCGTGCCGGTGCTGATCAAGCGCGCGGTGAATCTGGCTAAGGGCTCGGCCGAGCCGAACAAAAACAAGGTGGGCCGCATCACCGAGAAGCAGGTGGAAGAGATCGCAAAGATCAAGATGCCCGATCTGAACTGCTTCGACGTGAACGCCGCGATGCGCTCGGTGAAGGGCACGGCCCGCAGCATGGGCGTCGAAGTAGTGGCGTAAGCATCTCTGCATTCTTCGTAGACCAGGTCTTCGTATGTACTATGAGAGGGCCTCATGGTTGCACGTCTTAGCCTTGTTTTGCTTCTTCCGGCTTTTTGCCAGGCTCAGGACGCGCCCGTTCCTACGTTCGGGACCACCGTTGTCATTCCCTCCGGGCTCCGCGGGCAAGTCTACTTCATCAGGCACAACTCGAAGCGGCTCCCGAACTTCGCCAAGCTCAAGCCGGTGGGGACCATCTATACCTCCGCGCTGGACGTCCCTCCTCGAGCTTTCTCGCAGGGTTTTCCTGGCGTCACCGACCGGTTCGAATGGTTCGCCATCGATTACACCGGCCGATTCTGGATCCAGAAGCCGGGTGTCTACGAATTCGCCCTGACTTCGGACGACGGCGCAAAGCTGTATATCGACGATCGTGAATTGATCGACAACGACGGACAGCATGAGCCGGTCACTAAGCAAGGCCGAATTAACCTCAGCGGCGGCATTCACCGCATGCGCGTTTCCTACTTTCAGGGTCCGCGTTATATGGTTGCGCTGGTGCTGAAGGTGGCCGGTCCGGATGACGAAGAACTGCGAGTCTTCAGCACCGATGAGTTCAAGCCGCCGCCGCACCCGTCCGACTGGAAGTACGACACGGACCAATCCCAGGACCAGAAGTAAGCTATTTCGCCGGCGTCTTGGCCAGTTGCTCTTTCGCCCAGACACGGTTCGGATTCAGTGCAACGGATTTCTCAATCGCTTTGTGAGCTTCCGCCGGCTGGTTGGCCTTTCGCAGAGCGATGCCCAGCCACAGCCACGCCTCGGCCGAATTGGGGTTGAGCGCGATGGCCTGCCGGAAGTCGTGAATGGCCGCGTCGATTCCCCCGCCGAACGCGGACGGCAGGTAATACATACCCACGCCGTGGCTCAGGTGCGCGTCCGACGATTTGGGATCGAGCTGGACGGCCTTATCGATGGAATCGAGAGCGCACTTGCCGTGGCGAAGGCCGGCGAAACCCGCGCTGGAGATCGCCTGTCCGCACAACGTACCCAACAGGCGGTTGTACTCGGACGAATTGGGCCGCAAGTCCACGGCATGCTCCGCGGCGTCGATGCCGGCTTCGGCTGAGGAGAACGCCTGCGATTTATCGTGCACCTCGATTTCGACTTCGGCGAGATAGGATTGCGCGAGCGCGAGCTGATACTGCGCATCGGCATCCTTCGGTCGGGACTTGGCGGCGGCGCTGTCCGCGTTTACCAGGTGCTGCAGCGTGGCGCGGTCCTGCCGATCGCGGGCGTCCTGGAGCGGAGTAGCGGCCAGCATGATGAAGGCCAGAAACGGGGCTAATAACAACAATCTCATCCTGTTTTGATTCTACTGTGCACGGTCTGGCGGGCCGATATATATGGGATGCACGTCGGAGCTGCGGGAGCAGGAACGGGATCGGAGGTGCCCGAGCCGTTGCGAACCGAGGCAGTGCATGGACCCGGGCGCACCGGGAACCATACCGCTTCCGTGACACCCAATACTGCCCAGTCCGCCGCGCCGGCTTCAGATACCGTGGCATCGTTTCTCTCGTCGGCGAAGATTGCCGATCTTTTGGCAGGCATCGATCAGCGGCGCCCCATCCAGAGCCCTGAAGTGATCGCCGAGCTCACCCGCGCGGCGATTTCCGCGGTCGAGGAGCAGGATTTCGTGCGCGCTTTGGAGAAGCTGCGCGAGCTGGTGGCTATGGACCCGGAACGCGCGGACAGCATGCTTTCCGATCCTGCCCTCGATCCCATTCGAGCGGAACTGAACCAGCTCCTTCGGGAACTCGCGGCCGCCGCTCAGGCCGAGGCCGAACAAAAACTCGGCACTGCGCATGAGGCGCTGGAATCCGATGGCGCGAAGCTGCCAGAGGGCGACAGGGCGGATCTGCAGAGCATCCTCTCGGTAGCCGCAGAGCTGATCCAAACGGCGCGGCACGCAGATTATGTGCGAGCCGGAGAACTGGCCGAGGTCGTCATGGTGCAGTGTGGTTGGACGACCGCGGGTGTGCCGGTATGGGCGCCGTCCGAACTGCCGGCTCCCGTGCCGGTACCTGGGCCGTGGGAGAACCTCTGGCAGAAAGCGCCATTGCCGATCCTGCTGCTGGCGTGGCTTGCTCTGGGCATTGCTGGCGCTTTGCCATTCACGATCATCCACATCGGGTGGCCAATCGCGGCGTTTGCGCTGTGCCTCTGGGGCGGCGGTCTTGCCGCGTTCGTGCACTGGTACCGAAGGACGAGAAAGCGCTGGGCGCGGGAGGCCGCGTTCCGTGAATCAGGCAGCGGCCACGCGCAGAGCGACGTGGTGATCGAGACGAGCGGCGAGCTCGGCCGGTGAGTGCACGCTGGCCATAGGCAGCATGGTGCAGGTGGCTTCAATGGACGGCGGCAGCGCGATGAACGGCCGGCGCACCGATAGGACGACGAACGAGGTGGCAGTCCAGCGAAAAGCTCGCGCTCCATCCGGCAGGGCGCAGATGTGACCCGCGATCTCTTCCAGCACCGCGTCGCCCGGCGCGTAGCCACAGCGTTCGTAGATCAGGTGAACACGTTCGGCGACGATGGCTGCCAGCCAGCCCGGGTTCGCCGAGCGAAGAGCCGTCTCGATGGCCCGTTCGGCGTCAGCCCTTCCCGGCACACGGGCAAGCTTCGTCCCGCTCGTTTCCATTACGGCCTGTAACATTGTGAGGCTCGCCTGTTTTATCGGCAGGGCCAGGAGAAGGCTTTAGGGAATAAGAGTCCGCCCTACTTCATGCTGAGCAACAGCCAGACGGAGACGCCGATGACCCCTGGCAGCAGGATCTCAGCCCAATGCCGCAGCACGGTGCGCCAGTGGATTCGCCACCAACGCCGGGAGCTCTCTCTCGCCTGCAGAGTCGCTGCGAGGCGGGAACGCATGCCCGAGGGCAACCCGCGAATGGCCCGGACAATTTCCTCGCGCCCGCGCCGGTCGGCAATCAGAATGGTGGCCGAGTTCAGGCCGTTGGTTGTCTGTTCCAGCTTGTGGCGCAGCGGCTCAGGGATCTCGTCGACGGACCGGTACACGCGCGTTTCGCCGCCCGTGGCGATAAAGATGGTGGAACTGCGAATGGTCTGTCGAGGCATAGCACTTCTCAGGATAAGGCGACCTGGGGCCGCAGGTGATTCCGCGCGGCGGCATCCCCTGCATGCTCCAATATAACCTGAATGAAGCCCAGTGCGGCCTTCGAAAGCGCCTTATCCTTGCGATAGATCAGGCCGAGGTGACGAATCATCGGTTCCGGCGAGAGCGACGCGGTTGCCAGGCGCCCGCTTTCCACCTCTTCCCGGCAGTGCGACGCCGCAAGGAACGAATATCCCAGCCCGGCCATCACGAAACGCTTGATCATCTCGGTGGAATCCAGCTCCATGGAAACATGGATCTCGCCTTCTACCGGCTCCAGCCATCCGTTGAGGCGGCTGCGCGTTACGCCCGACTTCGGCAGCAGCAGCGGCTTGCCGATCAGTTCGCGGCATCCCACGCTCTCGCGGGATGAGAACGGGTCGCCGGCTTTGATCAGCAGCTTGATTTCATCGGTGTGGATTTTGGCGACCTGTAGTTTCTTTTCCTGGACGGGCAGTTGGGTGATGCCGAAATCCGCAAGGTTGTCGAGCACGGCCTGAACGACGCGCGCGCCGTAGGAGCGGTCCACCAGAAGCTGCACGTTGGGGAACTCGCGGGTGTACTCGGAGAAGACGGTGGGCAGCACGTAGATGCACGTGGCTTCATTGGCCGCGATCACCAGTTCGCCTCGCGGCACGCGATCAAGCTCATTGATGGTGTCCTGCGCGCGGCGGCGCAGGTCGAGGATCTGCTCGGCGTAATCGGCGAAGATTCTTCCGGCGGTGGTGAGAGAGATGCGAGTGCCAAGGCGTTCGAACAGCGTGCTGTTCAGTTCCTGTTCGAGTTGGCGGACCTGTGCGCTGATCGCCGGCTGGGTTCGAAAGCACGTCTGCGCCGCTTTCGAGAAACTCTTCAGGCGAACGATCTCGAGGAAGGTATGGAGCTGATCGAGGTCCATTAGAGCCTGGTGGTCCGGCTATCACGGGGCCGGACGGCGGTCCGGAACAGGACAGAGTCCCGAAACTGTAAAGGTCAATCAATTGTAGCAGGATGCGGCCCGGAACGTTGCTGCGGGATTTCGCGCTGTAACGCTTTGTAACCGACGGCTACCTTACACTCTCGCCATCGCGTTGCAGGCGTGGCTTTGGGCGAATTGACCCAGATTTGAAAAGGCATTTGCCCCCGGAGCGGTGGCGAGATTTGCTGTATTGGATGTCATCACTTATTCTTCAGAGACTTAAGGGGGTCTGGAGCAGTTGGAGAAAGGCAGAGTGATTGCACCACCTCGGTTGACAACGATGACCCGTCAAATTGAGATTACCGAACTCGTCCTGCGCGATGCCCATCAGAGCCTGATGGCGACGCGCATGGCTATGGAAGACATGATTCCCGTTTGCGAAGACCTCGACAATGCCGGCTACTGGTCGATCGAGTGTTGGGGTGGCGCAACCTACGATTCCTGCATCCGTTTTCTGAACGAAGATCCATGGGAACGCCTCCGCACCTTCAAGAAGCTAATGCCAAAGACGCCGCTGCAGATGCTGCTGCGCGGCCAGAACATCCTGGGCTACCGGCACTACGGCGATGACGTGGTGGAGCACTTTGTGGAGAAGGCGGCCGCCAACGGGATGGATGTGTTCCGCATCTTCGACGCGTTGAACGATCCGCGTAACCTGCGCACGGCCGTGAACGCCGTCAGGAAGACCGGCAAGCACGCACAGGGATGCATCTGCTACACCATCAGCCCCGTGCACACGATCGGCGCGTTCGTCGATCTGGCGGACCAACTGATGGAGATGGGTTGCCAGTCGATTTGCATTAAGGACATGGCGGCGCTGCTGAAGCCGCAACCCGCGTACGAGCTGGTGAAAGGCATCAAGGCACAGTGCGGGAAAGAGACGCTGGTGCATGTGCACACGCACGCCACCACGGGGGTCACGTTGGTAAGCCTGATGAAGGCTATTGAAGCGGGTGCGGACATTGTCGATACGGCAGTGAGTTCGATGAGCCTTGGGCCGGGACACAACCCCACCGAGAGCCTGGTGGAGATGCTGGAAGGAACCGGCTACACCACCCGTGTGGATATGGAACGGATTCATCGCGTGAACGAGTATTTCCGCAAGATCCGCAACAACTACAAAAAGTACCTCACCGATTTCCAGGGCGCGGAAACCGATATCTTCAAGAGCCAGATCCCGGGCGGCATGCTCTCCAATATGGAGAGTCAGCTCAAGCAGCAGGGCGCGGGTGACAAGGTGCAGGAAGTATTGCTGGAAGTGCCAGTGGTGCGCAAGGCCTCCGGATATCCGCCGCTGGTTACGCCCACCAGCCAGATTGTGGGCACGCAGGCCGTATTCAACGTGCTGATGGGCGAGTGGAAGGCGATGAGCGGAGAGTTCGCGGACCTGATGCTCGGCTATTACGGCGCGACGCTCGGGGCGAAAGAGGAGAAGGTGCAGCAGATCGCGGCGGAGAAGACGAAGAAACAGGTGATCACCTGCCGGCCCGCCGACCTGATCCCGAACGAATTCGACAAGCTGCGCGGCGAGGCGCTGGCTCTGGAAGGCGCCAACGGCAGCGACGAAGATGTGCTCACTTATGCGATGTTCCCGCAGGTAGCGCCGAAGTTCTTCAGGACGCGTCACGAGGGGCCGAAGAATCCGAGCAAGGAAGCGCCGGCTCCGGCGGCGAAAACAGCTGCGCCTGGGGACAAGCCCGCTGCTACGCAGCCGGGCCAGCTGTCCGCGCCGATCACTTACGCGGTCACGGTGAACGGCCATTCGCACAAGGTCACGGTGGCGCCTGCCGCATAGGAGACACGAACTCATGGCAAACGTAACAATCTCGAAGATGGAAGAAAAGATTGAGCTGCTGGAGAAAACCAGAAAACATCTCGAAGCGGGCGGTGGAGAGGAGCGCCTCGAGAAGCAGCGCAAGCAGGGCAAGCTGACGGCGCGCGAGCGCGTGGAGCGGCTGGTGGACGCGGGCACGTTTCAGGAGATCGGCTTGTTTGCGCGGCATCATCAGACCAGCTTCGGCATGGATGGTCAGGAACTGCCGGCCGACGGCGTAGTCACGGGGTGCGCGAACGTCGACGGACGCCTGGTGCACCTGGCCAGTCAGGATTTCACGGTCGCCGGAGGGTCGGCGGGCGAGATGCATTCCGACAAGATCGTCGAAATGATGAAGAATTCCCTTAAAACCGGGTCTCCTTTTATTTTCATAAACGACTCGGGCGGGGCCCGTGTGCAGGAAGGCATCGACAGCCTGGCCGGCTACGGGCGCGTTTTTTATCACAACACCATGCTCAGCGGCGCGGTGCCGCAGATCTCGCTGATTTGCGGACCGTGCGCCGGCGGGGCGGCATACAGCCCGGCGTTGACGGATTTCATTATCCAGACGAAACAAGCGCAGATGTTCATCACCGGGCCTGGAGTGATCAAACAGGTGACCGGGGAGGTGGTGACCGCCGATCAGCTTGGCGGACCAGGCGCGCAGATGAATCAATCGGGCGTGGTGCACTTTGTCGCCGAAAACGACGAGCATGCCATTGAGATCTGCAAAAAGCTGCTGAGCTATCTTCCATCGAACAATCTGGAAGACGCGCCGCGGCTGCCGTACGATCTGGAAGAACGCCGCGATGAGGAATTGAATCATATCGTGCCCGAAGAGGCCAAGCAGGGCTACGATATGCGCTCGGTGATCTCGCGGCTGGTCGATTACGGCGATTTTCTGGAAGTGCAGCCCTACTGGGCGGCCAACGTAGTGGTGGCGTTCTCGCGCCTGGCGGGCCGTTCCGTGGGTATTGTGGCCAGCCAGCCGGCCGTGCAGGCGGGAGCACTGGATATCAACGCGTCGGACAAGGTGGCGCGGTTCGTTCGCTTCTGCAACGCCTTCAACATTCCGCTGATCACGCTGGTGGACGTGCCCGGTTTCCTGCCGGGCGTGCAACAGGAGTACGGTGGAATTATCAGGCACGGCGCGAAGATGTTGTTCGCGTATTCGGCCGCGACGGTGCCCAAGATCACGGTGGTGGTGCGCAAGGCGTATGGCGGCGCGTACCTGGCCATGTGCGGCAAGGATCTGGGCGCGGACCGGCTGATTGCGTGGCCGAGCGCGGAGATCGCGGTGATGGGGGCCGAGGGAGCGGTGGACGTGGTGTTCCGCAAGGAGATTCAGGCGGCCGCGGACCCTAAGGCGAAACGGCAGGAAATGATACAGGAGTATCGCGACAAGTTTTCGAATCCTTATGTGGCCGGCGCGCGGCGCCAGGCTGACGATGTGATCGAGCCGGCGGAGACGCGTCGTTATCTGGTGGCGGCGCTGGAAGCGTTGCACACCAAGCGCGAACTGCGTCCGCCCAAGAAGCACGGGCTGATCCCGCTGTAAGGAGGCGACCCGTATGGTGGAAACCGAAAGCGTAACATCGTTGCTCGAAGGAGTGAACGGGCGCCTCCGCGGCATGGAGGAACGAATTCGACAACTGGAGCTGCGAATCGCGGAGACCGCGGTGAAGCCGGAGGCGAATACGCCTGTCTCCGTTGCCGCTCCCGTGCAAGCTGCCCCGAAAAAGGTAGAGGAGCAGATCGACCCTGAGGTGCTGATGGTGATCGCGGCCGCTGTCGCCGCATTCATGGGGAAGAAGGCGCGGATACGGCGCGTTCGCCGCAGCGTTGCTGGCGGCATGAATCCATGGGCGCAACAGGGGCGGGTGAGCATCCAGGCGTCGCACAATGTGGGATGGGTGAGGTAAGGGATCCAGTGAAACTGAAGATCACGGTCGACAACAAAACATACGAAGTGGACGTAGAGGCGGAGGAGTCCGAAGAAGTACACGCGCCGGCGGCTTATCGTCCCGTGTCGTGGTCTGCGCCTTCAGGCCCCGCGCCGGTGGTTGCTCCCGCTAGTGGATCTGCGAGCAACGGCGAGGCGGTGGATGAGAACAAAGTTTGCCGCAGCCCGATGGTAGGCGTGGTGGTCCGGCTGAACGCGCAGGAAGGACAGGCGGTGAAGGTGGACGACGGGCTTCTGGTGCTGGAGGCGATGAAGATGGAAACCACCATCACATCGCCGGTAGCCGGGAAGATCAAGCGCCTTCGCGTGGGCGCCGGCGAGAGCGTGCAGGCGAATCAGGTGTTGGTGGATTTTGAATAGGGGAACGAAGACGTGCCGGTAGAAACACAGAACGATATGCAGAGCGCGGCGGCACAGCTTGCCGCGGTGCCGGGATTTCTCTTTGTCGATCACGTGGCCATCTCGGTAAAGACCGGGGATCTGGAAGGCCAGGTGACGGCGTACAAGCTGCTGGGCTTCACGGAGCTTCATCGCGAAGAGGTGTACGGTGGCGATCAGGTGCGCGAAGTGCTGTTGCGGATCGGTGACGGCCCGAACCTGATCCAGTTGCTGGAGCCCCTGAATACCGAATCGCCCGTGGCCAAGCTCATTGAGCGCAACGGCGGGCGCGGCGGTTTTGCTCACGTGGCTTTTCGCGTAGCCGACATTCACAAGGCTTTCGACTTCATGAAGGAGAACGGGTTCAATATCATCGATAAAGCGCCGAGGCCGGGCTCGCGCGGCACCACGGTGTTTTTCGTTCATCCCAAATCCCTCAATGCTGCGCCCTTCGGCTTCCTGATCGAAGTGGTCGAGGAGCCGGGGAAATGAACGCGACTCAACCGGAACCTCTGTTTGCCGAGTTCCCGCCGGTGTCCACCGCCGAATGGGAAGCGGCGATCGCGAAAGATCTGAAAGGCAAAGACCCGAAATCGTTGATTTGGAAAACGGAGGATGGCTTCGAGCTGAAGCCGTTTTATCGTTTGGAGGATGCTCCGGCATTGCCGGCATTGCGCGATTTCCCCACCGGCTGGAAGATCTGCGCCGAGGTGACGGATTTCGAGACGGCCATGGAAGTGGTTGCGCGGGGCGCGCAGGCCATCCAATACTGGCCGGAGAACGAAGACGCGCTTGAAGCGCTGCTGTCGCGGTTGCCCCTCACCAAGGTGGAAGTTCACATTCGCGCGGACGGGCACGCTCCCTCGTTGTTGCGCGTGATTCGTCATTTTGCCGGAAGGGTGCACGGTTCGCTCAATTGCGGGCCGGTGCATGAGGCGGCGAACATCGCGCCCTATTTTATTCCTTACGTGATCAACGCGGGTCGCTTCGACGAGATTGAAGCGACAGCCACGCAGGAACTGGCGCTGGCGCTGGCGCAGGGCTCCGAGTACCTGGCCGACCTCGGGCTGGTGGCGGACCAGATCGCGTTCTCGTTCCCGATTGGTTCGAATTACTTTTTCGAGATCGCCAAGCTTCGCGCCGCTCGTTTGCTGTGGCCGCGCGTGGTCAAGGCGTACGATCCGCATGCACGAGCCACCACCCGGATCTTTGCGCAGACCTCGGAGTGGAACAAGACGGTCTACGATCCATACGTGAACATGTTGCGCGGGACAACTGAAGCTATGTCGGCGATTATCGGCGGTGCGGAACTGGTCACGGTGTCGCCGTTCAATTCGGCATTCGCGGCGCCGGACGAGTTCGCCCGCCGGATAGCCGTCAACACACAGCTCATCCTTCGCGAGGAAGCTCACTTCGACGAACTCAGCGACCCGGCGTCGGGCTGCTGGTACATCGAATCACTGACTGACACGATGGCCCGGGAAGCGTGGAAGCTGTTCCAGCAGATGGAAGAGGCGGGTGGATACAGCACGGCGGTGGGATCGGGCTTAGTGGACAAGCTGGTGAAGCCGTCGCGGGAAGCACGCAAGACCGCGATTGCCCAACGGCGGCGGCAGTTCACGGGATTGAACGTCCACGCCAACCCGGCCGAGCGAGTATTGGACAAAGTCACCGTGCCGTCGCGTCATACGCGCGGCCCGGCGGATTTCGAAACGATGCGGCTGCGGACTGAGCGCTACGAGAAGGCTTCGGGCAAGACTCCCAAGGTCTTCCTGCTGCAGTTTGGCGATGCGAAAATGCGCCGCGCGAGGGCTGAGTTTTCAACGGAGTTTTTCCAGTGCGCCGGATTCGGCGTCGTGAAGCCGCCCGCGTTCGCGACTGTGGAAGCCGCTCTGGCGTCTATCGAAGCCGAGAAGCCGGATTTTGTCGCGTTATGCAGTTCGGATCCGGAGTATACGGCGCTCGCCGCCGGAGTTTGTCCACTTGTGAAACAGCCGGTGATCGTAGCCGGGTTTCCAAAGGACGCCCTGGAGCGGCTTAAACAGGCGGGCGTGGCCGAGTTCGTCCATATTCGCAGCAATGCGATTGAGACGCTCACCGCCCTGCAGCGGAAACTGGGGATCGGAGATTGAGATGAGACCGGACTTTTCAAGAATCGATTATCGCGAGAAAGGTACGGCCCCGGCTCCGGCATACGATCCGCACCTGGAACAACTACAGTACGCGGCCGGCATCGCCCCGTACCTGCGCGGTCCATACACGACGATGTACATCACGCGCCCGTGGACTGTGCGCCAATACGCGGGTTTTTCCACCGCCGAAGAGTCGAACGCATTCTACCGGCGTAATCTCGCGGCTGGGCAGATGGGCCTTTCGGTGGCTTTCGATCTGGCTACGCATCGCGGCTACGATTCGGATAATCCGCGAGTAGTGGGCGACGTCGGCAAAGCCGGCGTGGCGATCGATTCCGTGGAGGACATGAAGATCCTCTTCAGCCAGATTCCGCTGGACGCGATTTCGGTCTCGATGACCATGAACGGCGCGGTGCTGCCGGTGATGGCTTTCTACATCGTCGCCGCCGAAGAGCAGGGCGTCTCGCCCGAAAAACTGGCGGGCACCATCCAGAACGACATTCTCAAAGAGTTCATGGTGCGGAACACGTACATCTATCCGCCCGCACCTTCCATGCGCATTGTCGGCGATATCTTCCGCTTCACGGCGAAGAACATGCCGAAGTTCAACTCGATTTCCATCAGCGGCTACCACATGCAGGAAGCCGGCGCGACGGAGGATATCGAGCTGGCTTACACGCTGGCCGACGGCATGGAATATCTGCGTACCGGAATAGCCGCGGGATTGAGTGTCGACGAATTCGCGCCTCGGCTGTCCTTCTTTTTCGATATCGGCATGAACCATTTCCGCGAGATCGCCAAACTGCGGGCCGCGCGTCTGCTGTGGGCGAAAATCGTGAAGGCGTTCGGGCCGAAGAATCCGAAATCGATGGCGCTGCGTACGCACTGCCAGACTTCCGGTTGGAGCCTGACCGAGCAGGATCCGTTCAACAACGTGATGCGCACGACCATCGAGGCGATGTCGGCGGCGCTGGGCCACACGCAGAGCCTGCACACGAATTCGCTCGACGAAGCACTGGCGCTGCCCACCGACTTTTCCGCGCGCATCGCCCGCAACACGCAACTCTACATTCAGGAAGAGACGGAGATCTGCCGCGTGGTGGACCCGTGGGGCGGTTCGCATTACGTCGAATCTCTGACTCATGAGCTGGTGCATTCGGCCTGGGAACTGATTCAGGAAGTGGAGAGCCATGGCGGCATGGTGAAGGCCATCGAAATGGGCCTGCCGAAGATGCGCATCGAGGAAGCCGCGGCACGGAAGCAGGCGCGCATCGATACGGGCCGCGATGTCATCGTCGGCGTGAACGCCTACCGTCACGAGTCGAAAGAATCCGATACGAAGCTGGATCTGCGCGAGGTGGACAATGCCGCCGTACGCACCAGCCAGGTGGAGCGGCTGGCGAAGATTCGCCGCGAGCGCGACAACGGAAGAGTGAAACAGGCGCTGGCGGCCATCACGAGGTGCGCGGAAACGGGCGAAGGTAATCTGCTGGCCCTGGCCGTGAATGCGGCCCGCTTGCGTGCCACCCTCGGAGAGATCTCGGACGCGCTGGAGAAAGTGTGGACACGTTACGACGCGCCCACTCGGTCCATCAGCGGCGTGTACGCGGCCGAGACAGCGGGCGACAAGGCCTTCGCGGAAGTGCGGAAAATGGCCGCCGAGTTTGCTCAGGTTGAGGGACGGCGCCCACGCATTCTGGTCGCGAAGATGGGGCAGGACGGGCACGATCGCGGCTCCAAGGTAATCGCCACGGCGTTCGCCGATCTCGGCTTCGACGTCGACATCGGGCCGTTGTTCCAGACTCCCGAAGAAGTGGCCCGGCACGCGATCGAGAACGATGTGCATGTCGTGGGTGCGTCCTCGCTGGCCGGCGGCCACAAGACGCTGGTCCCGCAACTCATCGAACAGTTGCGCGCGATGGGCCGTGACGACATCATGGTGATTGTGGGTGGCGTGATTCCTCCGCAGGATTACGACGAGTTGTACAAAGCCGGCGCAGTGGGCGTGTTCGGACCGGGCACGCGCATTCCCGAGGCCGCGCGCGAGATTCTGCACGCTCTGGTGGGGGCGCTGGAACCCCAGCACGGGTAGATGGACCTCGAGCAAACGCGCCGTTTCCAGCAGCGGCGCAGAGCCCCGGTTAGTCCGCAGGAGATCATCGACGGTATTATCGCGGGCGACCGGGCCATGCTCGCGCGAGGGATCACGCTGATCGAAAGTTCCGTTCCCGCTCATCAGGAGCCCGCGCAGCAGATTCTGGAAGCGTGCCTTCCGCACACCAACGGCAGTATCCGCGTGGGGATCACCGGTGTGCCGGGCGTCGGCAAGAGCACCTTCATAGAAGCGCTGGGCGTTCATCTCACCCGCGAGCGGAGCGAAAAGGTTGCAGTGCTTGCGGTGGATCCCAGCAGTCCCATCAGCGGCGGCAGCATCCTCGGCGACAAGACTCGCATGACACGTCTGGGATTGGACCCGCACGCCTATATTCGGCCCTCGCCGGCGGGTTCGTCGATCGGCGGTGTGGCGCGAAAGACCCGCGAAGCGATCGTCCTATGCGAGGCGGCCGGTTACCGGAACATCTTTGTCGAGACGGTTGGGGTGGGCCAGTCCGAAGTGGCCGTCGCCGGATTGACCGACTTTTTCCTGCTGCTGGCGCTGTCGGGAGCGGGCGACGAATTGCAAGGAATGAAGCGCGGGATCATGGAAATGACCGACCTGACCGCTATCAACAAGGCCGATGGCGAGAATCGCGTCCCCTCCGAGGCGGCTCGCCGCTTGTATGAAAGCGCGCTGAAGCTGTTTCCCCCTCGCTCGAGCGGATGGAGCCCCCGTGTGGTGACCTGTTCCTCGCGCACCGGCGAAGGCGTGGCGGCTATCTGGAAGATGGTGCTGGAACATCACGGGGAGACCGTACGCAGCGGATGGTACGAGAAGAACCGGCGCGAGCAGGCGCGAAAAGCGATGTATGCGGCGATCGAGAACGGGCTGCGCGATCGGTTTTTTTCCTATCCTGGCGTGAAGCGGGACCTCGCCCGTCTGGAGACAGAAGTTTTGGAGGGCCGCATCAGCGCGTATCGCGCGGCGCGGCAGCTCCTCGATCATTTGAATGAAACGAAGCCGGAGTAATCATGCCAACAGCTACAGCAGCACTCACACACCTGTCCGTCGAAGAAGCGGCGGCGTTAATCGAGGACGGAGAAACACTCAGCTTCAGCGGGTTCACCTGCGCCGGTACGCCCAAGGCGATTCCCCTCGCGCTGGGAAAGCGCGCGGACGCGGAACACCATGCCGGGCGTCCGTTTCAGGTAGGCGTGCTCACCGGCGCATCCACCAGCGACATGCTGGACGGCGCGCTGGCGCGGGCGAACGCCATTCTGTTTCGCACGCCGTATCAATCCGACGCCTCGTTGCGCAAGCTGATCAACAGCGGCGGCACGCACTTTTTCGACATGCATCTTTCGGTGCTTCCGCAGGCGGTGCGCTACGGTTTTCTCGGACCGGTGGATTGGGCAATTCTGGAAGCCGGCGACGTGACACCCAATGGCGAGATCGTATTGACCTCGGGCGCGGGCGCCGCTTTAACCTTCGCGCGCGCGGCGAAGAGAATTCTGATCGAGTGGAACAAGTTCCACTATCCGACCACGCTGCGCGGCATGCACGATTTGTACGAACCCGCCGACCCGCCGTTCCGCCGCGAGATTCCCATCTATTCGCCATCGGATCGCATCGGCTCGCCGGTGATCCTGGTGGACCCGAAGAAGATCGTGGGAGTGGTGGAGACCAGCATTGAGGATCAGTTCGCAGGCTTTTCCGAGCCCGACGAACTCACGAGGAGGATCGGCGCGAACGTGGCCGAATTTCTGGCCGCGGAAATGAAAGCCGGGCGCATTCCAAAGTCGTTCCTGCCCATTCAATCCGGCGTAGGCGATACGGCAAATGCCATCCTGGGCGCGCTGGGAAGCCATCCCGATATTCCGCCATTCCAGATGTACACCGAGGTGCTGCAGGATTCCGTGGTGGATCTGATGAAACGGGATCGTGTGACCTTCGCCAGCACGTGCTCGCTGACCCTTTCCACAGATGCGATGCGCGAGGTGTACGCCGACGTGCCGTGGTTCCGCGAGCGGCTGGTGATGCGGCCGCAGGAGCTGAGCAACAACCCCGAAGTCATCCGGCGGCTGGGTCTGATCTCCATCAACACCGCGATTGAAGTGGACGTGCAGGGCAACGTGAACTCGACGCACGTCATGGGCAAGCAGCTCATGAACGGCATCGGCGGCTCGGGCGACTTCACCCGCAATGCTTACCTATCCATCTTCACCTGCCCGTCGACGGCGAAGAAGGGGAAGATCAGCACGATCGTGCCGCACGTCGCGCACGTCGACCAAAGCGAGCATTCCGTGCAGGTGGTGGTGACCGAACACGGCGTAGCCGACCTGCGCAAGAAGGACCCGCAGCAACGCGCCGAAGAGATGATCGCCAATTGCGTGGACCCGAGTTTCCGCGAGGAACTGAGGGCGTATTGCATGCACACGCACGATGGGCACTCGCCATTTGCGCCCGCCGCCGCTTTCGCCATGCACCAACAGTTCATGGAAACCGGCGACATGCGCGGCGTGGACTGGGGCCGGTACTTCATGAGGAAGTAGGGGTACGACGCGGGCCGCGCGCGCGATAATAATCGACGCATGGCTCCCCTTCATTTCGAGGTGGTGCAGACGGTTGATCCGGAGAGTCGCGATGCGATCGCTCGCGGATTGCGCGAGTTCAATGCGCTCACCTCGGAGATTTTCAGCGGACCACCCGGGACGTCTACGTTCGCGATGCTGATGGCCGGGTCGTTGCCGGCCTGATTGGCGATACTGCGCTTGGCTGGCTTTCGATCCATGCACTGTGGGTCGCGGAAGACCTTCGCAGGACAGGTGTGGGAAGCAGCATCCTGAAAGCGGCGGAGGACGCGGCCATCGAACGTGGCTGCCACGCGGCAGTTCTCGACACCCTAAGCTTTCAGGCGCCGGATTTCTACGGGAAGCGCGGCTACATTCGCGTGGGGGCGATCGAAGGTTATCGAGGCGGAGTGCAGCGAATCTTCATGCAAAAGCGGTTTCGTGAAGACGGGAAGCAGTGGCCGTCGGAAAATTATCCGGCAGACGCGGAAACGAGTTGAAGCCTGTCAACGTGCCCGTAGTCCTTAGGATTGTTAGTTACAAGTGGCGCCGACAGAACCAATGCCGTTGCGGCAATCCATGCGTCAGCGGAGCTCATTTGACGTCCCTTCCGCACGCTCTCGTTGCCAACCTCGGCCCAGGTAGAACACAGGAGGCTGTCGGAATGGAGCACCGCAAAGTCGGCCAGATACGCTTCCAGTACTTCACGCTTGCGCGGTCCCCAGTTTGCATCCAGGGCACCCTGCCGCATCTCGGCCAGAGTCATGAACGAAACGATCAGCTCAGAACCCCGGACAACATCCACGTACCGTTGGGCGAATACGGGATGCCACTTGAAAATGAAACTGGCGACGTCTGTGTCAACGACCAGCCGTGCCGTTGCCATTGGGGGAGACGTCAGTATGGCGCTGCTCATAGATTCGGCGTACGAAAGTTTCGGATTCCTCCGTGGGCCCAGGGTCGATGTGGCTCAACAGACGATCCAGAGAGAACGAGCCGACTCGGATGAGGTTAGGAGGATTTTTCACGGGTTGCTGATGCAAACGGTCCATCGCAACTATCATTCTAGCGCCGCCTAGACGGCGATGTCTTTCGAAGAGATGGGAGACGAAGCCACTTCTATGCCGTGCGTAGCCGGCCCCGCCTCCCCAGGCCTCTTCATGCACCAGTAGTGATATTGTTTGCAGTGGTGGAGACACTTTATGTATCAGTTGGAAGTCAAGCGGTGGCTGGTGTTCTACAAGTTCCCGGCCGAGGAGGGGTGGGACGTGACCATCGATATTGACGCGATGGAGCGTGGGAAGACGAAGCAACATCCGCCCGAGAAGCAGGCGATCGCGGCCGAGTGCGAGTCGTGGCTGTTGTCGCAAGGGGTGAAGATTGCCGCGCACCCACTGTACGGTCGGGCTGATCTGGTTGCCAGGAAAGAAGGTATTGGCACATTTGTGGCTGAGGTGGAGGGCGATTCAAGTAAACAAAGAGAGCAGGCCATGTACTCGGCGCTCGGCCAAATCGTCCTCTCCATGAGCGACCCCTCGCCCGATATAACCTATGCCCTCGCGGTGCCTGATGCAGAGAAGTGGGCCGTGCAGCTTCGCAAAGTACCGTGCAGGATTAGGGAATTGCTTCGCTTGCAACTGTGGTTGGTTTCAAAGGCAGGCGTTGGCAGTGTTTGAGGTCTGTCCCGACCCTTGCACCGTCTCATCGTCCCATCCGACTGGTAAATGCTCTTGGCTCATTGTTGCTTCTCCCTTCCGCGTCGGCGGCTTGGTCGCAGTATCGGGGTCATTGGCGGGAATAGTCATCCATTTCGTTTCCGGCGACGACAGCCATCCATTGGCGCGATTGTTGTTCGGCTTGAAGCTTGGCCGTTTTATCGAGCTGGGCCTCAACAGCCGTAAGCATTGGCGCGATTTGCTTCCAGTCCTCCTGCGCGATACTGAATTGATCAGTGTTCAATAGCCTCAGCCCCTCTGCATCCAGCGTCACGATCTCGTGAGAGACGCCAGGGTCCCGGTTGGTCGGATGATCGCTCGGCGAGTGTCCGGTTACGGCGGCCCAAACATTTGCATCGCGTCTCAGCATCGCGACCGGCGGGAGTTCGTCTGGTTTGAAAGTCAGGTCATGTATGCCGAGCGGTTTGACCACTGGGTTCGTCCCGTCTATGCCGGTAACGAGAAATACGTTACTGGTCGACCGTTTGTACTTTGTGCCTTGGATCTCGACCTCGTCTGTGTCCGGCCAATACTTCGCATGCACTGGAACCTTCCCCACGGTCATATCGATGCTAGCCGGTTTCTCGTTGGGGTGCATCTTCCAATCCGTCTGCTGGCTCACCAATCCCGGGCTACCCCGGAAGAAAAATAACAAACGTCAAGACTTTCTCGTTGTTGTCCGCGGAATGGGCAAACCATGCAGAGGCGTGCGTCAAGGAGAGAGGGAAGGCGCCGCCGCCGATGGGCCGGACGCCTTTCTCTGCGGACGTAGAGGCTCCCGATCGCGCAGTGAGACAGTACATGGCGATGAGGACCGATAGTCGTCCGATCACTGACATTTATGAGCTCCTTGCGGCGGTAAGCATCCATTTTAGCTCGAAATGGCGATGGAGGCAGCTAGCCATCCCTATTCCGGCTCCACTCTGCTCGAAAAATGCCTGTAAATAAAAACCGAATAACAACCCGCGAGGATCATTCCGGGAATCCACCACATCAGGCCAATCTGCAATCCGTACAGCGGAGCGGCCGCGTTGTGGATGTCCAGACTGAGCTCGGGGTGCGGATTCGCCGGCAGCACCAGCGGGTACACGCCGAAGACGACGCTGGTGAGCATGCCCACCAGATACCCGCAGGATGAGAGACCAGCATGCCGCCGAGGCCGAGGATCGCCAGAGCCGGAAACACGTAGCCCCACGGCCATTTCGAAAACTGCCCGTACAGGTGCGGCTGAATGCCGAAACTTACCAGCGTTATCGCGATGGTGAGAAGCAGCACCGCCCACCACAACCGCCCGGCCGCACGCCGCGAACGTGTGCTGAGATCGCCCGCCGTTCGCAAAGCGACCCATAGCGACCCGTGCAGTGCGAGCGCGCTCACCGCTGCGAGGCCGACGAGAACCGTGTACCAGTCGATAATCCCCGCTTCCGCGCCCGGCAGGAAATTGGTCCACAGCGGGATGAAGAAGTAGCCGGAGGCGTCCAGAGGCACCCCGCGCACCACGTTGCCGAGAGCCACGCCGAACAACAAGCACAGCAGAGAGCTCGACACGCCGAACACGACATCCCAGAATGGGCGCCACAGATGACTGTCAACATGATTGCGGACCTCCACTGAAATCGCGCGCAGAATCAGCATCCACAGCACGATCATCAACGCGAGATAGAACCCGCTGAAGCTTGCCGCGTAAAGCGCCGGGAACGCGAAATACAAGGTGCCCCCGCCAGCCAGGAGCCACACTTCATTGCCGTCCCACACCGGTCCCACGGTGCCGAGAATCTGCTTGCGTTCGCGCTCATCGCGCGCGACGAACAAGTGCACGAGGCCCGCGCCCAGATCGAATCCATCGAGCACAACGTACCCCGCCACCATGATGGCCACCAGACAGAACCACAGGGTCTCCATTAGTGGCCTCCTTGCAACGGTTCCAGTGCGCCCGGTCCGTGATCGATTTCACGCCAGACCAGCCACAGAAACAGAATGCCAAGGATCAGATACAGGCCCATGAAGCCGAGCAACGTGAACAGTCCATTGCCCGCGGAGACGCGAGGAGAGACGCCAGCGGCCGTGCGCATCACTCCGTAAATCAGCCAGGGTTGGCGGCCCACTTCGGCGGTGATCCATCCAGCGGTGGTGGCGATGTACGGGAAGGGAACGAAGAGCATGAGAACCCAAAGCATCGGGCGCGCGGTATAGAGCACGCCGCGCCACAGGAGTAAGGCGGAGAGCACCATCACCGCAATAAGAATGGTTCCAAGCCCCACCATGATGTGATACGCGAAGTAGAGCAGCGGGATATTATCGGGCCAGGTGTCGCGCGGAAAATCGCGCAGGCCCTTCACCTCGGCGCCCCAGCGTTGCCACGTAAGAAAGCTGAGGGCGCCCGGCACAACCAGCGGGTTGTCCAGCGTCAGCCGGTCCATGTCCGGTTGGCCGATGAGGGCGATGGGCGCACCATGCATGGTTTGAAAATGCCCCTCCATGGCCGCCAGCGTTACCGGCTGATGTACGGCGACCATATGCCCCTGACGGTCGCCGGTGGGAAACAACATGAGGATGGTGCCGATCACGCCGGCAATCACGCCAACGCGCACAAATACGCGCCCGTGCTCCTCGTGCGCGCGCAGCAGAAGATAAAACGCACCAACGCCCGTCAGCACAAATGACGCTGTCACTACTGAGGCCGTCATATTGTGCGCATACTGCCACCAAGTCCACGGGTTGAAGATGAGGCCGAGCCAGCTATTCAGGATGATCTCGCCCTTCGGTCCCAGCGTATAGCCGACCGGGTGCTGCATCCAGCCGTCGGTGGCAATGATGAAGAAACCGGAGAGCCATGCGCCGATGCAGGTCATCAGTGTTGCGAACCAGTGCAGCTTCGGGCCGAGGCGCTTTTCGCCGAACAGCACCAGCCCGAGGAATGTGGATTCCAGGAAGAACGAGAACACGCCCTCCATTGCGAGCGTTTGTCCGATCACACCGCCGGCCGCGCGTGAAAAGGCCGCCCAGTTGGTGCCGAACTGAAATTCCATGGGAATGCCGGTGGCCACGCCCATGGCAAAATTAATTCCGAAGATTTTCGCCCAGAATCGGACGGATTCGTCATAAATGGGCTCGCCGGTTCGAATTGCCAGAGTTTTCAGAATGACCAGGAGCAGCGCGAGCCCCATGGTCAACTGCGGGAAAAGGTAGTGGTA
>JBEKFB010000032.1:0-21484 GCA_050013535.1 Bryobacteraceae bacterium | reverse complement strand
GGCGTTACCGATTGGGCGCGATTCATTCCATTGCGGAGACTACCGCAAGACCGTGATTCCCAAAAGGTAATGCCACACATGAAAACCACAACAACGTTACTGCTGTTCAGCCTCATCTTTCTTTTTCCCAAAGGTTACGCTGAATCAGGCGCGTCTTTCGCGGGCACCGTCGAGGACCCCCAGGGAGCGCTGGTGCCCGGAGCCACTCTCACGCTGGTTTCGCGCACAGGCGGCGCCGGCAATACAACCACCAGCGATTCCACGGGCGCGTACCGGTTTGACCGATTGCCCGAAGGCGACTATCTGCTCCGCGTGGAAGCTTCCGGCTTTGCGCCCTTTCTTGCCAGGGACATCCATCTTTCCGCCGACCAGGCTGCCACCCGTGCCATTGCGCTGCGGATCGCCGGCGTGCCGCAGCAGGTTGTGGTAACGGCGTCGAGTACGCCGCAATCGCCCGACGAACTTTCGAAACCCGTGACGGTGATCGACAAGAGCGACGCCGAGGCGCGCGATAATTTTGCGCTGTCCGATGTCGTGGATCTCGACCGAGGACACGGCCGTGCTGGTGGATGGTCTTCGGCTGCGCGATGCCTCGGCAACGCAGGCCGACGCTTCGGGACTGATCGAAGACCTGCTCTTCACGGACACCAGCCGTGTGGAAGTGATGAACGGATCCGGCTCATCGCTCTATGGCACAAACGCCATTGGCGGCGTGGTTAACGTGATCACCGATGACGGGGGTGGCAGGACGCGGGGAAGCGTGCTCACGGAAGGCGGTTCGCTGGGCACCATGCGCGGACGCGCGAATGCGGACGGCGGATTCAGGGATGACAGCGTCCAATACAGTTTCGGTCTGGCGGAAACCGATGTGACCTCGGGCCTCGGCGGCGATGCTCCCTTTCGCGACACGAATGCACAAGGCCACGTGACCTGGCATATTTTGCCAACAGTCCAGCTTGCGGCGCGCCTGTTTGCGGGCAATTCGTTCGGCAAGCTGTTCGGCAGCCCCGACGTGCTCGGCAACGCCAGCGGTGAGGGCATCGTCAATGCGACTCCAAATGTGACCTTTCTTCCCGCGCCCGATGACCCCGATTCAACACGCGCCGCCCGGTTCCTCACCGGAGCGCTGATCCTCACCGGCCAACCCTCGCCCAGCCTCGACTACTCGGTCAGTTATCAGGTGGAGGCCAATGGCCGCACTTACTACAACGGGCCGGCGGGCGTGGGATATCAGCCGACCAGCAACACGCGCTCGCCGTACGACGGCCGCATTGACACAGTAAACGTGCATGCCAGCTACCATCTGGGACGATTCAACCTGCTGACCGCCGGATATGAATTCGAACGCGAGAATTATGCCAATGACAACAGCCAGCAATACGTGCCGGAGGCCTTTTCGGCCGTCGAGGTGACGCAGTTGAGCCACGCTGTTTTCGCGGAGGACCAGATTCGGTTGTTCGGCGATCGGCTGCAGATTTCCGGTTCGGCTCGTGCGCAGTTCTTCACCCTCGACGCTCCCGTTTTCAGTCCCGCGGCTTCCGCGCCATATCAGGGCGTGGCATTCGGGTCGCCGCCCAATGCCTATACGGGTGACGGCTCCATCGCGTACTTCTTTCGCGGCTCCGGGACGAAGCTTCGCGGCCACGTAGGACGGGGCTATCGCGCGCCGTCGCTCTTTGAGCGATTTGGTGCAGGGTTCGATCCGGTGTACGGGTACTCGGTGTATGGGGACCCCAGACTCACACCGGAGCATTCCGTTGGGCTTGACAGCGGCGTCGACCAAGCATTTCTCAACGGCCGTCTGAAGACCTCAGCCACGTATTTCTATACCTGGCTCGATAATGTGATCGTCTTCGACACGTCCGGTTTGATCGATCCCGCCACGGATCCATTCGGCCGCTCGATCGGTTACATCAACACGCGCGGCGGTATCTCGCGCGGAGTTGAGTTCAGTGCCGCTGTTGCGCCCACCCGCTCGCTCAACGTGACCGCCGCCTACACGTATGTCAACGCGATCGAGCGGACGCCAATCGTCAGCGACGTGCTGCAGACGTTCGTGGTGCCAAGGAACCAATTCTCCTTTCTCGCCACGGAGCGAGTGAACTCACGGCTATTCCTGACGTTCGACACGCTTGATTCAAGCAGCTACCTTGCACCGATATACGGGAGCGTCATCACACAGGTCTTCCAGTTCGCAGGAATCCATAAAATCAACGCGGGCGTGAGCTATCGCCTCCCTCTGAGCGACTACCGAGCAGTGCGGCTCTTCGCGCGTGCCGAGAACCTCACGAATCAGAACTATTTCGAGAGCGGCTTCGCAACCCCGGGGCGAACCGCTATTGGCGGCGTGCAATTTCAGTATTAGGGCATCATGGTGCGGCATCGCGCAGTTTTCCTGGTCCCTCTTTCTGTTTTCGCCCGGCCACCTGGTAGCGGTGGACGGCCGGTTAGACCGGTCCGGCCGATTCCGCTAACGCACTTTGTTTCCAGTTTATTCTCTCTGTTGCCGGCTGGATGGTGATCCGCTTCCGGGAAGCTTTGTCTTAGCCTTGTTACGTTATTCCAACCTGCTTCGTCTTTAAAGACGCGATGGGCGCGCGAAGCTGAGACTGGCATCAGGCCTCCATCTGCGTTGTCCAGCTTGCTTGCCTCGGCGTCGATTTCGGCGAGGCAACGCGGTCGAGCAGCATCGCTAAACAAGAGAGAATAGAGGAGATGGAAGAAAACAACCCTCCAACCGGACCCAATCATCTGCCTTCCCGTGGAAAGCCAAGCCGTTCCATGACCCAGCGATTGATCGTCTGGGTACTGGTCCTGCTGGCATTCGCCGGACTTTTTGTCCTGGTGCTGACTCATAAGAACATTCCGCAGGTTTCTGCGCAGGGAGGGGGAGGGGGACGCCGCGGAGCGCTGGCGGCCGGCACAGTCTCGGTGATTCCGGCAGTAGCGCAGAAGGGCGATATCGGCGTTTATCAGGAAGCCATCGGAACCGTCACGCCGGTGTATACGAGTTCGATCACCAGCCAGGTGACCGGTCAGGTGATGGCGGTCCATTATACGGAAGGGCAGATCGTCCAAAAGGGCGACCCGCTGATTGACATCGACCCGCGGCCATTTGAAGCGCAGCTCGCGCAGGCGCAGGGTACGCTGGCGCACGACAATCACGTCCTCGAGCAAGCCCAAATGGATCTTGAACGGTACCGTACCGCCTGGGCAAATAACGCAATTGCCAAACAAACCCTGGACGATCAGGAAAAGACGGTACTGCAGGATGAAGGGACCGTCAAGGCCGACGAGGGGCAGGTGCAATACGATCAGGTCCAGGTGGCCTTCTGCCACATCACCGCTCCGTTCACGGGCCGGGCGGGCCTGCGTCTCATCGATCCCGGCAACGTCGTACAATCCAACGCAACAAATCCGCTGGTGGTGATCACCCAGGAGCAGCCTATCACGGTGATCTTCACGCTCTCCGAGGACGCGCTGGGCCAGGTGCAGGCGCAGATGCATCACGGACAACGTCTCACCGTGGACGCCTGGGATCGCGCCGCAAAGAACAAGATCGCCAGCGGCAAGCTGCTGACCATCGACAACCAGATTGACACCACCACGGGCACGGTGAAGCTGCGCGCCATTTTCGCTAACTCGAACAGCGCCCTGTTCCCTAACCAGTTCGTGAACACGCGTCTATTGGTGCAAACGCTTAAGAATATGACGCTGGTGCCCACCTCCGTTATTCAACATAACGGCGCGACCTCGTTCGTTTATCTCATTCAGAATGGGGCCGTGCAGATGCGCAACGTCACTCCCGGCGTGGTGGATGGCGGCAGTACCGCCGTGGAAGGCATTAATCCGGGAGACACCGTAGCCAACAGCAGCTTTGAGAAGCTTCAACCCAATTCGAAGGTGGTAATCGCCAAAGGATCTCCGCCCGCCAACACGAGCGGGAGCAGCGCGCCGTGAGTCCATCGCGCATTTTCATTCTGCGGCCGGTGGCGACGTCGTTGCTGATGGCCGCCATTCTGCTGGCGGGCATAGTCTCGTACACGCAGTTGCCGGTCTCCGCCCTGCCGGAGGTCGATTACCCGACCATTCAGGTGCTGACCTTCTATCCAGGCGCCAGCCCGGACGTGGTGGCCACCACCGTCACCGCTCCACTGGAACGGCAGTTCGGCCAGTTGCAGGGGTTGAGCCAGATGACCTCCACCAGCTCGGGGACCACATCGGTGATCGTGCTGCAGTTCAGCCTGACCCTGAATATCGACGTAGCCGAGGAAGAGGTGCAATCGGCCATCAACGGCGCGCAAAGCTTTCTGCCCAGCGTGCTTCCGGCGCCACCGATTTACAGCAAGACCAATCCAGCCGACGCGCCCGTCCTCACCCTGGCGATCACTTCCGACTCGATGCCACTTTCGCAGGTGGAAGATCTGGTGGACACGCGTCTGGCGCCGAAGCTTTCGCAGCTGAACGGTGTCGGCCTGGTGAGCATCAGCGGCGGTCAGAAGCCGGCGGTGCGTATCCAGGCTAATCCCGCGCAGCTCGCTTCTTACGGCATTACGCTCGAGCAACTTCGCACGGCTCTGGTGCAAACCAGCGTGAACGCCGCGAAGGGCAATTTCGACGGTCCCCGCCAGGATTATCAGATCGATTCCAACGATCAGCTCCAAACCAGCGGCGATTACAAGAACATCGTCGTCGCCTATCGCAATGGCGCTCCGGTGGCGCTTAAGAACGTGGCGCAAGTGGTGGATGGAGTAGAGAACAACGACGAAGCGGCCTGGATGAACCAGACGCCGGCGGTGATCCTCAATATCCAGCGGCAGCCGGGCGCGAACACCATCAGCGTGGTGAGAAGCATCAAGGCGATCCTGCCGCAGCTTCAGTCCAACCTGCCGGCCGCGATCAAAGTTACCCAGATGACCGACCTTACGGTGCCTATTGAGGCCTCCGTGTCGGATGTGGAATTTGAGCTGATGCTCACCGTGGTCCTCGTCGTCCTGGTTATCTTCCTGTTCCTGCGCAGCGTGCGAGCGACGGTGATTCCCGCGGTGGCGGTGCCTATCTCGCTGGTAGGCACGCTCGGCGCCATGTACATGCTCGGCTACAGCCTGGACAATCTCTCCATGATGGCTCTCACCATCGCCACCGGGTTCGTGGTGGACGACGCCATCGTGATGATCGAGAACATCTCGCGCTACCTCGAAGAGGGCGAAGAGCCGCTTCAGGCCGCCCTGAAGGGCGCCGAACAGATCGGCTTCACCATTGTTTCGCTAACTGTTTCGCTGATCGCCGTGCTAATTCCGCTTTTGTTCATGGGCGACGTGGTGGGCCGCCTGTTCCGCGAATTCGCCGTTACGCTGGCGGTGACCATCATAATTTCGGCGGTAGTCTCGCTCACCCTGACGCCGATGATGAGCGCGCGCATCCTGCGCCACAACCCGGCCGCGCAGCAGACGCGTTTCTATCGCGTTTCCGAACGCGCCTTCGAGAGCATGATCGCGTTCTATGGAAGGACTCTGAAATTTGTCCTGCGCTTCCAGACCGTCACGCTGCTGATCGCTCTGAGCACTTTGGTGCTGACCATCATCCTATATATCTATATCCCCAAGGGATTCTTCCCGGTGCAGGATACGGGAGTCATACAGGGCATCTCGCAGGCGCCGCAGACCATCTCGTTCGGGGCCATGGCCCAGGAGCATAAGGAACTGACGAAGGTGATCCTCGCCGACCCCGCCGTCCAAAGCCTGACTTCGTTCATCGGCGCAGATGGCACCAACACTACGCTGAACAGCGGGCGCTTTTCCATTAACCTGAAACCGCTCTCCGAGCGCGATCTCAACGCATCCGACGTCATTCGGCGGCTCCAGACCAAGCTGCAGGGCGTCAAAGGAATCCAGCTCTACATGCAGCCGGTGCAGAACATAACCGTGGACGACAGGGTGAGCCGCACGCAGTATCAGTACACGCTCGAAGATCCCGACGCCGATGAGCTGAATTTGTGGACCAACCGATTTGTCGACCGGATTAAGAAGCTGCCGCAGCTCGAAGACATTGCCACCGACCAGCAGACCGGCGGTCTTGCGGTTTCCCTGATTATCGACCGCGTCACCGCCTCGCGCCTGGGCATCGCGCCTTCCACCATTGACAACACGCTGTACGACGCCTACGGCCAGCGGCAGATCAACACGATGTATACACAGCTCAATCAGTATCACGTGATCCTGGAATCCCAGCCGGAGTTCCGGCAGAATCCGGGCAATCTGTCGAGCCTGTACATCCAGGCGAACGCATCGTCGGGAACATCGGGAGCGGGAGCTTCCACTTCTTTCGCGGCGTCCAGCTCCGTATCGGCTGGTTCTAACGCAGTTACCGCCACTGCCGCGTACACCCCGTCGTCAGGCGCACTGACCGCGCCACAGAACGCGCTCAGCCCGGCTAACGCCTCCAATGGAGCCTCCAACGCCGCCAGCAGCTCCATGCCGGCGAACGCCGTGCCGCTCAGCGCCTTTACCCACTACGAGCGCATCAACTCGCCGCTATCCATCAGTCACCAGGGGCAGTTCCCGTCGGTGACGGTCTCGTTCAACCTGGCGCCAAACGCCGCGCTTGGCGGAGCGATTTCCGAGATCAACAAAGTCCAGAAGCAGATGAACATGCCGGCCAGCCTGCAGGCCGGGTTCCAGGGCACCGCGGCATCATTTGAGAACTCTCTGTCAAACGAGGCTCTTCTGATTCTGGCCGCGCTGGTGACGGTTTATATCGTGCTCGGCGTGTTGTATGAAAGCTTCATCCATCCCGTGACCATTCTTTCGACGCTGCCTTCGGCCGGGGTAGGAGCACTGCTGGCGCTCATGCTGTTCCGCCAGGACCTCAGCGTAGTGGCCATCATCGGCATCATCCTGCTCATCGGCATTGTGAAGAAGAACGGCATCATGATGGTGGACTTCGCTCTGGAAGGCGAACGCAAGCACGGCAAGAACTCCACCGACGCCATCTACGAGGCCAGCCTGCTGCGGTTCCGTCCCATCATGATGACCACCATGGCCGCGCTTCTTGCCGGTATTCCTCTGGCATTGGGCAGCGGAATCGGCTCCGAGCTTCGCCGGCCCCTGGGTATTTGCATGGTTGGCGGCTTGCTGCTGAGCCAGGTGCTTACGCTGTACACCACGCCGGTTATCTACATTTTCTTCGACGGGCTCGCGCAACGCTTCTCGCGTTCGAAGTCGCGTTCCGGCAACCAGCCCGGCGAACCGGGACCTGAACCGCAAACCCAGCAGTCATGAACCCATCGCGGCTATTCATCAACCGGCCCGTAGCCACCACGCTGCTGACGATCGCCATCGCTCTGGCGGGCGCCATCGCGTTTAACGTGCTTCCTGTTTCGCCGCTGCCTCAGGTGGATTACCCAACCATCTCCGTGGGCGCTTCTCTTCCTGGAGCCAGCGCCGACATCATGGCTGCATCGGTGGCCACGCCGCTGGAGCGCCAGTTCGGGCACATTGCCGGCATATCGGAGATGACCTCCACGAGTTCGCTGGGCACCACCGCCATCACGCTACAGTTTGACCTCAGCCGCAACATCGATGGCGCGGCGCGCGACGTGGAAGCCGCCATTAATGCCGCGCGGACATATCTGCCCACCAATCTGCCCGGCAACCCAACCTATCGCAAGGTGAACCCGGCCGACTCGCCCATCATGATCATTGGACTCACCTCCGACGTGTATGATCGGGGCAAGCTCTACGACGAGGCGTCCACGATCGTCCAGCAGAAGCTCTCGCAGATTCAGGGAGTGGGCCAGGTGACCACCGGCGGCGGCGCGTTACCCGGTGTTCGAGTGGATGTGAATCCCACGCAGCTCAACAGTTACGGCCTGTCCATGTCCGACGTTCAGTCCGCGCTGAGCCTGCAGAATTCCGATCAGGCCCGCGGCCAGCTTGCCGATGGCGTGGTCACCGCGGACATCATCACCAACGACCAGATTCGCGACGCCAGCGATTATGCGCCGCTTATCGTCGGCTACAGTAATGGCGCCGCCGTTCGTCTCGCCGATGTGGCCACCGTGGCGAATGGGGTGCAGAATATCCGTTCCGCCGGGTATCTCAACGGCAAGCCAGCCATTCCCATCATCGTCTTCCGGCAGCCCGGCGCGAACATCATCCAGACGGTCGAGAAAATCCGCGCCGAGCTCCCCTCCATCAAGGCTTCCATCCCCCAGGGTATCCAGACCACCATCGTTCTTGACCGCACCACAACAATCCGCGCTTCCGTGCGCGACGTGGAGCGGACTTTGATGATCTCCATCTGTCTGGTGATCGCGGTTGTCTTTCTTTTCCTTCGCAACGGGCGCGCGACGCTGATCCCGGCGGTGGCCGTTCCGGTTTCGCTGATCGGCACCTTCGCGGTGATGTACCTGCTCGATTTCAGCATCGACAATCTTTCCCTGATGGCTCTCACTATCTCCACGGGTTTCGTCGTGGACGATGCCATCGTGGTTATGGAGAACATCTCGCGCCATATCGAGAACGGCATGAGCCCCTGGGAGGCTGCTCTCCTGGGGGCTAAAGAAATCGGCTTTACGGTGTTCTCCATCAGCGTCTCGCTCATCGCGGTCTTCATTCCCATTCTGCTTATGGGCGGCATTGTGGGCCGGCTTTTCCGCGAGTTCGCCATCACGCTTTCGACTGCGATTGTGGTGTCCCTGGTGGTCTCGCTCACCACCACGCCGACCATGTGCGCGCATCTGCTTAAGCCGCACAGCGACAAACACGGTTTCCTCTATCGAGCGAGCGACAAGTTCTTCGCCGGCATGCTCTCTGTCTACCGGCGCTCGCTGCTCTGGGTACTGGATAATTCCGTGCTCACGCTGGTGGTGCTGCTACTGGTTGTCGCGCTCAACGGGGTGGTGGCTTACCGTATTCCGAAGGGCTTTTTCCCACAGCAGGACACGGGTGTCATCGTCGGCGGCGTTCAGGGACCGCAGGACGCATCTTTCCCCGTGATGGACGACTCGGTCCGGCGCCTGGTATCGGTGATCAAACACGACCCCGGAGTTGACAACGTGGTCGCATTCACCGGAGGCCAGGGCAATACCAACGGCGGTTTCATCTTCATGTCCCTGAAGCCGCTGGAAGAGCGCAATGCCAGCGCGATGCAGATCCTCGCGCGGCTGCGCCCCAAAATGAACGCCCTGCCCGTGGCCTCCGCCTTCCTGCAGCCCGCCCAGGATCTGCGCATCGGCGGCCGGCAAAGCAACGCTCTCTACCAGTACACGATTCAGTCGGACACGTCTCAGGATCTGGCCAAATGGGGGCCTGTCCTGTTGCAGGAAATGAAAAAGCTTCCCGGCTTCCAGGACGTCAACACCGACCAACAGAACGGCGGTCTCGACCAATACCTGACCTACGACCGCACAACTGCCGCGCGGTTGGGCATTACCGCGCAGAGCCTCGATTCCACGTTATACAGCGCCTTCGGCCAGGAAGAGGTCTCCATCATTTACACGCAGCTCAATCAGTATTACGTGGTGCTGGAAGTGGCCCCGCAATTCTGGGAACGTCCGGAAGGGCTGAAGTACATCTATATGAATTCGGGGACTGCCGGGAACGTGCCGCTGCGTACCGTCGCGAGCAACCAAATCCATAACATCCCTCTCTCCGTCAATCACACGAGCTTATTTCCTTCGGTCACGGTTTCATTTAATCTTGGCAACGGCATGTCGCTCAGCGACGCGACCCGAGAGGTAGCCGAAATGCAAAGCCGGCTGAATATGCCGCAAGCTGTCCGCGGCTTTTTTGCCGGTACCGCGCAGGCTTACCAGGATTCGCTAGCCAGCGAGCCCATTCTTATAGCCACCGCGCTGTTGGCCGTCTATATAGTGCTGGGCATCCTTTATGAGAGTTTAGTGCACCCGCTCACCATCATTTCCACGCTGCCATCGGCGAGCGTCGGGGCCATGCTGGCGTTGATGCTTTTCCATATCGATCTCAACGTCATCTCCATCATCGGCATCGTACTTCTTATAGGGATTGTGAAGAAGAACGCCATCATGATGATCGATTTCGCCCTGCAGGCCGAACGCAATGAGGGCAAGAGCACCTACGACTCCATTTTCGAGGCGTGCATGCTGCGCTTCCGCCCCATTTTGATGACCACCATGGCGGCCATTTTTGGCGCTCTGCCGCTCGCCTTCGGTACGGGCATCGGATCGGAACTGCGCCGCCCTCTGGGCATCACCATTGTCGGCGGCCTGCTGATGAGCCAGTTGCTCACCCTTTACACCACGCCGGTAGTTTATTTGTTCCTCGACCGGATGCGTGTGCGGATGACGGGAAATGTACACGGCGAGCTCCTCACCGGTGCTGTTCCGGAGGAAATCACATAGCCGGAGCGATATGAAGAAAGAGAGATGCGTATGATCACGAATCTTCCACAACGCTGCTTGTTACCGGCGGCCACCGTGCTCTTGTGCGCACTCACCGCATGCATCGTGGGACCGAAGTATCAGCCACCCACGGCGAAGACGACGGAAACCCCTCCCGCTTATAAAGAATCTCCGGCAAATCCCGCCGCGAAACCGCCGGCGCAAGCCGCCAGCGAGCAGTCCGACCCTACGCTCGGCGGCCTGGGCAACTGGACCGTGGCCCAGCCCCAGGATGCCGTGCTGCGCGGCAAATGGTGGGAGCTGTATAACGAGCCCGAATTGAATTCGCTCGAAGAGCAGCTCAACATCAATAACCAGACCATCAAACAGTTTTTTGAGAACTTCCTCGCGGCGCGCGCGCTGGTGAGAGAGGCACGGAGCCAGTTCTTTCCCACGGTCACCGTCGGACCTTCGCTGTCATATTCACAAACGCCCTCCAGTTTACGCGGCGCCTCGACGACTTCGACGACGGGCGCTCCGACCGGTTCCGTGGGTGGCAGCGGGTCCAGCTCGACCACAAGCGGCAATCCGGTAAACACGTTCCTCGAACTTCCCGTGAGCGCCTCCTGGGAACCGGATCTCTGGGGGAAGATCCGCAACACGGTGCGCCAGGAACAGTACTCGGCCCAACTCAGCGCCGCCGATCTTGAGAACGAGCGCCTCACCGAACAGGCCAGCCTCGCCGCGTACTTCTTCGAGTTGCGCGGACAGGATGCGCTCCAGGAGATCCTCGATGCGACGGTGGCGGCCGACCAGAAAGCGCTGGACATCACAAAGTCGATGTACGACGCGGGAACCACGGATGAGATTTCTGTCGTCCAGGCAGAGAACACTTTGCAAACCGCGCAATCGCAGGCCACCAATCTCGGCATTGCACGCGCACAGTACGAACACGCGATCGCCACTCTGATCGGGAAGGCCGCCTCGGATTTCTCAATCCCGGTTCGTCCGCTGCTCACAACTCCGCCGGTCATTCCGGTGGGTCTGCCGTCGCAGCTTCTGGAGCGCCGTCCGGACATTGCCGGCGCGGAACGAACCATGGCGGCTGCCAACGCGCAGATCGGCATCGCCTACGCCGCGTATTATCCGACCCTGAATCTCTCCGCGAGCGCAGGCTTCGAAAGCTCGTCATGGAAGCACATCTTCGACTGGGCCAGCCGGTTCTGGTCCGTCGGCCCCTCGGTATCGGAGACGGTTTACGACGGCGGCCTGCGCCGGGCCGTGGTGAACCAGTACATCGCCACCTACAATGCCGATCTGGCGTCATACCGGCAGACCGTTCTGAACGCCTTCCAGCAGGTGGAAGATTCTCTGGCCGCTCTTCGCATTCTGACGCAACAGATTCAGCAAGAGCGCCAGGCGGTGGAATCGGCCAGGCAAGCTCTCGACCTGGAGACGAAGCGCTATCAGAACGGCATCGACCCGTATATCGACGTGGTTACCGAACAGAATAATCTGCTGAGCGCTCAGCAGGTGCTGGCCGAAATCGAGATACAGCGCGCCACTGAATCGGTAGCGCTCATCGAAGCGCTCGGCGGAGGCTGGGATCGTTCACAACTGCCCACGCCGCAGCAAGTGACCGCGAAGCCGGCGAAGGACGCAACTGCTATCCAGCGGTAGGGCGTGTGCCTGGTCACTGCCAGCGCGTTTTGTGGTGCGCCAGCCACCAGCAGGGAGGGTTCCAGGCCGACGCCGCATATTGCGGAAACAACGTCTGCGAGCAGCTTTCGTTCGCAGTCCCCAGGTAATCGAATTCAACTTTCTCGCCTTTGAGCGGCGTCTTCAGGAAGCTATCGACGGTGACGCTGCCCATCCCGCTTCCCAACATCAGCCTTACTTGAAAGACAGCGAGGTCGCTGACGTACAGGATCGCCAGACCGAACAGAAGGT
Organism: Bryobacteraceae bacterium; assembly: GCA_050013535.1. Lineage (GTDB taxonomy): Bacteria > Acidobacteriota > Terriglobia > Bryobacterales > Bryobacteraceae > CAWACP01. The sequence continues at coordinate 9,174 of JBEKFB010000032.1, read as the reverse complement.
ACTTCCCGGTTCGTCCAGTTTTCCGCCAGAATGAGCGTCGCATCGCGTCCTGTGCGTCGAGCCGGAAAACGCTCGACTTCTCTATCTTTACAAAAGCGGCAGCGCTCCGGAGTACGGTTTCGGGGCTCGTAGCATCAAAGCATTATTGACCTGCTTCCGGCTCCGTGCGATGCTTCCGTACATCTGCTTCTTGAGTTCACTTTCACAAAGGGGGAGTTGGATCCGTTTCATGTCCAGGAGCGCCGGGATACGCTTGATCCGCGGGCCATCTGACCCTGTGTCCTATGCCCGGCGAACCCTCCTTCACTGCTGACGTGACCGTGATCGGCGGCGGAATGGCCGGCATGGCAGCGTCGATGCATCTCGCGAAGGCGGGCCTGCGGGTCACCTGCATGGAACCTGAGTCGAGTGGGCGCCAGCCAGTTGGCGAGTCCCTGGATTGGGCTACTCCGGACCTGCTGGGAGCTGTGGGCTTCTCCCGCGACTACTTACTGACTTCACATATCTCCACGTACAAGCGCCACGTCACCCTGCAAACGAGCGATGGGACGTCCGTGGAATACGCGGTGTCCCCCTGGTTGGCGGATGCGCCGTACCGCGTCGAGTTGAACACCCTGCACGCGGATCGATTGACGTTGGACCGTGAGCTTCGCGAACGGGTGGCCAGTCTTGGAGTCAACGCGGTTCAGGATCGGGTGGTCTCGGTGGAACGGGATGGCCGTCGAATCACCGCGGTTCGCTCTGCGAGCGGCGGCCGTTATTTGTCGCGCTGGTATGTGGATGCTTCCGGGGGCGGGACGAGTCTTCTGGCTCGGGAGTTCCGGCTCCCTTTCCATCAATACGGGCCGCGCAAGGTTGCCATGTGGTCCTATTTCACAGTGGGAACGCCGAGCGAAGGCACCACGATTTACAGCGAAGCCACTCCCGGCAAATACCTCGAATGGATCTGGGAGATTCCGATTAGTGCGAGCACGGTAAGCGTGGGATGCGTGGCCCCCGGCGAATCGGTGAAACGCGAGCGCGCCCAGGGCCTGACTGTGGAGGACATCTTCAGACGTCAACTCGCGAAGTTCCCGCGCTTTGAGCCCCTGCTCGCGGAGACGCCGGGCGCGGTTCACGTAACGTCGTTCCAGTGTCGCAGCTACAAGGGCGTGACTGGACCGAATTGGATGATTGTGGGAGAAGCGGCGTCGTTGGTGGATCCTGTTACCTCCAACGGCGTCAGCGCCGCGCTGCGGCATGCGGAAGATGCCTCGATGTTGATCGTGGCCGCGCGAAACCGGGGGGCGTTGTCGCGCTGGGGGCGGGGGCTGTATAGTCTGCGGGTACTGCAGATGGGGCGCTTCTTTAATAGCGGAATCGAAAAGCTGGTTTATGACTGGCCGTTGCGGGATCGTCTGGGGCTGGCGCGCGCGGCGGACATCTACACCGCAGCCGCATGGAGCATTAACACTCTGTATTCGCGTTTCCGCCCACGAAGAACGGTAGGGACTCTGGCTTTCACCTCGTTGTTGAGCTTGTTACGGATGTGTGCATGGGTCATGCGCAGGATGCAAGGTTCGATGAGACCCGGCTACCAGGAAGACTAAGTATGTACCTTTTATCGCGCGGGTCCGGCCATCCCATTTTGTTCATCCACGGAATACCCACCAGCAACCGGATCTGGAGCGGAGTGATCGACCGGTTGGCCGGCAGCTACAATTGCCTGGCGGTCGATTTGCCCGGACTGGGGCGGAGTCCGAGGGCCACGCACCGGCTTGGGGAATTGCAGGTGCTGGCCGATCACATTGAGGAACTGCGGATTCAGCACAACATCGACAAATGGCACGTGGTGGGTCACGATGCCGGCAGCGCGATCGCCGTGCAGTATTCGCATCGGTTTCCCGATCGCGTTGGACGCCTCGCGCTGCTGTCGCCGGCGCTGTTTCCGGACCTGAAGCCGTTCTATTTATTTCGGCTGCTAAGGATACCGTGGATTGGCGAGATGCTTGCTCCTCTGGTGAACCTGGCCTTCTGGCGGATCGCCATGCGCGGCGCGGTGGAGGGGCAAACGAAGGAGCTGGATGGCGTCCTTGAGGACTTTCGGGCGCCTTTCTGCGGCGTCCGAGGGGCCTGGCATTTAATGTCGCTTCTGAGGTGGGGCAATCCAGCCCAGGTGCTGGCCGCCGTGCCTGGCTATCTGCCACAGCTTTCCATGCCGACCGTCGTTTTTCAAGGCTCGCGCGATCGTGCGGTGCCGCACTCTTTCGCGATGCGAGCCTCCGCGCTGATCCCTAATTGCAGGATGGTCACGGTGGAATCCGGACACTTCATCCCGCTGAACAACCCGGAATGCGTTGCCTCGGAACTGCGGCGATTCTTCGACCCGGAGTCCGTCTGCAACGTCCACGCGAGAATTGGTGGACGGCGCGGGATTCGAACCCGCGACCCCGGCGTTGCGAACGCCGTGCTCTCCCAGCTGAGCTAGCCGCCCACGCGCGTGTACGGTTATCAGTTTACCGCAGGCCGTCACGAGCCCCTGGTTACTCGGGCGCGGCGATGAAAATCGCGCCGTCTTCCACTGTCAAACCGACACCGGCGGCTTGCGCCGCTTCCTGCAGAGCCGCTTCAAGCATGAGCACCGGGTCAGGGCTTACCGCCAGGCGGCGCATGAGACCCTCGCCTTTTTGTGCGCCAACCGAGAAGAGAATCTTCAATCCGCGGCGCTTGCACCTGACTGCGGTTCCGTCTTCCAACTTCTTATTCATCGGTTTGATCCACGCATCAACGTAATGGACTCCGATGCCCGATTTATCATCCGTAAATTGGGGAAGCTTCTCAGCCGCAGCCGCATTCACGTCACACAGTCGCGTTTTCATGCTGGGTCCTGGTGAATTCGTCCATCTCCTTGCGGAATGCGCGGATGTGATCCGGGGTACTGCCACAACATGCGCCAACGATGTTCGCGCCCGCTGTGAGCAACGGCTTCACTCCTGTCGACATCTGCGCGGGCATCTCATCGTAAATCACCTTCATGTCCACAAGCTTCGGCAAGCCTGCGTTGGGTTGAGCCATCAGCGGCAAACCAGTAACCTTGCGATATCGCGCCACAGCCTCGCGCGCGCGTTCCATATCCATCCCCGTGCCGCAGTTGAGCGCAATAATATGTGCGCCAAGCTCTTCCATCACCTCGGCGGCACGCTCTGGATCGACGCCCATCATGGTGCGGAAAGTTGAGCCGTCAAGAGTGACATCATACGCCATCGAACCAATGATGCACTCCGCTCCAACCTCTTTCGCCGCGAGAATGCCGAGCCGCAGTTCCTCCAGTGAGGTCTGTGTTTCGATGATGATTGCATCTGCGCCCGCATCCACCAGAGCCTTCGCCTGCTCGCGAAAGGCGAAGCCAACATCGGCCTCCGAAAAATCGCCATATGGTTCCAGAAGACCACCGAAAGGTCCGATATCTCCGATAACATACCCGAACCGTCCATTAAAAGCCTCACGGGCAATGTGCACGGCGGCCGTATTGAGTTCGATCACTTTATCTGCATTTGAGTGACGATTCAACATAATGCGTGAGCCGCCAAAGGTGTTTGTTAGTATGCAATCCGATCCGGCTTCGGCGTAACGGCGCTGGATGGCGAGCACCTTCTCGGGATGGTTCAGGTTCCATGCTTCTCCGCAATTGCCCTGCTCCAGCCCGGCGATCATCAATTGCGTGCCCATGGCGCCGTCGCCGAGCAACGGTCCCTGTTTGAGTGCGTCCTGTAATCGCGTCCTCACGATGACTGATCCGGTGACTGCATGCGGGCCAGAGCGTAGTGCACCGTTTCCAGCACCAATCCCCACTTATGTTCGCGGCTCTCGGGGTCGCAATAACAGCCGGCGGGGGAAGAAGACCGTGTCCATGCAAGCACTTCATTCAGTGGCCGCCCCAGCAGCGGTTTCTCGCCCGCGATCTCGAGCAGCAGACCAGAGCCTTCGCGGATGAACTCGCACATATAGGTGTGACCGCGGTCACCGGGAGCCGGAGCACATCGTTGGTCGCGGATGGGAAACCCCGCCTCTCTTGGTCCCAGCGAAATGTTGTAATGAAACGCCAGCGGGCGGCCCATATTTGTGCAGGTGGTGCCGTCGTAGCGAAATAATGCGTCGATGCCTCCGTCTTCACGCGGATGCAACGACAGCCTTTCTTCTGCCCAGCGCTTCAGCGCCTTCGAATTCACGGCGTATTTGGCGTCCCCGTTAAGCGACGTAACATCCAGTGGTCGCAGGTGAGCCGCACGCCGGTACTGGCAACCGCCGAGAGAACAATTCTCACATGGAACAAGCTCAGTGAGACGGCGAAGACGCTCCGTATGGCGTGTCACGCCGAATGCGGCGAGGAGGGATTTCTTCGGACGCAGCGCCCCTGAATCGAGTGCGTTGATCGACGAAGGCAGACTTCCGTGCCGAGTTAGTAACTCAAGAAAGCGCGGCTGCTCAAGAATGTCCCACTCCGGATAACCGGGACTGTAATGAGGCAACACCGCCATGCCCTGACTTTCAGCCCATTCGCAAAGGCGCGATCCCGCCAGCATCGTAAGGCGCTCCACTACCGCGGACCCGAAAGCTTCCAGAAAGAAATATTCGTCGGGACACCCGGCGTCCCAACGCTTGCCGGCCTCCGCTTCGAGTTCAGGACCAGCACTTACCGCAGCCACGATCAGGCTGTGCGCTTCCGCTTTCTCCAACGTCTGGCGCAGGCGCGAACTCGCGAACTCGGCGTCCTCAATCCGGATCGCGGCGCCGTCGAGTTCGAAAGATTCGGCCTCTCGCGCATAAAGCCACGGCCGGCCGTTCTGTGCATACCAGTCTCTGGCCCAATCGTCCAACTCCCGAGCGCGGCCTTCAAGAACCCAGCCCTGCGGATAGCCCAGAAGGCGAATGTACTCGGCCGGTTCAACGTGAACAACGGGAGAAGTATCCGTGATCTCCATCATCCGGACGCCCCGCAATTAGACTCAAGTGGCTTGAATTGACAACCATCCACGAAGAACTCAAAGAACTCCGGATGTGTTTCGAGGCGGCAATGTTCGACTCGCCGGACCAGCTCTTCCAACTCCCTGCGCCGCGATACGCTTAGCAGCGCTATGCATGCTCCTTCGATTGCGGCGTTGCCGACCTGCACCACTTTCGACGGACCAAGGTTGGGAATAAGGCCGATACGGCGTGCGGGTTCCACCTTCAGGTGGCGGCCAAAGCCACCAGCAAGGTAAAACACATCGATGTCGTCGAAATCGACGCCGTAGTTATGGAAGACCACTCGCAGGCCAGCCACGTTGGCGCCTTTCGCCTGCGCGAGCTCGCTAACATCCCGTTCACAAAAGAAGATGCCGCGCCCGGCATCGATCGCGATTCGGCTGGCGTCGTCCTCGAAGCGCCCCATACCGTTCATTCGTCCGGTGCGAAGCAGCTCGCTCATCAGATCGACCAGACCTGACCCGCAAATCCCCTCCGGAGGAACATCGCCGATGACACCGACTTCAAAGGAGCCGTCATCTCGGATGGTCACGTCTTCAATCGCGCCATCAAGAGCGGGCATGCCGCAGGCGATCGCGCCGCCCTCGAATGCCGGTCCCGCCGGGCAGGATGCTGCAAGAATCCGGTGACGATTACCAACAATCAGCTCGGTGTTCGTCCCAATGTCCATCACGGCGATAAGGCGCTCTTCGCGCGCGATGTTCACGGCTAACATGCAGGCAGCGGCGTCTGCTCCGACGTGGCCGCTTATGACCGGCCCGCCGTAAACGCGCGCTTTGGGATGTATGGGCAGCAGAGAACGCCGGCCCGTGCAGGTCAGGCTGGTGCCGGTCCGCTTCCCCTCGGCCATCTCAATCTCGGTAATCGAACGATACGGACTCTGCCCAATCGAGTACACGCTTTGCCGGAAAAAGATATCGCGCATAGTGGAGTTACCCACCACCACCATTTCGTAGATGGACTTTGGATCCACCGGGAATTCTTCGATCGCGTGACTCACATAGCCGGCCAGCGTTCTCATCAGCAGCCTGCCGTGATGAGTGGTGTCGTAATGGATCCGTGCCATCACATCCGACCCGCCGAACCGCTGTGGATTTTCAAACGATGCATCCGCGATCAGCTCGCCGGTTTCGAGATCGAGCAGCCGAAGAACAATCGTGGTTGTTCCAAGGTCCATGGCAAGGCCGTGAATTGGACCGGACGAGCGATCCACTTCGACGCCGTCAATCAACACTCGACTCCCATCGCGAGTAACCGCCGGGTCGAGTTGAATCTGTTGCTGAGGCAGCCCGAAAGCGCGCCGTTCGATGTGCATGTGGCCGCGCCGCATGGTGTGGCATCGAATATTGCCGGTATCGCACTCCATGAAACTCTGGCACGAAAGGCGGTAGGCGCCGGTCAGATGACGCTCCGATGGGGTCCGTTTCGAGAGGCACTCCATCCCGTCCACAACTTCCACCAGGCACTCGCGGCACTTTCCTTGCTTCTGGCATGAAGTGGGCACTCGCACACCGAGGCGCTCGGCGTGGTCGAAAAGAGACAAGCCAGGCATCGCTTCCGACGGTTGGCCGTTGATGGTGAGTGTTGCCGCCACGAGATTGGGTGCTACCAGTCAGCCCTGGATTCGAACTCCGCGATTAGGGCTTCGGCGACTTCACGCGCGGATCCATCGCGATCCTCTCCATCGCTCCAATGCCATTGGGCCAGGTAGTCTTCTGATCCGTGCAATCCGCGTTGCTGAGCGAGACGATCCACGCGTTCCATGAATCGGGCCGGCAGCGGGAGAGTAACTTCCTCCTCGTCATCCTCAGCTTTGATTTGCGTCGGCACTTCCTGCCAATAAAGAATCTTGTAAGTGGCCATTGGAGCTACTTCGCCGCCGCGAGGCGCAGAAACAGATCGACAGCGGCCGATGCATTCGCGCCATAACCGTCCGCGCCAATTTCGTCCGCAAACATCTGACTAATCGGCGCGCCACCGATGGCCATCTTAATGTCACTCTTACCCGCAGCCTGAAAACCATCAATTACAGTTTTCATGTACGTCATGGTGGTGGTCAGCAAGGCGCTCATCCCGATGATTGTCGGATGGCATTTTTCGGCCGCAGCCATGAACTTATCCACACTCTGATCTACTCCGATGTCATGTACTTCGAAACCCGCACCCTCGGCCATCATCAGCACCAGGTTCTTGCCGATATCGTGAAGATCGCCCCGAACGGTGCCCATCAACAATATGCCCGCCGGTTTGCTCCCGCCGTCCCTCGCGCTCAGCAACGGCTTGAGCACGGCCATGCCCGCCTTCATCGCCCGCGCCGCGATCAATACTTCGGGCACATAGAGCACATTGTGCTTGAAGTCCTCACCCACTACGCTCATGCCCGCGATCAGTCCGTCAGTCAGCACTTCCTGAACCGGCCGGCCTTCGGCAAGGGCGTCACGAGTCATCTGCTCCACTTCGTTCGCCTTGCCCTCGTACAGGCACTGGTTCATTAGCGCGTAATCAACCATTGCCATTCGCCCGCTTATCGTTAAACTCGCCGAGCGCCTCCAGCATGGCGAGGATGTTCTCGCGCGGCATTCCAGGGCTGGTACCGCCGCCCACCGAGAGAATGATGCCTTCTCCGCCCGATCCCTCCAGAACCTCCAGGGTCTCGTCCTTCACTTCATCGGGCGTGCCGCGTACACCAACCTCAAGCGGGTTCACGTTCCCCATGAGACACATGCGATCGCCAACGCGCCGCTTCACCTCGGTAATATGTTTCTGCTTGCCCCAGTTAAGAACGTTGAAGCCAGCGTCGGGAAGGTGATCCAGACAAGCATCCACTTCTGCGTCGTTGTGATAAACCTTCACCCAGTCGTTCGGAAACGCGTCGCAGATGCGCTTCAAATAAGGATGTGCAAACTCCAGGTAGTGTTCCTCGTTGATGAATCCAACAATATCGTCGAGGATAAAGATGCTCTCCACGGTGTCGCCCATCACCTTGTGCTGTGCTTTAAGCCAGTCGATAATCACGCGCGTGCAAAGATCGATGAGCCGGTGCGCCCCCTTGGGATCTTCAACCAGGTCGATCATGAAATGCGTGGTGCCTCGCACAAAGCCCGCAGTACATAATGGCCCACGCGACGTAATCATGGGAAGAATGTAGCCGTGGTCGAGAATCCGCTGCCTCTCCATGCCGATTCGATGCAGCGTCATGGCGGCGAAGGCGTCCGCGTCCACTTCGTACTCCGGGAAGTTATCAATGTCCTCAAGCCTGTAGAGCGTGTGATATTCGCTTGGGGTGTTATCCTGCCAAAATTTAATCTTGGCGCCAAGCACCGAGGGCTCCGCCGCCATGCCGTACTCCATCCACCAGGACGGAACGAAGATGATATCGGGAAACTCGCGCATGATCCGCAGGTTCGATTCGAACCACAGATCGCGGTCCAGATAGTAGTCCATGTGTTTGATTCCCAGGTATCCGGGAATCCATGGACTGTCCACAATCAGAGCCATGGGAATGCGAGGCATCCTCTCCCGTCGCGCCGCTCGCTTGAATGTCTCCCACTGTTCAGGCAGCATGATCCAACCTTAGTGACTCGCAATTTCTCTCGGGCGTGATCTCCACATAGTCGATGTCGGCTCGATCCCTGGCGCCGGTGGTCGCGTCGATGCGGATTTCGTCACCGGGGCGAAGCGCCACGCCAGTTACATTTCGGCGCGTACTCGTGTGGCCGTTCGGCGTGTCCGACGGCAGGTCATTGTTAGCGAGCCACTCGTCAATGAGTTGGCCGGCCGCCGACAAACGATAGCTCGATACGCCGTCGCGCGCGTCGAAATACTGCACGGCAATCTGGTACCATCCCGGCTTACCTTTCCACTGGAACGCCGCAGAACAGCTCGGCTGCGGACAACCAATCGCCTGTCCGCCCGAAGCAGTTTCCCATGGAGTTACCGGTTCCACGGCATAGCCGTTCAGCGTCATCGATTCCGCTTCGACCCGATCCGGATGATTGCCCACCCGCCCGCGGGCATCCGGAATCCCCGACGTCTTAGCGAACCAGTTACAAATCGCATCGCGCCACACCATGGCATGGCCTGCCTGATATTCAAGGCGCGCGAGCACGGCTTGATAGCGTTGCTCGTCGATGCGTCCCCGTAGCTGTCTCCATCGCTCGGGAAATGTTT
>JBEKFB010000031.1:0-20541 GCA_050013535.1 Bryobacteraceae bacterium | reverse complement strand
GCCGGAGTTTGCCGCGTTGACGATGGCATCGACGCGGATTACGGTGATGTCGCCACGGACCAGGCGCAGTACCTTTCCGTTCGGGAACTGCAGATCCATGTGGCTATGATACAGATGATGGACGCGCGGCGAGAGCCGCGGTATTTGTGGTGGACACGCGGCGACAGGTGCGTATTCGGGCGAACGCGGCTGGCGCCGCATGTCCCGGTTCGACAAGAATGACTCACAATGCCCTTGTGCTCTTCGATATCGACGGCACTCTGGTGCGCCGTGCAGGTCCGCATCACCGGCAGGCACTGATTGCCGCGATTCGCAGGGTCACCAGCCTCGATACAACCACGGACGGCGTCCCCGTGGCGGGAATGCTCGACCCGGGAATCATTACCGCGATGATGCGGCAGGCAGGCGCCCGTCGCGACCTGATTCGCAGATCGCTGCCCGATGTGATCAAGGCCGCCGAACGGATCTACCTCCGCACCTGTCCGGACATTTCGCGCCGGGTGTGCCCGGGCGTGCGCCGTCTGCTGGCTCGCGTTCAGCGAGCCGGGGCCGCGACCGGATTAGTTACCGGTAATCTCACGCGAATCGGCTGGCACAAGATGAAGCGCGCGGGTCTCGATGAATTCTTCCGTTTTGGCGAGTTCGGCGAGACGGCATCCACGCGGGCCGGGCTGGTACGCAACGCGATTCGCCGCGCCAGGCGCGAAGGCTGGCTCGGAAAGGGGGGCACTATTTCTCTGATCGGCGATCACGTGAACGATATTCTGGCCGCGCGCGCTAACGGGATCCGCAGTATCGCCGTCTGCACCGGTGTCCTGTCCATGGAAGAGCTGGCCGCGCACTCGCCCGGCATCATCGTGCCGGACATGCGGTCCATTCGCGCTGAGATGCTGCTGCAACGGACCGCCACGCCTTCGGCAACCAGGCCGGGTTAAGAAGAACAGCCCCCTGCTATACTGTTGTTTTTGCTTCCCGCTGCGGGCCCTGGAGGTGGGTGTGTTCTTTAATGTCAGGGACCTGGAAGTCAGGAAAGCCCATTTCGACGTAGCGATTCCCGCTGGCGAGATCGACTATGTGGAGGGCCTCCGGCAGACGGGCGCTCTGGAAGCCGAGGGGTCCGCCGAACTTCTGGGAAACACCCTGGGCGAGATCCGGGTTCGGGGCCGCCTGAAGGTGACCATGGAAGCCGAGTGCGACCGCTGCCTCGAGAAGGCGCGGTTCCCGATTGCCTCGGATTTTGACCTGTATTACCGCCCGTCGGACACCGGACCGAGCCGCGAGGAAATGGCCATCTCGGACGCCGAGAGCGAGGTTGGTTTCTACGAGGGCGACGGGGTTGCGCTTGAGGAGGTTTTGCGGGAGTATATCCTGCTGGCTATGCCGATGCAGCGTGTTTGCCGGGAATCCTGCCTGGGGATTTGCCCGGTATGCGGCCAAAACCGCAATGTGCGCGCGTGCGATTGCGCCGCTCCGGCGGTGGACGATCGATGGTCGGCTTTGAAGAGTTTCAAGCAATGACGAGTTTCAAGCAATAAACGAAGAAGAGGAACGACGATGCCCAATCCGAAACGGCGACACTCGAAGCGGCGAACTTCCGCGCGGCGCACGCATGATGCGCTCCCCAATGCATCGATGGCCGAGTGCCCGAATTGCCACGAGCCGAAACTGCCCCACCGCGCCTGTCCGCATTGCGGACGATATAAAGGCCGCGAGGTCGTGGAAGTCGCGACTGAATAGCTGCCAACCCCAATGTGCCGGCGTGATCCATGGTAACGATCGCGGTTGATGCAATGGGCGGCGATTCCGCGCCGAAGGCGGAAATCGACGGGTCCATTGAAGCGGTACGGAAGCTGGAGAACGTTCGCGTCATACTTGTAGGCCGCGAAGACGTACTGAGGCGGGAGCTGCAGCGACGCGACGGCGCTCACGAATGGCGCGGCCTCATCGAGATCCGTCACGCCACCGAAGCGGTCACCATGGAGGACAGCGCCAAGGTGTTTCGCACCAAGCGCGACAGCTCCATCCGCGTGGCCTCGCGGCTGGTGCACGACGGCGTGGCGCAAGGTCTGGTTTCCGCCGGCAACACCGGCGCGGTGATGGCCACCGCGAAACTCGTCCAGGGAATGGTCCCGGGTGTTGATCGTCCGGCATTGGGCAGCGCATTCCCGACGGTTGTGGGAAACCCCGTCGTGGTGCTCGACCTCGGCGCTAACGTTGATTGCAGCCCGCGCATGCTGGCGCAGTTCGCGGTGATGGGCCACATTTATTCGCGCGTCATCTTTCACATCCCCGACCCGCGCGTCGGTCTGCTTTCCATTGGCGAGGAGGAACACAAGGGCAACGATCTGACCCGCGCCACCACGCCTCTGCTGCGGAGCCTGCCCATCCAGTTCATCGGCAACGTGGAGGGCCGCGACATCTACAGCGGCAAGGCCGACGTCATTATCTGTGACGGGTTCATCGGCAACGTGGCCCTGAAAGTGAGCGAGGGGCTGGCGGACATGTTCGGCACGCTTCTGAAGGAATCGCTGCGAGCGACGGTGACGCGCAAGTTGGGATACGTGCTCTCGCGAACGGCCTTTCAGGATTTCAAGAAGCGCATCGATTACTCCGAATACGGCGGCGCTCCGCTGCTGGGCGTTCGCGGCGTCTGCCTGATTTGCCATGGGCGGTCGAACGGCAACGCGATCAAGAACGCGATTCGGGTGGCCGCGGAATTCGCCGAGGGCGGCATTAACGAGAAAATTGAGGCGGAGCTGGCGCAGTTCGCCACCGTGCAGTTGTGATGCGGCCCGGTGGATTTCTGGCGTTCGCCGTGCTGGCGACGACGGCGGCCTGGGCGGCGGAAGATCCGGTGCAGTGGTCGCTCACGCCGGAGCAAAGTTCGGTCGCGCCAGGCGGGGCGATGCTGGTCCGGCTCACAGCGACCCTTGAACCCGGCTGGCACCTTTACTCGCCGACGACGCCGAAGGGCGGACCGATTCCGACAAGTCTCGTTCTGACTCCGTCACCGGACATCGTCCTGGTGCGAATCTATGAGCCGAAGCCCGACCAGCGCTTCGACGCGAACTTCCAGCTCGACACCGAGACCTTCGAGAAAGAGGCGGTGTTCCTGGTTGCGATAGAGCTGCGCAAAGATGCCCCGGCGGGTCCGCTCGACCTGACGGCGCAAGTTCGTTATCAGTCCTGTAATGATAGGATGTGCCTGCCGCCGAAACGGAAGACGGCATCGGCCAGTATCACGGTGGATGCGTCGGCGCCCGCGGACGCGATCTCGATACCGGGAGGCTATCAGGAAGTTCCTCAATCTGGCACGCAGTCGTCTGCGCCTTCTACTCCGCGTGCTCCCTCTACTCCTCTTACTCCTTCTTTTCTCTTCGTCGCTTTCGCGTTCGGTCTCGCGGCCATCTTCACGCCGTGCGTTTTCCCGATGATCCCCATCACGGTGTCCTTTTTCCTAAACCAGCAAAACGGCAAACGCAGCCAGAGCCTGATGCACGCCCTGGTCTATTCGGCCGGTATCGTGGTTCTGTTCACCGTGCTGGGGCTGGCAGCGAAGGCGATTGCGGGACCGATAGGTGTAGTGCGGCTGGGCGCGAGTCCATGGGTGAACGGGTTCATCGCGCTGATTTTCGTCGCATTCGGCCTGAGTTTGCTCGGAGCGTTTGAGCTGACACTGCCGTCCGGTGTCCTGACCAGGGCGGACAGCGCTTCGCGGCGCGGCGGATATCTCGGCACGCTGATCATGGGCCTGACGTTCTCTCTGACCGCATTCGCGTGCGTTGGACCGTTCGTGGGTCCGCTCTTGGTGGCGTCGGTGCAAGGCAGCGCGTTGCAACCGGTGCTGGGGATGGTCGCTTTCTCGTCGGGCCTCGCCGCGCCGTTCTTTCTGTTGGCGGTGTTTCCGTCGTTTCTGCGGCGTCTTCCGCGGAGCGGCGGATGGATGGTACGGGTGAAGGTGGTTTTCGGGTTCGTGATTCTCGCGGCCGCGCTGAAGTACCTGAGCGTCATCGATCAGCAATTCCACCTGGGCATTTTGACGCGGGAGCGATTCCTTGCGGCGTGGGTGATCCTGTTCGCGCTGCCCGGGCTTTATCTGCTGGGATTTCTCCGGCTGGAGGGCATCGCATCCGATGAGCATCTTGGCGTGGGGCGGATGCTGGTAGCGGCGCTGTTTCTCGTTTTCGCGCTTAGCCTTGTTCCGGGCATGTTTGGTGCGCATCTGGGTGAACTGGACGCGTGGGTGCCTGCGGCGACGTTCACGGCCGGGTCGGCCTCGGCGGCAGGCGCGGAACCGGCGTGGATGACGAATCAATACGAGCAGGCGCTGGCAAGGGCGCGTGCGGAGAACAAGCTGGTACTGGTGAACTTCACCGGTTATGCGTGCACCAACTGCCACTGGATGCGCGCGAATATGTTCCCGAGGCCGGAGATCCGGCCACTGCTCGGCGATTTCGTGCTGCTGGAGCTTTTCACGGACGGAACCGACGCGGCATCCACGGCAAATCAGGATATGGAGAGCCGGAAATTCGGGACGGTGGCGATTCCCTATTACGCGATTCTAAGCCCGGACGGAGACGTGATTGCCACGTTCCCCGGCCTGACGCGCGACGCGGACGCGTTCGCGGCATTTTTGAAGACCAGACGCACGGCCTGAACGATCAGTCGTCGCGCCTGACGTATCGCGCGAGATAGAGCTCCGCCGCCAGATCCTCCTGCTCTTTCGCACTCGTTTTGCGCCATTCGATCAACGCTTTATCCTTGAGACGGTCGATGAGACGGAATCGCCGGCGAGCCTCCGCGAGTACCACACGTTGCGCTTCGATTCGTTTGGCGCAGCCGGTCAGCGAGCCAGCCAGCCGCTTTTCTTCGCGATTCACCCAGACGCGCCAGGCATCGAGACGGGCAAGCTCGACGGCATCGAATGAGGTATCCTCGATGCGGCGATGCTCCGCTTCGAGGCCGGTCTGCAGCGAACCCATGCGATTCTCGATGTTCTGCTTTTCCGCAAGCAGCGCCTGCATGCGGACCTCCTCGACGTCGGCCTGGTAATTCCGCCAACGCCGCGCGGTTTCGAGCGAGAACGCGAACTTCTTCATTGCAGAGTCTTACTTCAACGCGCTGGCGAGGAGTTTCATGCTCGCAAGAGTTTCCGGCATCGGCGAGTTGGCCGCTGATTCCTGCTTCAGAAACGAAAGAAGTTGCGGGCGCACGCGGATGGAGGCGTCGAGGGCCGCGTTGGTTCCGGCCGTGTATGCGCCCAGGTTGATCAGGTCCTCGGCGCGATGGTGCGCCGCCAGCGCTTCGCGGATCTTCATCGCGGCATTTTTCTGCTCATCGGAAGACAGGCGGCTGGCCAGGCGGCTCACGGACTGAAGAATATCGATGGCCGGATAATGGCCGGCCGATCCCAGGTCGCGCGACAACACGATATGCCCGTCGAGGATGGACCGAACCGCGTCGCAAATCGGCTCGTTGAAGTCGTCGCCCTCCACCAGAACGGTAAAGAAACCGGTGATGGAGCCCTTGCGAAAGCGGCCCGCCCGCTCGAAGATTCTTGGGAGCATGTTGAAGACCGATGGCGTGTAGCCTTTCTGGCTCGGAGGCTCGCCGGCGGCGAGGCCAATCTCGCGCTGAGCCATGGCCAGGCGCGTGACCGAATCCATTACCAGAAGCACGCTGGCGCCCTGATCGCGAAAATACTCGGCGATGGCCAGCGACACGAACGCAGCCCGAATCCGCAGCGGCGAAGGCCGGTCCGAAGTGGCTACCACCACAACCGAGCGCTTGAGCCCCTCCGCACTGAGCTCTTGCTCGATGAAATCGCGGACCTCTCGGTTGCGCTCGCCGATGAGCGCGATCACACTGACATCGGCCGAGTTGTGGCGGCACATGGAACCCAGCAGCGTGCTTTTGCCCACGCCGCTGCCGCCGAAAATGCCGATGCGCTGACCCTTGCCGCAGGTAAGCAGACTGTCGATCGCGCGGATGCCCGTGACCAGCGGCTCGGAAATCGGTTCGCGCTCGAGCGGGCCGGGAGGTACACGATAGAGTTCGTAGCGGTCGTCACCGTGCAACGGGCCCAGGCTGTCCAGCGGACGGCCGAAGCCGTCGACCACTCGCCCGAGCAGTTGCGGCCCCACTTCCACCAGCGCGTCCTCGCGCCGCGAGACGATCATGTCCCCGGGTTGCAGGCCATCGGTTTCCTCCAGCGGCATGGATAAGACCCGGCCTTCTCGAAATCCGATCACCTGCGTGCGGATGATCCGGCCGGCGGAGCTGGTGACCTCGAGAAAATCGCCGATCGCCGCCGAAGGTCCTTTTGATTCCACCAGCAGCCCGATGAGCTGGGTAACGGCGCCGCCCCACCGCCAGCTCTCCATTCTCTCCACCCGTTCGATATACCGGTCCAGAATCATCAGTGCGCCTCGATCAGATCCGTCAGACCGCGCTGGATCTCCACCAGTTGCGTATCCACGGAAGCGTCCAGCGATCCGCGGCCCGTTTCAAAGATGACGCTGCCCTTTTCGAGGGACGGGTCGGCCACGACCTCGATCTTCTGCGGCGCGCCGATCTGGGTGAGATAACGAGTCACCGGGGCTGCGTGCTCCGGATGGGTGCGCACGCTGTAGGTGTCGCGAATCTCTATTTTGGCCAGCGCCGCTTTCACCAGACCCATCAGCGCGTCGGGGTCGACGCTCAGTTCACGGTGAAGGACACGCCGCGCGATAGCCAGAGCGAGGCGGACCAGTTCCTCCTCGGCCTCGCGCCGGATATTGTGGCGGAGACCGGCCATGTCCGCCACCGTTCGGGCGAGCCGCTGCAACTCCGCATCGAGCTGTGCCAGAGCTTTCTTCCGGCCCTCCGCTTCGCCCTGCTGGATTCCTTTGTGAAGGGCTTCCTTCGAAGCAGACTCCACCAGCAACTCCAGGGCGCGAATCTCCGCTTCTAATCCTTCGGGCGCCGATTGCTGAGAGTGCGTTTCCACCGCGCCCATTCCCACGTGTGGAAAGGAAGCAACATGAGAGGAGACCACCGGCGCCGTTCCCGGCAGCGGTTCCCACCTTACCGGCGCCACTTCGATGTTGTCTCCCCGGAGGATTCTAGACGACGTACTGTTCCCCTACCGTGCCCTTCAGGTTCACTACGCCCTCGGCCTCCAGTTGGCGGACCACGGTGATGATCTGCTGCTGCGCGGATTCGACCTCCTTGATCTTGATTGGCCCGACCGCATCCATGTCTTCGCGCAACATCTCGGAGCCGCGTTGCGACATGGCGGCCAGGAAATGCTGTTTAAGCTGATCGCTGGTGCCTTTCAGGGCCACGGTCAGGATCTTGCGGTCGACCTTGGCGAGTATTTCCTTGATGGCCATCTGATCGATAAGGAGAATGTCATCGAAGACGAACATGAGGTGCCGGATGGTCTCCACCAGCGAAGGATCGGTCTGTTCGATCTTCTCGAGGATTTCCTTGCTGGTGGTGGAATCGAGCCGGTTGAACATCTCAGAGACTGCGCGGACGCCTCCGTAAGATTCACGGCTGAGTTCGCCCAGAGCCTTCAGGCGCGACCCGATGATGCCGGCGATCTTGGCGATGATTTCGGGAGAGATCTGATCCAGATTGGCCATGCGCAGGGCTACGTCAGCGCGAAGTTCAGGCGGCAACGAGAAGAGCAGTCCCGCCGCCTGCGATGGATTCAGGTGAGAGAGGATAAGAGCTATGGTCTGCGGGTGTTCGCTGTGGATGAATTTGGCGAGCTGCTGCGGATCGGCCTTCTGGAGAACGTCGAAGTTGGCTGCTTCGCTGTCCAGGGACTTGATCAGGCGATCGAGCATTTTGCGCGCCTGTTCAGGGCCGAACGCACTCATCAGCATCTTGCGCGCATAATCGATTCCGCCCTTAAGAACGTAATCGTGCGCGACGGTCATCTGGTAGAACTCTTCGAGGATGCTCTCGGCATCGCCGGCGGTTACCGTGCCGATACGGGCCAGTTCGCGGCCGATCGCTTCCACTTCCTCTTCGTCCATGTTCTTGAGAATCTCGCTGCCGATGGCGTCGCCCAGCACCACCAGCAGGATGGCCGCCTTGCAGGCGCCCTTCATGCGCGTTGGCTGGTCGGTATTGAGAGTCTCGATCATGAAGGCTATTTGTCCTCTTCGAGCCAACTCCGCAAAACGTGAACCATCAGCGTGGGGTCTTTCCTGGCGGCATCGCCGATGTGCCTGGTGAGAACCTCCGATTTCTTGGTGGTTACCTGCGGCAGTCTGAGCGCGTTGAGAGCCTCGGCCTCCAGCTTCTGCTTTTGCACGATCTGCTCGCTAAGGCGGGCTTCCAACTGCTTGCCCGCGTCGCCCACCGCCTCAAGCCCCTCTCCTTCCCCTGCGGCTAATGCACCCTGTTTCAGGATCATCGCCGCTTTGCCGCGCCGCCGGCGAGTCCGCAGGAAGCCCATACCGAGAGCCATCAGCAGCAACAATGCCACTACGCCACCAATGACGAATTGCTTGTACCGGAACATCCATGCAGGTAATACGAGGCCCGTCATGGAAGGAGCGATCACCGGGGCTTCGGGCCGGCCGGGGCCGTAGGACTCCTCAAACGGGAGCGCCTCAACCACGAGTTGATCCCCCCGCTCCGGCACAAGCCCTATAGCAGCCGCCACCAGTTCGTGAATCGACTTCAGTTTTTCCGCCGATGGAGGCGTCACCAGCCTCCTGGCGCGGGAGCCGGCGCCATCCCAGTGAACCGTATAGTCCACCAGAATGGACGCGGACAACCGTTTAATGCCGCCCTGTGGCATCCGCAGGTGACGTACGACACGGCTCGATTGATAGGAGATGTTTTCGGTTCTGCGGGCCGTACCAGTGCCACTGCCGGATGCCCGCGCCGGGGCCCGCGGCAAATTGGACGGCGCGCCCGGAATGCCTCCATTCAGCAGTCCGCCCGTAAGGTCTTCGGTCTTCTGTGAAGTGACCATCACCGATTTCGCCGGGTCGAACGTTTCTTCGCTTTGTTCGCCGCTGCTGAAGTCGCAGTCGACGGAAATACCCGAGCGGAACGCCTCAGGCCCAACCAGCGGTTCGAGGGTCGCGTTGATCTTGGCCAGCAGATCGTGCTCGATCTTCTGCTTGTATTCGAGGCCGGCTTCCGATGGATCGGCACCGTCCGGCGACCCGGGGGTACGCGGCCGGTTCAGCATATTGCCGTTCATGTCCAGCACGGTAATCTGTTCCGGTTGCAGACCTTCCACCGCGCTGGCGGTGAGATTACAAATCGCCGCAACGTTTTGGGGCGTGAGTTTGGCGCCTGGCCGGAGTTTCAGCATCACGCTCGCCTTGGCCGGCTGGCGCTCCTCGGAGAAAATCGAATCTTTGGGAAAGGTGATATGGATCCGAGCCTGTTCAACCTGGGAGAGCCCCATCATGGAGCGCTCCAGCTCGCCTTCCAGCGCCCGATGGTAGTTGATCTGTTCCGTGAAATCGGTCGCGCCGAAGTTGGTCTTATCGAACAGCTCGTAGCCGATGCGCCCGGTCTTCGGAATTCCCGCCGCGGCCAGTTGAAGGCGAAGCTCGTCGACTTTGGCCGAGGGAACGAGCACCGTCGTCCCGTTGGCCGCAAGACGGTACTCGGTACCGTTTTCGTGCACCTTGGCCACCACCACGCCGGCATCTTCGGGCGACAGGTTCGTGTATAACGGCCGAAAATCGCGCTCGCGCGCCCAGCTCGCCGCAGCGATAATGGCGCCGATCACCAGCGCTGCCGCAACGCCGATGAAGATGCGCTGCTGCAGCGACAAACTCGTAATCAGGCGTTTTATCTGGTCCATAGCGCGATGAGGAAGAACTAGTTATCCGCGGGATCCATCCCTTGTGACCGCCCTTGTTGGCCGAACGCCTACAACTGCATCTGCATCACCTGCTGATAGGCCTGCACCACCTTATTGCGGAGCTGCAGGAACATCTCGAAACCGAGCTGGGCTTTCTGTGAATCCATGGCCACCTCATGCAGATCTCCTCCTTCTCCGGAGAGCAGCCTGGAGATCGATTGGTCGGATTTGTCGCTTAGGTTCTGTACGCCGTCTATTGCATTCGACAGCATCGCGCCAAACACATCGGCCCCGGAGGCAGGACTGCCGGGCATCGCCACCGGGGTGATACTCCCGGCCGAGGCCGGAATGCTGATTGGAACAATGGGTGCCGACATTATGTCCTCAACAGATCGATAGATCGTGAAATCATATCTTTCACCGCGCCCATGGCCGCAACGTTCGCTTCATAGCCGCGCGCCGAACTGAGCAGATCGGCCATATCCTCGGCGGGGCTGATGTGGGGAAACAGGACATAGCCCTGAGCATCTGCATCGGGATGCCCCGGAATGTATCGTTTCTCGGGTGGGCTGCTGTCCCGCACAATGTCCGAGACACGAACGCCCGTCATGCCGGCGTCCACCTCGTTCTGATACACCGAAGAGAACGGACTCGTTTGCGTCTCGGTCTCAAAGATCGCGTCCTTGCGCCGGTAGGGACCGCCGTCGGCAGTGCGCGTGGTTTCGGAATTCGCCAGGTTTTCGGTGAGCAGTTCCGCGCGGGTACGCTGGGCGTCCATGCCCGATGCACTGACCGAAAGAGCGCCGAATAAACTCATTAGCTGCCCTCCTTGATGGCCTCTCGCACCACCAACACGGCCGATCGCAACAGACTCTCGGCCATGTTGAAGCGCATATCGTTTTCGGCGAGCAGGCGCGCCTCGCGATCGAGGCTGACGTTGTTGCCGTCGTTCCTGGTGGTGAGGCCGGGGGTATCGATGACGTTGGGCGTTCCGCCCTGGGCAAGGCTCGCGAATTCGGACTGGAAATCGATATCCTTGCTCTTGTATCCCGGAGTATCGATGTTCGCGATGTTGGAAGAGACGAGGTTCTGGCGCGCGCTCAGCAGATTCATGTACTGCTCGAGGCGATCCGCAATCGGGCCCAGCATGCCCGTGAAACTGCAATCGCCGGACCAACCGGCGGGGCTACGCGGGTCGCGTAGGATGCGTATAACTCTTTTGCCTGGAATCAGCCTCCGTTTTGCGGCTCGTCGCTATCCGAATCGCGGCATCCCGTTTCGGACGGCTGTTTCAATTCGGATTCCGGATTCGCCAGCGGATACGACTCACTTGTCCAGTTCCGGTTCGCGCTGACGGAACATTTCCGCCCGCGCCCTCGTAAGACAATAATGTTGTGGCCCTCATCTCGCTCATCTTTCGTAACGCGGTGCGCAACCGCCGACGCAGTATTCTCACCATCCTGAGCATCGCGGCGTCGTTCTGCATGCTCGGGGTCCTGATGGCCATGTACAGCATGTTTTTTCTGCACCAGGCCAGCCCCGATCAGGCCCTGCGGCTGATCGTTCGCAATCGCATCTCCTTCACCCAGCCCATGCCGCTGTCGTTTGAGAACCGCATCCGCGCGATACCGGGCGTGCGGGCGGTGACCACCTACGACTATTTTGGCGGCACCTACAAGGACGCGCGCGACTCCAACAACACCTTCGCCCGCTTCGCCGTCGAGCCGGAGATGCTCTATATCGTCCACCCCGACTACCATCTCAGCGATGCCGAGAAGTACACCTTTTCTCACGAGCGTGACTCCTGCATCATCGGTAAGACGCTGGCGGACCGGCTGGGGCTGAAGATCGGGGACCGCATTACGCTGGTCGGCGACATCTTTAACGTGACGATGAACTTTGTCGTCCGCGGCATCTATACCAGCGAGCGAAACAACGAGGACATGTTCTTCCAGTTCGAATATCTGAACCAAACCGCGTTTCACGGAAACCAGAGCTTCTCGCTGATGTACCAGCTCATCGCCGACGGCCCGGATTCGGTGGCCCCCATCGCCCGCGCCGTGGACGACATGTTCCGTAACTCGGACACCCAAACCCGCACTGAGAGCGAGCAGAGCTTCACCCTCGGCATCATCTCCTTCCTGGGCAACGTCAAGATGTTCCTGTTGGCGGTGTGCGGGGCGCTCACGCTCACGGTTCTGCTGGTATCGGCCAATACCATGGCCATGAGCGTGCGCGAACGCGTTTCCGAGGTCGGCATCCTGAAGACGCTCGGCTTCAGCCGCGAGAACATTCTCATCCTGATTATTGGCGAGTCCGTTACGATCGCTCTTATTGGCGGCGTATTGGGATTCGGGCTGGCGGAACTGGTGGTCGGCGCGCTGCGGAATGCGCGAGCTAACCTTATCAGCCTCCATTCGCTCCAGATCTCGCCGCAGTTGGCGTTGCTCGGCGCGGTCCTGGCGATCCTAGTGGGCGCCGCCAGTTCGCTGATCCCCGCGTGGGGGGCCGCACGCCGTGGCATCATCGATTGTCTGCGTCTGGCCGACTAAGGGAACTCATCATGCCTATACCGCTCTCCTACAGCGTTCGCAATCTCGCCGTTCGCCGCGTCACCACGGTGATGACGGCTCTCGGCACTGCCCTTAGTGTCTGCGTGCTTGTTTCAGTGATGGCCCTGGTGCAAGGGCTGAAGACGTCTTTCGAAATTGCCGGCAACCCGAACGACGTTCTGGTGATGCGCAAGGGATCCACTTCCGAACTCACCAGCGTCATCACGCGCGCCAATTATCAGGACATCAAGACCATCCCCGGCATCGTGAAGAATGCCCAGGGGCAGCCACTGGCTTCGCTGGAGATGGTCACCATCATCAATCTTCAGGGCCCCGATGGCCAGGACATGAATGTAAACGTGCGTGGCATCACACCTGTTGGATTCGATCTGCGCGATCAGGTTCACCTCGCCGCGGGGCGCTGGTTCGAAACCGGAAAGCGCGAGGTGGTAGTGGGCAAGTCGCTTGCCGACCGCTTCCCGTCGGCGCGCATCGGCCATGTCGACCGCTTCGGGCGCGCGGGCGGCTCCTGGACGGTAGTTGGAATCATCGACGGCGGACGCTCCGTGTTCAACGGCGAGATCTGGGCGGACCTGAACCAGCTCAGCGCCGACTTCCGCCGCGCCGACTACCTTAGCTCCGTCCTGCTGCGAGCCGAACCGGGACAGGAGCAGGCCATGGAGCGCAGCCTCGAGCACGACCCGCGCTTCAGCGTTCTCGCGCAGCCCGAGCAGCGCTATTATGCCGATCAGATGAGCGACGCGAAACCCATCCAGTTCATGGGCATCCTGGTGGCTATCATCATGGCCGTGGGCAGCGTTTTCGCGGCCATGAACACCATGTACGCGGCGGTGGCGCGGCGTTCGGCCGAGATCGGCACCCTGCGCGTGCTGGGCTTCTCGCGCGGGTCGATTCTTTCAAGCTTCGTGCTGGAGTCGGTATTTCTGGCGGTGCTGGGCGGAGCCATTGGGTGCGTACTCGCGCTTCCGCTCAACTATGTCAGCACCGACGTGGGCAGCTTTTCCACATGGAGCCATTTCACGTTCAACTTCGACGTGAATACAGCGGTGATGCTGATGGGCATGCTCTTTGCACTGTTCATCGGCGCGGTGGGCGGGTTCCTGCCTGCGCGCAACGCGGCCAATCGGCAGATCATCGCGGCCCTGAAGGCGAGATAGGCCTCGCCGTTACCTGCCTGCTCGTTGCAGCCCTTCGAGTAGCCTGAAGGGATGGGCAGGATTCGCGTCCTCTCGGACGCGGTGGCGAACAAGATCGCGGCGGGCGAGGTGGTGGAACGGCCCGCCTCCGTGGTCAAGGAGCTGCTTGAGAACTCGCTCGACGCCGGCGCCACTGAACTGCGCATCGATATCGAAGGCGGCGGGCGGCACCTCATCCGCGTCACTGACAACGGTTCGGGCATGCTGCGGGACGACGCCCTGCTCGCTTTCGAGCGTCACGCCACCAGCAAGCTGAGCGACGTTCGCGACCTGCTAGCCATCGCCACGCTCGGGTTTCGCGGTGAGGCCCTACCGTCCATCGCGTCGGTTTCGCGCCTGGTGCTGGAAACCCGCTCCGACAGCGAGTCGTCGGGCACGCGCGTGGAAATCGCCGGCGGAAAGCTGCTCAAATGCGACGAATTCGCCACCCCGCGCGGCGCCGCCTTTACCATCCGCGATCTGTTCTTCAACGTCCCCGCGCGCAAGAAATTCCTGCGATCCGAGCAAACGGAGCTAGCCCACATTGCCTCGCTGGTCACTCACTACAGCCTCGCGCATCCCGACAAAGCCTTCGAGCTTCGTAATGGCGCGAATTCGCTGCTGGACGTAACCCCCGTCGAGACGCTGCGCGAGCGCGTGTATCAGGTCTTCGGGGGCAAGGTTCTCGACGATTTGATCGACCTGGGCGCTATCGAGCGCGAACTTCCCATCATGGAAGGCGACGAGCCATCGTCCCGCGTTTTCCTGGTGCGCGGTTTCGTCTCCGGTCCGCAGGTGCAGAAGCTGAATCGCAATTCCATTTTCCTGTTCGTCAACGGCCGCCTGATTCGCGATAAGCTCCTGCTGCACGCGCTTTCCTCCGCCTATCACAACCTGATGCCGCCGGCCTGTTATCCCTTCGCGTTGCTTTTTCTCGATTGCGATTGCGAAGAGGTGGATGTGAATGTGCACCCTTCGAAGACCGAGGTTCGCTTCCGTCATGGCACGTTCGTGCACGATTTCCTTCGCGATTCCATTCGCGAGCGCCTCGTCGCCACGCGCCCCGCCGCCACTCTCTCGCCCGCATGGGCAGCGCCCCAGCCGGTGGCCGATCTGCCGTTTTCGGATTTCACACAACGCATCGAGAACCAGCAGTTCGAGCCTGTTCCCGACGCGCTGGCACCCATGGAGCGCGTCGAGGATCTTCCAGTATTCACGCTGGCGCCGGCATCGGCCCCGGAGCGCCGGTTCAGCTTCGAAGATGAGACTCAGCCCGCGCGCCTGCCCGTACCCGAGACGCACGGCGGCCTTCCGCCTGGTGTTGAATACGCGGAAGTCCCGCAAAGTCTCGCCACGCTGCCGGAATTGCGTCCGCTGGGCCAGATTCACGACAGCTTCATCGTCGCCGCCGGACGGGACGGCTTGTGGATTATTGACCAGCACGTCGCCCATGAGCGCATCCTCTTTGAAAAGGTGCTGCGCGAACAATCGCACGGGCGCGTGGAGGCGCAGCAACTGCTGATGCCAATCCTGATCGAATTGACCGCCGGGCAGCAGATCGAATACGCTCGCATCGCGGACGAGCTGGCCCGCACGGGCTTCGAAACCGAGCCGTTCGGCACGCGCACCATCGCGGTGAAAGCGGCGCCTTCCGATATAGGCGCGGGCGATGTGGAGAAGGTGATTCAGGAGATCCTCGAAATCGCCGAGACCGAACTGCGCAAAGCGTCGGTGAGCGATCTGCGCCGGGGGATGGCGGCGTCCATCGCATGCCGCGCGGCCATCAAGGTGAACATGCGGCTGGATCAAACGAAGATGCAGTGGCTGCTGAAGGCGCTGTCCGAGACCGAATATCCGATGAGTTGTCCGCACGGCCGGCCGATCGCGCTGCGCTATTCCACGCGGGAAATCCTGCGCAGTTTTCACCGAATCTGAGTACCCATGAAAAAACTGTTCCTGGCCGCCGCATTCCTGGGCGTAATGGTCCTGGCTGACGATGGCAACCTGCCGCCGCTGAAGCCTGAGATTCAGGCGAAGTATGAGGCCTACATCCGCGCCGCCGAGGCCCGCATCCAGGACGAAGTACGATCCCCAACTTATCTGTGGTCGCAGGGATCGCCGGCGCGCTGGCAACTGGTTCGCGGCGGCCAGGTGGTGGCGGAACCGTCCGGCAAGACCGGCGACCTGGACATCGGCAGCGCCATCATCCACGACTGGACGGGTGCGGTGTTCATCCCCGTCGTCAGCCTCAGTCAGGTGGTCTCTTTCCTCCAGGACTACCCTCACCACAAGGACTACTACGGCCCCGAGGTCACCGATACCCGGCTGCTCAGCCACGAAGGCGACGACTGGCGAATCCATTTCCGGCTATCGGAAATCAAGGTGGTGACGGTGGTGTTGGACGTGGACCAGACGGTGACCTACCATCCCGTGAGCCCGACGCGCCTGTATACGAGCGCCGCCGCCACCAGCATCGCGGAGGTAAACACCAAACGCGGCCATGACCGTGGCTACCTGTGGCGCCTGAACACCTATTGGCGGCTGGAGGAGAGGGACGGAGGCGTCTGTGTGGAGTCGCGAAGCATTTCGCTCTCGCGCACGCCACCGTTCGGGCTTGGCTGGCTGTTCAATCCCATCATCAGCTCCCTGCCCGGTGGATCCCTGTCGCGGCTGCTGATGGCCACCCGCAAGGCGGTCCTGAGCCGCCAACATGCGGGAACACCTTAGGTTCCACATTTTGCAACCGCCGCCCTCCCCGCCAGCGTAATATCGATCAGAAGCGGTAATGAAGGCGCAATGGCCAGCGTGACAGTGGAATTCACAGGGGCACTTCTGGACCGGTCGGTTCAGGGCGATACCTCGGCCTTTGCCGGCATCGTGCGGGCGAACCAGTCCATGGTGTATAGCGTGGCATGGTCGTTCCTGCGGGATGGCGGCCTCGCGGAAGAGCTGACTCAGGACGTTTTTCTGGAGCTGTATAAGAACCTGCGGCACATCGAATCGGGAGCCCATCTGATTTCGTGGCTCCGCCGGGTGACCGTGAACCGGTGTATCGACCGCGTTCGGAAGCGGAAGCGTGAGGCGCTGACGGCGCTGGATGACGCGCCGGAACTGCAATCTCCGGCGTCGCACGAAGATCCGATGGCCTCGGAGCATTTGCGGAAGCTGATCGCGTCGCTGCCCGAAAAGCAGCGGGCCATCGTGATTTTGCGGTACCAGGAAGACATGGACCCGACCGAGATCGCCTCGGTGTTGGAGATGCCCGTGAATACGGTGAAGAGCAAACTGCACCGGGCGCTGGCGCTATTGCGCGGCAAGATGGAACGCCGCGAAGAGATGGAATCATGAACGATTTTGAAGACCGGCTTCGGGAAGCATTGAAACGGCGGGAACCATCGGCGGGGTTCGCGGAACGAGTGATCGCACTGGTTCCGCAACGGCGGGCCACCGTATGGACCATGCATTGGCGCTCTATAGCGGCCATCGCCGCGGTGCTGGTGCTGGCGTTCTCGGCGGGATTGTTCGAATGGCATCGCCAGGTGGAGCGAGCGGAGCGGGCGGAGGCGGCGAACCGCCAGCTAATGTACGCGCTGCGGCTCATGGCCGCGAAGATCGAGCGAGTGCAGAATCGGCTGGAGAAATCGTCGACAGTGGTGAAGGTCGATCGAGAGGATATTAAGGGGGCGTTATGAATACGAGATGGATGGTGGGAGCAATCATTCTTGCCGCTATAACGGGGGCAGCGTGGGGACAACCGGCGGGAGGTCTCGATCTGTCCAGCCTGGACAAGCTCGAGGCGAAGGCGAAAGAGGTCAACAACGTCACGCTGGATGAGAACCTGCTTAAGCTGGCCAGCGGATTTCTTAACGATAAAGACAAGGACCAGCAGGCGGCAAAGACGCTGATCAACGGCATCAAAGGCGTGTACGTGCGCAACTTCGAGTTCGCCTCGAAGGACCAGTACTCGATGGCCGACGTGGAGCCGGTTCGGCAACAGATTCGCTCGCGCGGCTGGTCGCGGATTGTGGAATCGCGCGAGAAAAACGACGACGGCACCATCAAGGAAATCGACGAGGTTTATCTGAACACCGGCGCCGGCGGCGGACTGGCGGTCATCAGCGCGGAGCCGAAAGAACTGAGCGTGGTCTACATCGACGGCGTTCTGAAGGTGGAGGATCTTCAGAAGCTGCACGGCCTGGGCGTGCCCAACATCAACATAGAAACGGGCGACAAGGATCACGACTCGAAAGACAAGAAGTGATCACAACCGGCGCTCGAATTCGGCGTTAAACTCGCAGCCGATCAGAGCGATCACCGCCAGAAGATACATCCAAACGAGCAGCACGATACCCGCGGCGACGCTCCCGTAGAGTACGTTGTAATTGCTCAGATGGCCGACGTACCAGCCGAAGCCTGCCGTCGCGGGCAACCATAGCACCGTGGCCAGGAACGCTCCCGGCCACACGTCTCTGAATCGTTTCGCGGGGCGGTTGGGTCCGAAATAATAAAGCAAAGCGGTGACCAGCACCGTGGCGCCCAGCGCGATGAGATAACGAAACGTTCGGCTCACGATCAGGACCGACACCCGCAACTGCTCGCCCTGCGGCACCAGGTGCAGCCATTGGGTGATGGCCGTTTCGCTGCGCGTACCGAACAGCATGAGAAAGCTGGCGCCCAGCGCGGGCAGGGCCGCGGCGAACACCAGCAACACGGCCACGCCCCGTTGTTTCAGAAAATGCCGGCCTGACGGCAGCTTGTAGACCGCCTGGAACCCTTCCATCAGGCTCATGATCGACCCCGTGGCCGCCCAGATGGAGAACAGCGAACCCACTATGAGCAACCACACCGGCCGCTGGCCGCGCTCGGTGAAGACGAAGCGAACGAGATCCTGCGAACCGGGCGGCGCAAGTTCGAACAGAAAATGCGAGATAACGCGCGATACCGATTCGGCCTGCACCTGGGCCAGAATCGCTGTCAACGAGGCCATGGCCGGAAAGAATGCCAGCAGCGACGAATAAGCCGCGCCTTTGGCGATGCCGAATAAACCGTCATCGAACGCCGACACGAACGTGCGCTTCAGCAGGTTCAGGAAGCGCACCCATCGCCCTGCCGGGATGATCACTACCTCGGGAGCATCTGGCGTCACTCGTGAACAGGTTATCGTAGCCGGACGCAGGCCGCAGCACCATGAGCCATCCCGCAGTCGATGCTAAAACGTCAACGGTACACTATGAGTCAGGGATGCGTGTTCTCTGTTTGCTCGCGTTAGCCGCCGGTTCCCTGTTCGGACAGGCGGCTTCGAACGGCGTCGGTTCCGAGTGGGACATCCGTCAAATGCTGGCCAACCTGCAAACCCGCGCGAAGCAGCTCACCCCCGTGCTCGATCAGTTGAAACCGGCCGATTGGACGAAACGCGGCGCGGCGCCTCAATACGTGGAACAGGTAAGCACGGCCAAGAACGAGCTGAATTATCTGCTGGCGTCCGCGCAGACCTTCGCTAAGGATCCCGAAAAGCTCGATGCCAGCCTCGACACGCTGTTCCGCATGCAGGCCATGAACAGCACTTTGAGATCGGTGGTTGAAGGAACGCGAAAATACCAGAACCCCGCGCTCGCCAATCTGATGCAGAGTATCACCGACGAGAACGATCATAATCGCGACCGTCTCACGCAATATGTTATCGACCTTGCCGCCGAGAAAGAACACGAATTGAAGATCATGGATGCCGAAGCGCAGCGCTGCCGCGCCAGTGTCGTTAATCAGAAGCCAGCGGGAAAGAGGTAAACATGGGAACCACGGCAACTTTCACGTTCACGTGCAGCATCTGTGCAGAACCGTCGCACGACATTTGCGTTTATTGCACCAAGGACGTTTGCCATTCACACCGTTGCCAGCGGTGCCTGCGGTGCAGCGATTGCTGCGAATGCGAATCGCCGCTGTGCCTGGATGAAGTACCTGTGGCGGCGGCGATCGTCGAAGCAGTGGCTGAGCCGGTGGAGGCGTCTATGCACATTGCCGATCCGGGCATCATGGAGGCCGACATAATGGAGCCGGCGGAGCAAGCCGAGACAGCCGAAGAGATTCTCCAGCCGGAAAACGCCGCGCCTACGGAACCGGATCCGGTGTCCCCGGACGAACCCCTGCCCGGCACCTCCACAGACGGTTCATGGTAAGCGTCAAGCCGTGCGGTAAGCCGAACTTTTCCACCGCTTCGCGGGAGTATTCTGAACACGTCGGCCGATAGGGACAGCGCGTGAATCGCGAAGTGACCGGACGTCCCCAGCGCTGATAACCGCCAACTGCGGCAATGTAGATTCGCGCGGTGATCTGATCCGGTGCGGGGCGACGCATATCTACCGCAGCCAGCGTCAGAATCAGGACGACAATCGCGAGGTACAGTTCCGGCCGCCGAAAGAGGCCTGGCTTTGCCGTCAGGCTCCGCAGTGCGGACACCGGACGCTCACTTGTAATCGTTTGTTGTGGCAGTTCGGGCACGGCACCAGATTGCCCTGCGTTCGCGCCAGCAAATATACGATCAGGCCGATCAACCCGGTTAGCACCACCAGGATCATCCACAGCACGGCATTGTCCATGCCACGGGCCTTGGCGTCCTTTGCCACCCAAACCAGAATCGCGATGTGGAGGGCGATGATCGCGAGAAAGAAGATCATCGGGAAAATTCCGCAGACAAGACACCCGGCGAGTCCCGCTGCCGGACTGTCGTCCTGGGCCATCAACATGGACGCCGGCGCGAACAACAGCGCCAGCCTCGAAGCAATTGCAAGTCGTGTCATGTTCTTGGAACGAGCTACCCTCGAAGCAGCCGATCCCCTCTCCGTCCGGTGTGATCTAAGCACTGTACACCCCGCGCTCCGGCGCGTCAATCCACGACACCGCGGTCTGCCTTGAAGATCTTCGTGCTTCCCGCACAACTTTGGAGAAAGAGCAGGCCGGCATCGAGTGTATG
>JBEKFB010000030.1:0-21004 GCA_050013535.1 Bryobacteraceae bacterium | reverse complement strand
GTGAACGGCCACGGCACCCTGCTCAGCACCGAAGAATGCTATCTGAGCCGCAAGGTGCAGGTGCGCAATCCCGGCCTCGGCCGCAAGGGATTCGAAGCGGCGCTGCGGGAGAACCTGGGTGTCACCAACATCTTCTGGCTCGGCGGCGGCGTGACGGGCGATGACACGCATGGACATGTGGACGACATCTGCCGGTTCGTGAATCGTCAGACCGTCGTGCTTATCCGCGAGG
The DNA here is from genome assembly GCA_050013535.1 of Bryobacteraceae bacterium. Taxonomy (GTDB): domain Bacteria; phylum Acidobacteriota; class Terriglobia; order Bryobacterales; family Bryobacteraceae; genus CAWACP01. Next base: position 20,772 of record JBEKFB010000030.1, on the reverse strand, counting down.
AGAATCCAAAGGACATCAACTATCGCCCGCTGGCGGAGAATTGGGAGCGCATTGGCGGCCTGCGCCTCGAAGATGGGTCGAAGCCCGAAGTAGTCGCTCTCCCCATGCCCGCGCCGCTCACCTTCAAGGGCGAGCGCCTTCCGGCCAGCTACGCCAATTTCTACATCGCCAATGCCGCGGTGATTGTTCCCACATTCAACGATCCCAAGTCGATCTGGTGCTCGGCTTCGGCACGCTGCATTGCCTCACGCAGCAACAGCCGGCCGCTTCGGCATAGCCGACTCTTGTCCGCTACAATGCGAGTTCGAGCGAAAACATGTCGAACTCACGCCGGCACTTCCTCAATTTTTCTTCTACCGCGCTGATTGCCGCCGCGGCGAGTAAAGCCTCGGCACAGACACAGGAACCGACGCCAGGTGCGCCGCCCGCTTTCGGCACGGCGCCGGAAGTGGGGCCACATGTATCGCCCCCTACTATCGCCGAAGCGGAAAAGCTGGTGCAGTTCGAACTCAACCAGGTCGAGCGCGAGCAGGCGGCGGCAAACTGGCGCAGCGCCATGGCGCCGGTTTACGAGCGCAGGACCGGACCGCGCAAGTTCTTCCCGCCTTCCTCCATTGCACCCGCTACGCGCTGGGATCCCATGCTGCCCGGCCTTCCCTCGGCGTCCCCGCGCGATCGATTCGTCCGCTCCCCAGCCGACGCGGGGCCTTTGCCCGCGCATGATGAAGACATCGCCTTCGCCCCGTTGTGGCGGCTCTCGCGCTGGATGGAAGCACGCCAGATCACATCCGAGCGCCTTACCCACATCTATTTGGAACGCCTGCAGCGCTTCGATCCGACGCTGCGCTGCGTGATCACGCTGACCCGTGATCTGGCACTTTCGCAGGCGCAACAGGCTGATAGAGAAATCGCCTCCGGACATTACCGCGGGCCCCTGCACGGCATTCCGTGGGGCGGCAAAGATCTGCTCGACACCGCCGGCATCCCGACCACCTACGGCGCGGAGCCCTATCGTAATCGCGTGCCCACGGAGGATGCCGCTGTCGTAAAGCGGCTTCATGAAGCCGGCGCAGTGCTGGTCGCCAAGCTTAGTCTTGGCGCGCTTGCGCTGAATGACATTTGGTTCGGCGGTCAGACCATGAACCCATGGCTGCTGGAAGAAGGATCGTCCGGATCGAGTGCCGGGCCGGGCGCCGCCACCGCCGCCGGACTCGTCGGTTTTGCCATCGGCAGTGAGACCGGAGGCAGCATCGTCAGTCCGTCCATGCGCTGCGGCATTACCGGATTACGCCCCACTTATGGCCGCGTGCCGCGCACTGGCGCGATGACTCTCTGCTGGTCGCTCGATAAGCTCGGCCCCATGACTCGCGGTGTGGAGGATACGCTCCTCGTTTTGCAGGCCATTTCCGGTCCCGATCCCGGCGACCTCGCCAGTGTGCCCAGCCATCTTGATTTCGATGCTTCCGCGCAGGTCACTGGCCTGCGCGTTGGCTACATTCCAAAGTGGATGAAAGAAGCCCCGGCCACCGATGTCGACCGGCACGCTCTTGAAACCGCCGCCAAGCTCGGCATGGTTCCCACCGAAGTGTCGCTGCCAGACTGGCCGTATGATTCGCTGGACCTGATCCTCTTTGCGGAGAGCGCGGCGGCGTTTGAGGAACTCACGCTCTCGGGCGGTCTGCGGGAACTGAAAGAGCAGGTGCCCGATGCCTGGCCGAATACATTTCGTCAGTCCCGCTTCCTGTCAGCCGTCGACTTCGTTCAAACTGACCGTTTTCGCCGCAGCGTAGCGCAGGAAATGGCGCGCATCTTCTCCCGGGTGGATCTCCTGCTGGTCCCGTCGCTGCGCGATGAAATGCTCACGATTACCAATTTCACCGGCCATCCGTCGCTGACCCTGCGTGCCGGTTTCGTTGAAGTAGCCGAAGCGCGGAGCGACTGGGCGCCCGACCCCGCACATCCCCTCCCGAAATTCTCCCCACCGCGCCGCGTGCCGCACGGAGTGACTCTAATCGGAAGGCTGTTCGATGAAGGCACTCTGGGCCGCGCGGGTATCGCGCTGGAACGTGAATTCAACGTCACTACAGAGCGTCCGGCTGGCTTCGCGTGAGACTCACTGCTTCGTGAAGGTGAGCGGAAGCTCGTTCACGCCCTGTTCCCAGGTGCCCTTGATCGCGGTGCCTTCTTTATTGATCTGGCCGCGAAATTCCGCGCCCACCGCGCTCACCACCAGCTTGAGGTTCTCGTCTTTTTGCTCGATGGTGGCGACAGGAATTTCAGAGCCGGCCTGATCTACGCTCACTATTACGGCGTTCGCGTTGCCACCATCATTCGTCAATTTGAGGATCAGGTGCAGCGGTTTGCCGACATCGATCATTCCCTCCCACGTGCCCACGAACTCTCTGCTGACGGGCGGACTCGGCTTCGACACCTCCACCTTCGCGTCTCCCGTGCGAGTGAGCTTGAAAGTGAATGACTGCCCACCCTGCGTGAAGGTGCCCGGCAAAGTCTTGCCGTCGGCCGCGAGCGTGCCCGCAAAAGTCGGTTCTCCTGGCGCGCCTTTCACGCGGAACGTGCAGTTCCCATTGCTGAAGCTGATCGCTTCCAGCGGGATTCCGACGGCGTGCTGAGCGGGGATGGTGATAGAGCCGATCCAGCCGCTCGTGTTCTTGTCGAGATCCACTTCCACGTCCAGCCGCTGACCGGGGATGTCTATGGAGCCGGTCCAATGTCCGGGCGGGCCTTCCTGCGCGGAGAGAGCGCCGGTCAAAAGGAAAAATCCGAGCGCAATGCGAGTTAACACGGTCCCCATGCCCGCAAGTATCGCAGATGGATTTATTGCCGGCACGCAATCGACCGCCCCCGCTTAGTACTTGAACCCGGGCAATTCCACGCGAGTGGCGATGTGATCCCGAATCCAGTGCGCGTCGAAGAACTCTTTGGGATCGATCTGCACGCCGTCGAGTTGCATGCTGAAGTGGATGTGGTCGCCGCCGGCCATCCCTGTCATCCCGCTCTTGCCGATGATCTGTCCGCGCTTCACCGTGTCGCCCTCATGTACCGCGAACTCGCTCATGTGCCCGTAAATCGATTGCAGCCCATACCCGTGGTCAATGACGACGCAGTTTCCATAGATACCCAACGGGGCTGCGTAGACCACCTTGCCGTCGTTCGATGCTTCCACTCCGATGTGCGGCGTGATCGCCAGATCGTAGCCGAGGTGCACTTCCTGATCCACCTTCTTCCCGTGATAGATGTAGTTGCGGACATCAGCGAAATTCGCCTCCACCTGCGAATTGTGTTCCTGCAGAAAGGGCTGTGACCAAAGGAATCGGCCTTCGGTTTTGCCGCTCAAGTCGGATAGCGTTTTGTTGTTCACCACGCGCATGTCGCGATTGATTTTCACGAATCGGTCGATCAGTTCGCCCGAGCCGTTGGGGTCCAGCTCATTCACCACCTTCTGCACGAACGCATCGTCGAGCACCAGGTCGCGCACGCGATACTTCGGCTGCTCCTTTGGCGGAAAAATCGTCACCACCCGGCCGGTGACGTCGGTTCCCGTTGGATTGGCGGCGAACACCAGCGGCGCCGTGCCGAGCGGCGTGTTCCAGGGGAAGGCGAACAAGGAGAACATCCCCGGTTTTCCACCTGGCATCGGCCAGCTTCGGAATGTGTTCGTGCCCACGCGCACTCCTGAATTGGTGACATAGCCGCTCACATTGAATGTCACCAGATCGGCCATGCCCAGGTAAAGATAGTGCTGCTCGGAATCGACGCTGAGCATAGGCGGACGGCTCACCACGGTGACATCGCGGCCCACCGAGGCATTGGCGCCGCGAAAATCGTTGGACGTGACCTCAGCCACAAGGCGTGCCGGACCGTCTTTCAACTGCGGTGTGGTCTTCAGGCCTGCGGTGAAGCTCCACGCCGATGGCGGAACATGGCGCGTCCACAGGAACCGTCTAGCCGGAAGGGTTTTCTCATAGACGTCGTATCGGGCGCCGTTCTGTTCCACCCACGCGTCGATTTTCCTGATACCATGCGAGTCCGTGACCTGTACCGTGACCGCCGTGGCCGACCCCAGCGCTGTTAGCGAGGATGGCAAATCCACCCGAGGGGCCTCCGAAAAAACTACCAATAGTCCGATAGAAAGGAGAACAAGGAGAAAAAGAACGCCAAACAGAAATCCCAGACTTCTCACAGACTCAGGATAGCGTGCCGCTCTTGCGGAGCCCGTCCGAAAGCGCCTGAGCGCGTAACGTTTGGCCTCCGCCCGAATCTAACGTGTGCGGTCGCGGGGTAGGAAAAATCCGTTTCCGGCACACCATACTCTCGAATCCGGCGGTCAATGCCGCCGAGGAGCTCCTCAATGGCTTCAATGTCGAAGACCGCGATCGCCCGGCATGTGCCTCGTCCGCTCCTGCTTGTGGCTGTTTGCCTGCTGCTACCAATCCTGCCGATTAACCTGCCCGCGCGAGTTATCGTAATCGCCCAACACACTGCCACGCCCGGAGATAATACCGCTTTCCACTCCGACGCAAGCCTGGTAATGGTTCCGGTCACCGTCACTGACCGGAACGGCGCCATCGTCAACGGTCTGCCTCGAGACGCCTTCAGCGTGAAGGAGGACGGCGTCGCCCAGAAAATCCGTTCGTTCAGCGTTGAGGAGGAGCCGGTATCCATCGGCGTCGTGTTCGACCTCAGCGGCAGCATGAAGGAGTCGCTCGGGGGTGCCCGGCAAGCCCTTCGAGCCCTTACGGCGTCGGCTAATCCCGGCGACGAGGCGCTTCTGGAAACCGTCTCCACGCATCCGAAATCGGTGCTTGGATTCACCAATGACGTGGATGAGCTTTTGAGCATGGTGGCGTACGAAAAGGCGCGGGGCGACACGGCGCTTGTGGATACGGTGGGGTTGTCGCTCGATCACATCCGATCGGCCGCGCACTCACGCAGGGCGCTGGTGGTGATCTCGGACGGGATGGACAACCACAGCCGTCATACACAGGGCGACTTGCTGAACCGCGCAATGGAAGCGGATTTGCAGATTTACACGATTTCCATCTTCAATCCGCCAGCCAACCGGAAGGCGTCGCAGCTCATGGAGGAGCAGCATGGGCTTCTGTTGATGGAGGAGCTGGCCGAACGCACGGGCGGTCTGCAATTCATGGTGCGCAGCGACGAAGACATGCGCCAGGCCGCTGCGCGGATCGGCGCGGCCATGCGAAACCGGTACAGCATCGGCTACATCCCGGTTGATGCTGGAAGGTCGGGACAGTGGCGCAGAATACAGGTCAAGGTCGCACGGGCCGGTCTGAAGGTGCACGCGCGCACCGGGTATCGTTTGGATTGAGACGGCAAGAGAATCGTGGCCAGTTCGAGAGCTGGTCCACGGGCGATGGTGGGGATGAGGAGAGTCGAACTCCTATGGGGTCGCCCCCGCTGGAACCTAAATCCAGTGCGTCTGCCAGTTCCGCCACATCCCCGGGCTGCGCAGATCGGGCTTCTCGACGTTTATTATAGCGGCCGGTCGGGAGCGGGCCCCGCTCTCGCCGGATGTTATGCTGCCCGAACCTCAACAGATTCGGTGGCGGTCGTAGGTTCCGGAACAGGCTCTCCATCGAGGCGCATTCCTTCGGTGTGGAACTCGATAGCTTCGGCGATCAGCCGAATGGACGAGTTGCCAATGATCGCCGCGGGTCCTTCTGAGAACCCAACCGTCCTTTTCGATCATCCTGATCACGTCGCGGACCTTCATTGAGGTTCGGGAGGTGCGCTATCGCTGATCCGGACACAGGTTCAGTTTTCCACCCGCAACCTCAGACGCGATTGTCAGGCGCGGGCGAGTGTTGCCGCACCCGCACGGTGTGTCATCGAGTCGCCAATCATCGCGCCGTGGCACCGGCCCGTAGACGTGCACACCATCGTGCGCGTCGCATTCGGTCGCGATTAATCGATTGTCGCGATCCAGATATTGCTGGAACGCCGGCACGCCGAAGGCATCCCAGAATATGTTGCGATCGTATTCGGTCGGCCCTGCTTCGCCTTCCTGCGTGAAGACGACCACTCCCTTGCGCACGGATACCGCCAATCCCGTCAGAGCGATCTCGCGTAATTGTGCCGAAGTTCCCGCCAGCACTTCCGGCTCAAACCGTGCCACTTCGTCCTCGTCCAGGCGGCTGAAGTACCGAATCTGTTTTGTCTCTCGAAAGCCGGGCATCAAAACGGCAACGCGCGGATTCCCCGCGGAGGGATATACGAATGGCGCGGCACTGGCACCGAACAGGACGAGCCGCGGGCTTCTCCACAATCCCGACCTTATGATTTGCATGTGAAGTGAGGAAGTGCGCCGCGCGCTGAACCGTTCTCACGAAAAGAGGCCGGCGAGATTATCGTGAAGTACCATGCGCGCATCATCGGCGCTCACGCCGAGTTCGTACAGAACCCGCGTTTGGGTTTCGAAGATCTGACGATGCCATCCGCGCGGGAAAAACGACGAATCGGTTCCAAACAAAAGCCGCGACGGACCCACCACGGCCAGAGCTCTGCGGAATACCGCGCGCAAATCCATCGGATCCTGCTCGTAGCGCATCCACATGTTGGAGCTGGAGGTATCCATGTAGACATTGGGGCACAGATCCGCCACCATCAGCGCCTCACGGAAGTATCCTGCACCGAAATGCGGGATAACGAACCGGACGTTGGGATAACGTAACGCCACGGCATGCAGGTCCACCGGATTCGAGAAACGCAGGTCGAACTCCGAAGGCAGATCGAGCTTCCTGCGAACGCCAACGGTCAGCACGCCGCAATGCACGAACGCGACCCCACGGCGCGCCGCCAGCAATTCAATCAGAGCGACTGCGCGGTCGTCCTGAATCGAGTAGCGATGCATCGCCGGGAAAAAGCAAAGGCCTTTCAGGCACCCCGAATCGAGTGCGCGCGCGATTCGTTCGCATGCGTCCTCGGCACACGGATTCACCATTGCGTAGGCGAGGAATCGATCGGGATGCCGCCCAGACGCCGCGATCACCGAATCTTCATCGCCAGGAACGCTTGCGATGATCGCCGCGCGCTGCACTCCGTATCGATCGAGTTCGTTGATCCAGTAATCGGCGAGCGCCACCGGGTCGGTTGCCGGAATTTGCCAACCCAACAGCGAACTCAGCTCGTCGAGCGAAATGCCTTTCTGGGCGGCCAATGATGCAAAGAAGCGATTCGAAAAGAAGTGAACGTGAGCGTCGGCGACCGGCAGCGGCCCCCAGGGCGTGTCCATTACTCGCCGCCCGCGGCAGCCTCGCCCGCGGTGAAGTGCGTTAAGCCAGCCGAGAGCGCGAGCTGGGTCAAGCCGGCGACGTTGTTCACGCCCAGCTTCTTCATCATGGTTTTCCGGTAGCTGCGCACGGTTTGCAGGCCAAGATCGAGCATCACGGCGATTTCCTTGCTGGTTTTCCCTTCTGCCACCAGCCGCAGCACCTGTAGCTCACGCGGTGAGAGACCATCCAACGCGGACGGCGCCTGCTTCGATTCCAGGTCACCGCGTTGGATGCGATGCAGCAGCTTGTCGGAAACCTGCGGGCTGAGATACGACCCCCCCTTGGCCACAGTACGCAGGGCGTCCACCAGGTCGCTATCGGAGGCCCGTTTCAACACGAACGCTCGGGCGCCGGACCGGATCGCGCTTACTACGGAGTGCTCGTCGTCGTACATCGACAAAATAATGACGCGCGTCTCCGGCACGTGCCGAAGGATCTCCTGCGTCGCCTCGATCCCGTTCAGGCCGGGCAGGCCGATGTCCATCAGCACGATCTCAGGCTTCTTGCGGCGGCAGATTTGCACCGCTTCCGAACCGTTCTCGGCCTCGCCGACGATGACAAATTCCTCGTTATGCCGCAGAATCGCGCGAATGCCGTCGCGCATGATCTTGTGGTCGTCCACCAGAAGAACGTTAAACGGCATAGTTACTCGCCCCGCACCGGGCAACTCGCTTTGACAATCGTACCCTTGCCGGGGAGGCTGTGAATGGTCAGCCGCATCCCATCGAGCGAGGCGTAATATTTCATCAACAGCAGTCCCAGTCCTCCCTGAACCGTCTCGATGGTCTCATGCACGTTGAAGCCATGGCCGTTGTCGCGAATCTCCAATACGAAACGATCGCGAACCTGCCGGACGAGAACCTCCGCGTAACTACTTGCCGAGTGTTCCACTACGTTGTCCAAAGCGAACTCGGTGAGCTTGTAGAACGTTCCGGCCGCTCCCTCCGGCACGCGCGCGGCGGAATCCACGAATAGACGCATCGTTCCCGGATAACGGTCGCGAAAGCGGCCCACCAAACGATCCAGCGCAAACTGCAAACCGGCGCGCTCCACAATGGATGGATTCAGTTCGTAGCTGAGGCCGCGCAGTTCGCCAATCACTACTTCGAGCATCTGCTGGATCTCCGCGGTGCGTTCCACAATCCCCGGCGCGGCGCTTTCGAAATCCATGCGCATCACGTCCAATTGCAGACCCACCGCGCTCAACACCTGGCCTATGCTGTCGTGCAGCACACGCGAAACACGTGTCATTTCCCGCTGGCGCTCGTTGATCAACGCGACCAGCTTGCGCGCGAGAAGAGTCTGAATTTCCTGCTCGGTCCGTCCGGACGGCAGGCTCTCCATGGTGCGGCTCATGATGGTGGACGCTCTGGCTCAATCACCGGAGCGTTATCATGTTAACTGTATCGGCAAACAGAGAAGGACGCAAATGTTTTCTGCAATCTTCACGTTACCGCAATCCGGGGAAGCACGTAATGGCCGTCGAGTTCGTGGTTCGCCTGCTCCGCTGAGAGGAACAGCAGGGCGTGGATTCCCATGCGCCCCGCGGCCTGCACATTTGGCTCGCGGTCGTCCAGAAACAGCGCCTCGGCCGGGATAACTCCCAGACCCTTCAGAGCGTGCGCATAGATGCCAGGTTCTGGTTTCACCATATTCACGTCACATGAGTATGTGTAGTCGTTGAATCCACGCAGCCAATCCGCATTGGCGGTCAAATGCCGGCGCAACGTTACAGGCATGTTAGAAAGAATTCCGGTTCTGATACCGACCGCGCGCAACGTGGCCGCCCAGCCCAGCATTACGGGGTCGGGCCGCGACCAGCTTTCGTTGTCCAGGCGGATGATCTCTTTCAATTGCTCTTCGCCGAAGTCGCGGCCCGCGCCCTTCGCCACGGCGCTCCAATACGAAGCCACGTCGAGATCCGCCCGGTCGAACGCCAGGCGGAATTGCCAGTACAGGCTGTGCATCTTCTCTGCGGGGATGTCCGCGACACGGCCCATGGCGGCAATGTCGTCCATCGTCTGCGGGAGCGACAATACGTTGCCGTAATCGAAGATGACCGCTCTCAGAGGAACCGGCGTCACAGCAGCTGAGCCGCTTGCTTCGCGAAATAGGTCAGAATGAAGTCGGCGCCGGCGCGGCGGATGCTGGTCAGCGATTCCAGAATGGCCCGGTTCCGGTCGAGCCATCCGTTGCGGATGGCCGCGATCAGCATGCTGAATTCACCGCTCACCTGATACGCGCCCAGCGGAAGCGGGAAACGGTCCCGCGCCATGCGGACGATGTCGAGGTAGGGCATGGCCGGTTTCACCATGATCATGTCCGCACCCTCTTCGATATCGAGCTCAATCTCGCGCATCGCCTCACGCGCGTTTGCCGGGTCCATCTGATAGCTGCGGCGGTCGCCGAACTGTGGCGTGGATTCCGCAGCCTCGCGGAACGGCCCGTAGAACGCCGAAGCGTACTTTGCCGCGTACGCGAGGATTGGCAGGGAAGGGAAGCCGTTCTCGTCCAGCGCCTTTCGAATGGCCGCCACGCGCCCGTCCATCATGTCGCTTGGTGCGATCACGTCCGCGCCCGCGCGGGCATGCGAGACCGCCGTTTTCGCCAGCCACTCCAGCGTCGTGTCGTTGTCCACATCGTTGTTGACAACGTAACCGCAGTGCCCGTGGCTGGTGTACTCGCAATTGCATACGTCGGTGATCACCAGCAAATCTTTCACGCCTTCCTTGATTCCGGCAACGGCCCGCTGCACGATGCCGCTCTCCGCGTGCGCGCCGGAGGCCATCTCATCCTTCACCTCGGGAATGCCGAACAGGATCACGCCGCCGATCCCCAATCGCCTGGCGTCCGCGCATTCCTTCACCAGCTCGTCGATGGAAAGCTGATAGTTCCCCGGCATGGAACCGATCTCTCGGCGTACGCCTTCGCCTGGACACACAAACAGCGGCAGGATGAATTGTTCCGGGGAAAGCCGGGTCTCCCGAACGAGCGATCGAAGTTGTGCGCTGGCGCGCGTACGCCGCATGCGCTGAATCGGAAACGCCATAATATACTGTTTCAGTCTAATGCAGATGGCTCGACGCTACCTCGTCCATGGCCGCGTGCAGGGCGTGGGTTACCGCTACTTCGTGCAATATGCCGCCAACAGCCTGGGGATGAAGGGCTGGGTTCGCAACCGCGACGACGGCAGTGTCGAGGTGTACGCTATCGGATCGCAGGCCGAACACGATAAGCTCGCCGGCCATCTCCGCAAGGGTCCCGGCATGGCGGACGTCCGCGGCATGGAACTTCAGGAGGCCGCGCTGGAAACGCACAGCGGCTTCCGCATCACCCACTAGTTCGATGTGGATGCAGGGTCCCAGCCCGTGGCGGCATCTCAGGCCGCCTTGCGGCCGATTTTCAACCGTTGCGCCATGGGATAATGATCGTCGTGAACCGCGTCAGAGAGCTGGAACAGCGCCTTGAGGGCGCGGAGCATCAGCTTCGCCTCGTGCAAAAAATCAGCCGCTTCATGGTCCGCGGCGTTCCCCTCAAGCAATCTCTCGATTCGGTGGTTCAGCTCGTGGTGGAGTTCATGGAGTGCGACTCCTGCCTGCTCTACCTGCTCGAAAACAACGAGCTCGTCCTCTGCGCGTCCAACGCCGCGCATCCTCAATCCATCGGCAAGGTCCGTCTGAAATTAAGCGAAGGTCTCACCGGCTGGGTGGCGCGTGAACGGCGCCTGCTGGCCATTTCGCGCGAAGCCTATCACGATCCCCGGTTTAAGCTGTTCAGCGAGCTTCCCGAAGACACGTTCGAGGCGTTCCTCTCCGCGCCCATCGTTTTTCGAAACGGCGTAGTGGGCGTCATCAACGTCCAGCATCGCGATCCGCATGCCCATAACGGCGGCGAGATGGAGTTGCTCACCACCGTTGGCGAACAAGTGGGCTGTCTGCTGGAACTCTCGCGAGCCGCCGCGGCGGACGAATCGCGCGTGGCTTCCTTGCTCACTTCCGGCTCGACGGTCTGAAGTGCGCACAAGCTTCCACCTCCCCGTACTTCTTCTATTCCCTTTACTCCCTTCGCTTGTGTCCTCCGCCGATTCCGGTCCAACGTGGCAGCGTTCATTTTTCTTCGACGAGGCGAAGGCCGATTTTTCCATCGCCGATTTCGCCTGCCCCTCCGCCACGTTCTGCATCGCTGCGGGCGCCATCGAACAGAACACTGGGACGCCGTATCCACATGCCATAATCACCCGCGACGGAGGGGCGCATTGGAGTTCATCGAGGCCGGCCGAGTTTCCCGTCTCCCTGTTCTTCCTCAACGACACCACCGGATGGATGGTCACAGAACACGGTATCTGGAACACCGTTGACGCGGCGGCCACCTGGAAAAAGGTTCAATCCGGTAGAGGCTATTTCCACGTCTTCTTCACCGATGCGCAGCACGGCTGGCTGGTGGGCGACAAACGATTGTTCGAGCAAACCGCCGATGGTGGTGCGCATTGGTCCGCGCTGCCGGATGTGGCGAATGCGGTGGCCGCCGCACCCGCGGAGGTCGCATTCGAATACGTCCATTTCAGCGATCCCCACCATGGCATAGCGCTTGCCGAAGCAGGCGGCCATCGTGATCGCGGGCTGCCGGTCTGGATGGATCCGGAGTCGGCGCAATACCGGCGCGCGTCGAACGGTGGGGTGTGCGCATGCCAGTCATCCGATGGCGGCCACTCCTGGAACTGCGGTTCTGTGGGCTCGTACCGGAAACTCATCACGGCGGCCTTTCCCGCTGCCAACCGCGGCTGGCTGGTGTTCGAGCCAGAGTCGCCCTCCGAACTCTTTTCGGAGGTGATCGAACGGAACTGGTCCGCCTGGGAGAGCACCACGGTCTGGCATCTGGACGGCGCAAGGATTTTGGATCTCAGCGCCGGCGCGGACGGCTCGTTAGCAATCGCGGCGGTGCAGATTCAGGGAAAGCTGATTGACTCGCCGCTGCCGGGCAAGGTGCGCATCTTCACCGGGGGGGATTTCGCGTCGCTGCGGGAGGACCCTGTCGATTACCGCGCCGTGGCGCGCCGAATTATGCTTGCGAACGCAGGGCCGGAGTGGTTCGCCGCCACCGACACCGGCATGATACTGCACCGCATCAAGCCGTGAATCAGGCTGAGGCCTCGAAGCTGGCCGCGGGACGCGGCACTTCCATTTGCGGGGGAATCACCCCCGTTTCCGCACCCAGATCCACGGGTTCGGGAGACGCCTCCATCGCTCCGCGCCGCGCGGCCCAGTAAGCAGCCATGCGCTTCGAGACGACTTGGCGTTCCTCAGCGCTCATGCCTTTACGCCCCCGCCTGCCTTTCACCCGTGGCGCACCATTGGACCGCGTTTCGAGAGACGCGATGATAGCGTCGAGCCTCTTCTTTTCCTGCATCAGATCCTGGATTGCCTTGTAAATGTCCATGGAATTAGCCCGATCCCCGGACTCCGCGCGACGCGGCGCCTTCAACGTGCGCTGTAGCTGCCTGGAGCCGAGAACAATACTATTACAAAACTGCCGGTAAATCCAGAGGCAATCGGTTGAATTCTATCTGGTCAGATACGGCCAATGCGGGACCACTTTATAGCCCAGACGCATGGCCCCATAAGCCGCGCCCGCCAGTACCAGCAGTACTGCCAGTGACCAGGTTAGCACCTTCGCCCAGGGAAAACTCCTGCCCTCGCGCCGCAGCACCAAGAGATAGCTGGCGAACACCCCCAGAAAATAAAGCAGATTCATGGGAATTGCGAAGAGCATGAGATTGAACACGTCGGGCGTCGGGGTGATGGCGGCCGCCGCAATTACGATTGCGAGGATGGCGTAGCGGGAATGCCTCATCAGGAACCGGGGCGAGGCCACCCGGATCAGCGTAAGAAAGAAGATCAGAACCGGCAGCTCGAAGACGATGGCCACGCCAAGGGTCACGTTAACGAAGAGATCGAAGTATTCAGTGATGGTGACCATGGGCTGGACGTTGTTCACCAGCCCCAGCCCGAGCAGAAACTCGAGGCCCAGGCGGAAGACGACGAAATAGGCGAAGAGGCCACCGAGGATGAAGAGACCCGCCGTGGTAAGGATGAACGGCGTGGCCATCCGCCGTTCGCGTTTGTAAAGGCCGGGTGCGATGAACGCCCACACCTGGTACAGAATCCACGGCGATGCCAGGAACACCGACACCAGCAGCGGCATCTTTATCCAGATGATGGAAAAGCCTTCCAACGGCTGGATCATCACCAGACGCGGCGGATTCACGCCGAGGTGCTTCAACGCGGTGATGGCCGGCGCGGAGATGACTTCCCACAGATATCGCGCCAGAAATACGCTGGCGACGAATGCGGTCAGCAGCCCGTAGAGCGAGCGGATGATTCGAGTGCGCAGTTCCTCGAGGTGCTCGAGAAACGACATGCGCAGCATGCCCTCTTCTTCGCCACCGACAGGAGGGGCTGGAGGCGCCGGAGGAAGAATCGAGCCGCCGCCGGCCCTCAGCGCGGGTGCGTTTGCGCGAATATCGCCGCCGGACACGTCCCCACTGTCGGCCGAGGAAGGCCCCTGCGTTCCATCGTCATCCATGATTCGAAGAAGTTAGCTCTCTACGTGGCTGGCTGCCGACGAATGGGAATCCTGCGGTTCCTCATGCACAACGGGTTCCGCTGGCGATGGCAACCCCCGAGCAACCGTCCCATTCACGGCCACGTAATTCCCATTCGCGTCGGCTGGCGATTCCGGCTGAGCACCCTCGGTTGTGGCAGCAGGGGAGGCGGATGCTTCGATCGCCGGTTGCGCCGAAGCCGGCGTGGATCCGCTCGACTGCGCATCCCACGACGACGAACCGTAGCTTCGTGAATTGTAACTACTCGAATCGTAGTAGTTCGTGTAGATATCGTTGTTGAAGCTGCGGGTGAGGTCGCGAATCGACTCGCTTTCCTTTTCCAGCTCGTTCATGTGGTGCTGCAGCGTAGCCTTCAGTTCGTTCTGCGCCCGCCGGAATTCGGAGATCGCTTTGCCCAGGGTCCGGGCTAGTTCCGGAAGCTTTTTCGGTCCGAACAAGACAAGGGCCACAAGAAGAACAACGGCCATTTCCTGTACGGAAAACAGACCCATGCGTCGGAGAACCTCCAGTCGAGTCCATCATAACATCGCCCTGAGAGTATTCCCTTCGCCGAACCACGATTACGTGCGTGGGCCTTAGAGATAACAGGTACGTTACCGCCGCTACCGTGTTGGTGGCCGTCGTCCATGTGCTCCCGTTGCAGGCGGCCGCTATCATTCAGATCCGCGTAGTAGAGGGAGACGGTGCTGTTTATGCCGCCGGATCGCGGGCCACGCGCGGCCTCACCGTGCAGGTGACCGATGAAACCGGACAGCCCGTGGACTCCGCCGCGGTCAGCTTTGTTCTCCCCGATGACGGACCCGGTGGAACTTTCGCCAGTGGACTCCGCACCGAGATCGTCACCACGAAACCTGACGGCCGCGCCACGGTCTGGGGCATGAAATGGAACCGCACCGCCGGCCCGTTCGAGGTTCGCATCACCGCCGCGAAGGGCCAGGCGCGCGCGGGAATCAAGGTTTCGCAATATCTCAGCGACAAAGTGTCGGCGGGGTCGGGAGGAAGCGGCGAGTTTCACACAGCGCATTCTTATGGACGATGGCTGCTGATTGCCGCCGCAGTGGGCGGGGCGGCCATGGGCGGTCTGGCACTCAGCGAACGCAAAGCTTCGTCCACGCCCGCTGCCGCAAATGCCCCCGGGCCGCCGTCAATCGGCACGCCAGTAATCGTGATTACGGGGACAAAGTAATGTTGGCACGGTGCATGACCGTTCTTGCTCTTGCTGGCATGATTGCCTCGGCGCAATCGGGGCTGACGCCGCCGCGCATCGGGTCGGTTCGCGATTCCGCTGGCAATGTCCGACCGCTCTTCGGCATTTCGGGCAACTTCTGGCTCGGCGAGAAGATCGCCGCCGACGGGGTCAGTTTTGCATCTTCAGGCAGCTATTCGATTCTAAAGACAGCCCGCGCCATCCTCGTTTACGACGCGCTCGGGGATCTCGTCGGCCGACCTACGCCAGCAGCCGGATCGGCTCTCTTCGCCTTCACATCGGCCGGCTCGCCCGCATTCGCATGGCTCCAGGATTCCGGCGAGCTGCTTCGGTGGAATGGCCAGGGATTCCAACCCAGGTCAGTGAACGCCGCGGCTTTGAACGGCACCGTTATCTCTCTCTCCGCACCGGATTCGTCGACGGCGGCTTTTCTGGTTCAGCGAGGGACCGAGATCTGGCGCGTTGATATTTCCGTCTTGAACGATGCCGTGGTCTTCTCCGCCAACCTGCCCGGAGTCACTGCTCCCGCGCTGCTTTTCGATGACGGCTCGGTTTTGTATGCAGGTGAATCTGCGCTCGTTCTGCGCAATGGGCAGGGTGTAGAGCGCGCCATCTCATTTTCCGGCACGGCAGCGCAGTTCACGCCGCTCCGGAGCGACTGGGTTCTCATCGATAACGGTCAGCCGCCCGCCCACCTCGCATTGCGCCTGAGCACCGGCGCGGTGTTCGAGCTTCCGGAGGTCACAAGGTGACCGCGCGCCTGCTCCTTGCCGCCGCGATATTCCCAATCGCCGCGCTGGCGCAGCTTGAGCTAACGCTATACGACCCATCATCGAATACCGAAACCCCGATGGGTAGCTCGTTCAACATCGGAACCGCGGCCGCTTGCCAGACGCTCTCATCGCCGGAGGTTCGCCTCCGCAACATCGGCCCCAACGCGATCGATGTCACCACTGTGGCGCCTTTGAACGGGGCCATCGTACTCAGCCAGTACCCGCTGCCTCCGTTCCAGGTTGCCAGTCAGAGTCTGCAGGCGTTCTATGTTGCGTTCACGCCGACAGGACCGGGTCCCGCAACGTCCACACTGACCGTCACCGGTAACGATGTCGTCACCTCCACGGTGTACAACCTGAGCGTGGCGTTGAGCGCAACCGGCGTTGCCGCGCCCACCCTCACCGACAGTGGCGGCAACAGCTACTGTCCCGGCGCTGAGATCTATATTGGCCGCACCCAGGTCGGTACCACACTCCAGACTTCCCTCACCCTGAACAACACCACCCCGAACGCCGTCACTGCTACAGTCTCCGGACAGGACTTCGGGCCCACGGGGCCGGTAACCGTCCTCGCGGGCGCTGTGCAGACGCTTCCGATTTCGTTCACGCCCTCGATTCCCAATACCGAAACCGGCACGCTTACCGTGAGCGGACTTGTCTACAACCTCACGGGCGTCGGTTTCGCTCAGGCCGTCACGACCCTTGATCTATCGCTGCAGCTCTCCTCAAACGCCGATCTGAGCAGTAACCAGGCAACGGTGTCGATTCCGCTTGCAAGCCCTGCGGCGCTATCGGACGTTGGCACGCTGACCCTATCGTTCCAGCCCGCGGGCAGCTTGCCGGACGATCCGGCCATCATGTTCATGGCCAACAGTAGTCGCACGGTGAGCGTTGAAGTGAGCCCCGGCGATACCGCGGTGCAATTTCAGGCGGGAAATGCGACGCAGTGTACTTTTCAAACCGGTACGACGGCAGGCACCATCACGCTCACGCTGAATCTCACCGTCAGTGGTGTGACGACGAGCACATCCAGCACCATCGCGCCAGCTCTCATTTCGCTCGATCTTTCGACCGCCGTTGCCGCAACCGATTCCATCCTGCTCAGCCTCTCCGGCTTCGACAACACACACGCGGCATCCGCGCTGGCCTTCACGTTCTTCGATACCACCGGCAAAGCCATTCCGCCCGGATTAATTCAATCGAACGTAGCCAACGCCTTCGCGAGTTATTACCAGGCCAATCCGCAGGCGGGCGGCACGTTCAATCTGCAGGCGACGTTCCCGGTTACCGGCGACATCACCCAGGTGGCCACCGTTCAGGTGAAGTTCACTAATCCTGCGGGCGTCACCACCACGTCGCTGCTGCCCGTGGATTGACCGGGTCAGTCTGGCGCACGGACACGCGGCGCAGCCGCGTTTCCCCCCAATGCTATCCTGAGAAGTACCGAAAACACACTGGCGTCGGTCTTCCGTGCGCGGGCGGCTGTAGCCATTTCCGAAAAACAACAACCATGAAGCTGTCTCTGTTTTGTTCCACCCTGCTGCCGCTGGCCCTGCTCGCTCAGAATCCACCGCCCGCGGCTCCCTCGGCTGCGCCCCCGTCGCTGGCCGCTCCCGCGACCCCCGCTCCGGCCACGGTGCCGTCCACGATGATTCCTCCCGATCAGGTGGTCCTCGTCATTGGCGATCAGAAATTCACTCGCGCTCAGTTCGAGCTGCTGATTCAGAAAGGCATGGCCGAGAAGATGTCGCAGACCGACCGGCGCAAGATGGCCGTCGGCGTCGCCAGTGTCATCACGCTGGCCGCCGAGGCGCGCCGTCAGGCTCTCGACCAGACGCCGTACGCCAAAGAAAACATCGACATCGTGACCGATCAGTGGCTGGCCAACGATCTGGTAACCAAAGAAGTCGCCAGCAAGCCGCTCGATGACGCCACGCTCAAGGATTATTACGACAAACACCAGGCGCAGTTCGACGAGGTGACGGCCCGGCATATTCTGATTCGCGTACACGGCGCCAAAGTTCCGATCCGCCCCGGCCAGAAGGATCTCACTGCCGAGGAAGCTCTGGCAAAGGCGCAGGACCTCAAGAAGCAGCTCGATGCCGGCGCCGATTTCGCGGCCCTCGCCAAAGCCGAATCCGACGACACGGGCTCGGCCAAGAACGGCGGCCTGCTCCCGGTTTTCAAACGCGGCAGCATGATGCCGGAATTTGAAAAAGCTGCCTTCGACGCCGAGGTCGGCAAAGTCACCGATCCGGTGAAAACAATTTTCGGCTACCATCTCATCCTGGTCACCGACCATAAACTGAAGCCCCTCGATGAAGCCAAAGTGGATATCGAGCGCCAGTTGAAGCCGCAGCTTGAGAAGGACTACGTCGAAAAGATCAGGACGCGGACGCCGATCACCATTGATGAGGCTTACTTCGGCAAGCCCGAAGCGCCCGCGCCGACGCTGATGAAGTAGCCGCCGCCATGGCCGGCCGTATTCCGATCGCCCTCACCATCGCGGGTTCCGACCCGAGTGGCGGAGCCGGGATTCAGGCCGATCTCAAGACCTTCCATCAGTTCGGCGTTTACGGCGAGGCGGTGATCGCCACCGTCACCGTGCAGAACACCACGCGCGTCGAGCGCTTGGAATCGCTGTCGCCGCAGTTGGTCATCAACCAGATTCGCGCAGTGGTCGAGGACATTCCCCCTGCGGTGGTGAAGACCGGGGCGTTGGGCTCGGCGGCCAACGTACATGCTGTCGCGGAACTGGCTCGCGAGTTCAAATTCCCGCTGGTGGTTGATCCTGTGTTGATGAGCACCCACGGAACACCACTGCTCGCCGAAGATGCCTTGCGCGACGAGCTGCTCCCACTTGCTACGCTGATCACGCCGAACCTGCAAGAGGCGTCCGCGCTGAGCGGTCTCGCCGTAAGCGATGTTGACGGCATGCGCCTCGCGGCTGAACAAATCGCGGCTCTGGGCGCGAAGGCCGTGCTGGTGAAGGGTGGCCATCTGCCCGGAACCGCGTTCGACATTCTGCTCTTTGAAGGCCGGTGGTTCGAGTTCCCCGCCGATCGGATCGACACCCGCCACACTCACGGCACCGGTTGCGCCTATTCAGCCGCTATCGCCGCCGAACTCGCCCTCGGCTGCGACCTGCCCGACGCTGTCCGCCGCGCCAAACAATGGATCACCGAAGCTATCCGCACCGGCCCAGGCCTTGGCTCAGGCGCTGGCCCTATCAATTATTTCGCGGTAGTTGTTCCTTGAGCCGCCTCAAATAGCGCACGCCCCACCACTCATTCAGTGCCCAAATGAACGCGAACGTGGCGGTGACCGAGCTGAGTTTCACGGCCAGCACCCACGCCTGCTCGTGTGTCCGCAGTGAAGCTCCCACCATCCCTATCGCCATGCCCACCCAGATGGGCAGCAGATACCAATACTTCACGTTACGCAGCAGACGAATCTGCCGGTCGTAATTCTCCGCCAGCAGTGATGAGTACGCCATCACGCTCGCCGTGCGATCCGGTTGTCCCGGCCCCTTGCCGAACCGCAGAATGTAGAACGCGATCCAGATCCCGCTCAGCGCGGTAATCGTCCAGCCAATGCGTTCGATGGATCCGGGTGCCCGCCAGGCGAACCACCCGAAGAATATCGTCACCGCCGCCGCCGCCAGGCATTCCCGCGTATTGCGGATGGCGATCTGGCGGTCCATCTTTCGGGTCTTTTCAATTACGAGTGTCAACATGTCTTCTCCTGTTCTGGCGGGATCGCCCGCTGGCTGCTGCCACAGATCCCGAAGTTCATCGTTGGAGTTCATGGGTCAGCCTTTCTCGGATGCGCGAGAGCCGGGTAGCAATGGCCCCCGGCGTCGCTCCGGTCACTTCGCCGATCTCGCCATGACTGAGACCTTCCAGGTGCAACGTCATCGCCTGACGGTCGGCGTCCGGCAGTTCGCGGATAAGCGCCATCAGAATCTGCCGCCGTTGCTGCCGGATCAGACGCTCGTCCACGCCCGCCGCGCCAGCCACATGATCATGGTCGAGCGCCGCCTCGCTCCGCGCTCTCCGCCGCACCCGCGCCGCTCTGGTGATCGCTGTGTTGTGGGCGATCCTGTACAACCACGTGCGTTCGCTGGATTCGCCGCGAAAACGAGGAATGGCCTGCCAGATGGCCGTGGCAATCTCCTGCACCAGGTCGTCGCGGTCAGCGGAATCGCTGAGATACGCGGAAGCCAGCCGAGCCAGCGCCCCTTGGAACTCTTCCATGAGCCTCAGGAAAGTCTCGCGCGCAGCGGCCTCAGTCATGGCTCTCGATCAGGTAGTCCCGCACCGCAACCAAACATTACATCGTAAGTTGCAGATCTGTCTCCATTCCTCGATACACTTGAAAGCTGATGGTCCCTACAAAACTCGCAATCGTGCACGTGAGCGCACTCGCGTTCGCCGGCCTTTGTCCCGCTCAGGACGCGGCGCCTCGGGACTCGGGTGTAGCCGGCCCAACAGCCGTCGCATCGAATGCCGAAGCAAGCTACTGCTTCGACCGCGTGCGCGGCAACAATCCCGAACGTCTGCCGCCTGCATACCTGGTGCTTAAGCTCCACGTCAAGGTTTCGTATCACAACCCCGGAACCCGCCCTCTGATTCTGCCTCTCCAGCGAGAAAGAACCATCTACACGGGGCTCAAGCCAGAAGAGATGAAGGTATTCAAACCGCGGTTCAGTTTGCTCCAGCCAGCCTTCAAGGAAATGAAGCGCCTTCCGGCCGACGTCAGTCCGGACAGTCCGGTGGATCCGAAAAACGATGTCTTTACCGTGATTCCCGCCGGTGGCGAAATGACACCGCCACTGTCGGAGGAGGTTACCCTACC
>JBEKFB010000029.1:0-21123 GCA_050013535.1 Bryobacteraceae bacterium | reverse complement strand
CGCGCATGTTCTTCGGTGAAGAAGCCCATGCGCTCGCTTTCCATATCCATCACGCCCACCACGCGGTCCTGCACGATCAGCGGAATGGCCATTTCCGAACGAATATCCGGGTGTGAAGCGATGTAGCGCGGGTCGGCCAGCGTGTCCGCCACGCGCACGGGCAGTCGCGATTCGGCCGCTGCACCGGTGATTCCCTTGCCCAGCGGTATGTTGTCCAGGTTTACGCGCTGGTCGTAGCGCTGGCTGAAACGATGCCGCAACAGACGGCGCTCGGCATCCAGCAACATGATGCTGAAGGCGTCAAAATTAATCAGCCCGTGGACTGTTTCCGCGATACGGCCCAGCAATTCATCCAGCGCCAGAATCGAGCTGAATTCCTGCGACAAATGCGCCAGCGTCCGCAGCGTGCGATTGTTGCGCTCCACGCGCCGGTACAGGCGAGCGTTGTCGATGGACACCGCTACGCGGCTGGCAAGCAGGGCCAGAAACGATCGGTGCCGTTCGTTCCATGCGCCGGCTTGTGTGGACTGCACGTCCAAAACACCGACGAGCCTGCCGCGCGCCACCATGGGCACGGCCATCTCCGACCGCACGGCATCCACTGTGTTCAAATAGCGCGCGTCGCTGCGGACATCGGGGACCAGCACGGGCGCCCGCATTTTTGCGGCTGTACCCGTAATGCCTTCTCCCAACGGCACATGGAGGTTCTTGACAATCTCCTCGCGATGTCCGATCGAGTACCGAATGCGCAGGCCGTGCGCACGCTCGTTGTAGAGCAGCACGGCGAACAGGTCATACGGCACAACTTCCTTCACGTAATCGGCAAGCTGGCTCAGAATGCGGTCGAGATCGAGTGTCTCGGCCATTGCTGTCGACACTTCGAGCAGGAAGTCCAGAAGTTCCGCGCGCTCCTGGAAAATACCGGGCTCGGAAGGGATGGGCATCGGTGCGCTCACTTAGCGTGCCGCCGCTACCAGCTTCACGCCGGCGCTGGTTCCGATGCGCGTCGCACCAGCGGCCAGCATGGCTTCCAGATCCTCAAGCGTGCGGATACCGCCCGAAGCCTTCACGCCGATCGATGGCCCAACCGCTTCGCGCATCAGGCGCACGTCCGCAACGGTTGCGCCGTGCGGGCCGAATCCCGTGGACGTTTTCACGAAATCCGCGCCCGCTTTCACCGCCAGCTTGCAAGCCATCACCTTCTGCCCATCGGTCAGCAGCGCGGTCTCCAGAATCACCTTCACAATGGCGCCCGCACGATGGCACACATCCACCACCGCGCTGATGTCGCTGCCCACGGTGGCGAAATCGCCCCCGCACATCGCGCCGACATTGATCACCATATCGATTTCCTGCGCGCCACAGCGCAGAGCGTAAGCCGCCTCGGCCACCTTGACCTCGGTCGCTGAAGCTCCCAACGGAAATCCGGCCACCGCGCACACCTTCACCGGGGTCGCCGCCAGTTCGGCCGCCACCAGGGGAACCCAGTACGAATTCACACACACGCTGGCAAATTCGTGCTGCACCGCTTCCCGGCACAGCGTGACGATCTGATCGTACGTGGCTTCCGGACGCAGCAGAGTGTGGTCGATAAGTTTGGCGACAGTGTTCAGCGGATTACCCTAAGTGATAGAAATAGCGGGAGTTGTTCCCTCGCCTTGAGTCTTCCATGATAACATACCGCCGGCCCTGATACTCTGCTTCGTATGACTTGGTTGCCATACGTTGGGATTGGACTCGTTGCCGGCGTCTTCGCGGGTATGTTCGGGATCGGGGGAGGATTGATCATCGTGCCCGCTTTGGTGTACCTGTTCCACGCCGACATCAAATCGGCCACCGGAACAAGTCTGGCGGCACTGATTCCTCCGGTCGGGCTACTCGGGGCTTTCGAATACTGGCACGCCGGCCTGATTAATCTGCGATGGGCTCTGCTGATAGCCTGCGGCCTGTTTGTGGGGGCCTATTTTGGGGCGAAGATCGTTATCGGACTGGAGCCGATCCTGATCAAGCGGATCTACGGAGCGTTCCTGCTGCTGATCTCCGTCCGAATGCTGTTCTTCGAGAGATAGATTAACTTGCCTGGAGGAACGGCGAAACCGGCTGCGGCCTGGCGTCGCCTTCGTTCACTTTTTCGAGCAATCGGGCGACATTTCCGGACTGCTCATTCGACAGGCTGCGAGTGCTGAAAACCGACACGCCGCGTGTCACCTGCTGCGGATCGCCACCCTCTTCGATGGTCATCTCGTGCTCCACCCAGTTGGAGAGAGGAATGTTCCTGAAATAGAGCCGCTCCTGCAGAACCACGGACTTCTTGCGCATCAGAAGGGACTTGTTTTCACGGATATAGTGGCGTTCTTCCACGCGGAACTCCTGCATGAAATCGTCCAGCGATTTGCGCCGCGCCTCTTCTTCGGCCGCCTTCACCTTTTCCACGGTGGTGGCCTCGTGAGCCTTCAGAGTGGCCTTGGTCTCCGCCAGTGCCTCGCGCTCCTTGGACACCGCGACCTCCAGCCGGGCCGACATGATGAAGTAACACAACAGCATGGACCCAACCGAGATGAACACCGGCAGGAGCACCCAGATGACCGCGTCAGACTGCATAACTACATCCAATATCGGTTTCATGTCTTCTGAACCTTAGTCCCCCAGGCGAATGGTGACCAGTTCCTGGCAATCCGCCTTAGGGCATATCATCCGTAAGTTATTGCGATTGCACCTTCTCGGTCTCACCCGGCTTCAGCAGGGTGGGGGCTTTGCGCGGCGGATTCTGCTGGGCCTCGGCCTCTTCCGCCTTCTTTTTCTTCAGCTCCTCGGGAGTCAATACCGACTCGCGTTCTTTCTTCTCGCGATTCTGTTCGGCCGTAACCTCGGCGGCGCGTTTGGTGGGATCTTCTTCGGACAGGTCGGCGCTGTCATGGGTGGCGTCGAGCGCCTCACTCAACACGAATTGATAGCGCGGGAAGTCGGCGGCCGGTTTATCCGAGATTTTCTCCAGCGAGGCCGCCATTTCCTTTTCGGCGGCGGCCACGGCTTTCATGCTCACGGTGATGTCCACCTTGCGGCGCAGCGCATCGTCGGCGACCGTATCGATGGCCTCAATGATGTTCGTGTAGTCCTCCAGCGTGTCGTGCACAAGAATAGAGCGCCCCGGTTTCCGATCCTCGAGAAGATGGTTCACGTACTCGATGCGCATGCGCGCAAACTTTACGTAGAGAAGCAGCCGCGCGTTCGGTTCCTGGGCGTCGCGCACCTGCTGCACTTCGTCGGGGGTGAGATAGTCGCGATCCTGCGCCAAAGCGCACGGTGTGGCCGCAGCGAGCGCGATTCCGGCGGCAGCCATTGCAATGATCGTAGGGAATCTCATTCGTTCTTCCTCCGCCTGGTCATCACCGCGTCCAGAATCTTCTCGTGAAGATCCTGCAGGCGTGTTTCCACCTGATTCACCGCGTCGCGCTGATCGTAATCGACCTCGAGCCGAAATGCGTCCACGCGCCGGATCAGGTTCCTCAGTTTCATCTCCACCGTCTTGTAATGCCTATTATTGCGCGGCTGCTGTTGCTTGTCCGTTTGTTCGAGTGACGCGCCGGCGAGTTCCGCTGCTTCCTTCAGCTGATTGAGGGCGGCCTGCGTCTTGTCCCAGTCGCCAGCCTGCCATGCCGTGCGCGCGGCGTCCAGATCGCGGTCTGCCTGGTCGGCGGCGAGCTCGGCGCGCTTGTTGGGATCGGGTTCGGCTTTCACGGCATCCAGGTCGCTTGCGTAAGCCATGCCCGCCAGCAGCAATGTGAGAGACACGCCCGCGGTTCTCATCGCCCGTTGAGCTCCTGCTTAATGATACGGATTCTTTGCCGGGCTTTGAACTCGTCGTTGGGATCCTTGCCGCCGCTCGCGTCCAGAAAGCGCTGATAGCTCTCCAGTGCGCCTTGGGCGGCCTCGCGATGCGCCTTGCCGGAATGTTGCATTTCCTGCATTTTGTCGAGAACGATGGCGCGCAGGAACATGTGCCCGGGCTTTTCCGCATTGAGCGCGCGAACGTGGTCGAGCGCGGCGAGGCCGGGCAGATAGTTGTCGGCCACCACCAGCACGCTGGCCAATTCGCTCCACGGCCGCCAGTCATCGGGTTTGAGCTTTGTGGCCTGCAGGAACTGGGCCGCCGCCAGATCGAGCTTGCGTTGGTCGCGCAGGATACCGCCCTTGAGCATCACCAGATCGTACTCATCAGGGGTGGCGGCGAGTTGCTGGTCGATGAGCGGGAGCGCGAGCTCGGGATGATGCGTTTTGAGGTATGCCTGTATGAGACCAGCCCGATTTGCGGCCGTGGGCGATTGCGCCACAGCCGCTTGAAAGTGATGGATGGCCTCATCGGCGCGGGCGGCCTGCAGCAGAAGCTGGCCAGCGTGCTCCTGCGCCGCGGGATCATCGGGAAACTGGGAGTAGAGTGCGACAGCCTCGTCGGGTTTGCCGGCTGCTTCGTAATTGGAGGCGAGCTCAAGCAGGGTATCACGGCGCGCCGGATCGAGATCGGCGGCTTTTCGGAAGTGCGGCGCGGCGTCATCGAGTTTGTTTTGGCGCGCCAGTGCGCGCGCGAGGCCCAATTCGGCGAAGGCGGATTTGGGATCCAGTTCCGTCGCGGTCTGAAATGCCTTTTGCGAAGCGTCGAGGTTGCCCGCAGCCAGCAGCGCCTCTCCCAGGTAGTAAACCGGCCGAAACTCCTTCGGCTTCTTCGATGCGGCCTTGTCGAGAAGCACAGCGGCATCCGCCGGCTGTTTCTCGCGGATCAGCACGATGCCCAGGTTCAACTGCGCTTCGTAGAGATCGGGCTTCAGATCGAGGGCTTTACGATACTCGACGATTGCGTCGGCATCGCGGTGCAGCATGCCGAGCGAAAACGCCAGGTTGAAGTGGGATGCGTAGTCCTTTGGGTCGGCTTCGATTGCTGCCGTGAAGCTCTCCACGGCCGCGTCGTAGCGCCTCTCATCCAGCGCCTTCAATCCGTCGGCAGAGGCATCAGTCAAGAGGCCCGGAAGACCACAAAAGAGGGCCAGCAAGGGCCACATGTATCCATTGTAGGCGGGCGAAACAGCCCCGCTCTTCCGTCACGATGCCTGTACCGCGTATGAGCCTCGCGTGTGGCGCTCGGCAATCCGGCGTCCCACGCGTCTCAAAGGGCGCTCCACAAGGTAGTAGCTGGCGGACGCGCAAAGCACCGTCAGAGCCAGATTCCACGGCAACCGCTGCGCGAGCCCGAGTGGCGAGGGCAGCCCATATGGATGCAGGAATAATTGCTGCCAAATATAGACGCTGTAAGACAGCCGGCCCCACCACCTGGCTGCGCCGGATTCGAGCAGGCGTCCCAGCCAACTGCCCGGATTCGCCACCGTGACCAGCAGAGGAACCGGCAGCAGGAAGGCCAGCATTGTTTCCAGACCGGGTGGCTTCACAATCAGGGCCAGCACGATCCCGGCGATGGCGGCGATGGCCCAGATGCTCCGGCTGTGTGCGCGCAGCCATTCGCGGACTCGCGGGTCGGTCCAAAGGAACGCGGCCGTGCATCCCCACAACAGTCCGTCCATACGGTAGTCGGTTCGCTCGGGGAAGGCCCGCAGACTCGGGTCGATGCTCGCTATCCAGTTGAAGTGGGTATCCAGGCCGCGCCATACCTCGAAGAGGCATGCCAGCGCCGGAGCGGTCCAGCGGCCGCGTCGTGTGCCGAGAAGGGCCAGCAGCCCGGGCCATAACAAATAGAAGTGCTCCTCCACCGAAAGCGACCAATAATGTCCGGTGTACCAGGACTGCGGCACTGGCAGCGTGTAGTAATTGCGATAAAAGAAAGCGGCGGCCATCACCTGGCCGATGTTGAGAGGAATCAGCCCCAGCCCGAATCCGATTCCGCATAGGGCGATCAGATAAGCAAACGCGGGGGGAAGAATGCGAAACGCACGGCGGATGTAGAAGGAACCAAGGCGAAGCGATCCTGATCCCTGGGTGTCCTCGAGCAGCCGGCAGGTGATCAACAGTCCGCTGATGGCGAAGAACAGATGGACACCCATCGCGCCGTATGGGGCCAGGCTGGAAAGGGCTTGGCCAGGAAGCTGCAGGTGACAGAAAAGCACGAGCGAGATGGCCACAGCGCGCCAACCGTCGAGCGTGGGCAGATAGTCGGCAGGCACGTTGATGGCGTCGGCTTGCATTCCGAAGCTCTCAGCTTACACGCTGAGAGCACTCCATCGGCATTATCAGGGGAGCGCGACCAGCGACGTCAGAGAACCGCTATGTGGCCTCGCCGACCGTAGGTCAGAAGCTTGCGATCCTTCGTGAGCAGACGAGCGCTGGATCTCCGGGCCGTGGCGGCGATGATACGGTCGGCCGGATCGCCATGAAATGGCGCGGGAAGCCGAGTACTTTCCAGCGCGATCTCCGGTGTCATCGGCACAACCACAAGACCGGGTGTCGACAGCGCCTCGGCCACCCAATGCTCGCACGAGGTTCGGAGGTGGATGCGCCCCTTCACCTCAAGCATCCCCACCTCCCAAACGGAAATGACTGAAAGCAGAAGATTGCCGTCCCGGGAGGCCTGTTCGATCGCCTCCAGGTCTGCCGCACTGAAGCGGTTGCTATCGCCGGATTGCAGCCATATCCAGTAATGGGTGTCCAGCAGCAGCGGCGAACCGGTATTACTCGCCGGCATCCCAGACCTCGCCGATGGATGCAATCAGATCGCCGTGGATTTCAATAGAGCCCTTCATACGTCCCAGAAGGGCCGGTGCCTCGGTATCGGCCGGCAAAAGACGGGCAACGGGCCGGCCGCGTTTCGTGATGAGAATCTCTTTGCGGCTGTGCTGCACCTCGTCGAGCAGACGGAGACACCGAGCTTTGAACTCACCAGCTGCGATTTGTTGTTTCATACCATGGTCATCTTACCATGGTCATTTCGTTGCTAGGCTGACGCGACCAGTTCCTTCTTCAGATACCGGCCGGTGTAAGACGCCCTGCACTCGGCAATCTGCTCCGGAGTGCCCTGGGCGACGATTCGCCCGCCAAGATCGCCGCCTTCGGGACCAAGATCGATAATCCAGTCGGCACTGCGAACAACGTCCAAATTGTGCTCGATAATCAGGATGCTGCCGCCGTTGTGGATCAGCCGCTGGAAGGCATCGAGCAGTTTGGCGATGTCGTCGAAATGCAGTCCGGTGGTCGGTTCGTCGAAGATGAACAGCGTACCATCGCAGCTCGCGTGGCACAAATGCCCGGCCAACTTCACCCGTTGCGCTTCGCCGCCGCTGAGCGTAGTCGCCGATTGGCCCAGTCTTAAGTAACCCAGGCCCACGTCGGCCAGAACTTTGAGCTTGTCCACCAACTTCGGTACTTCAGAGAAAAACGAGATCGCTTCGCGCACGGTGAGCTGCAACACCTGGTGAATGTTCAGGCCTTTATAGCGGACCTCCAGCACGGCGCTCTTAAATCGCGTTCCTTTGCACTCCTCGCAGATCAGTTCGACATCGGCCAGAAACTGCATCTCCACCATTACCGTGCCGTCACCCTGACAGGTTTCACAGCGGCCCCCGGGAATATTGAAGGAGAAATGGCCAGCCGTGTAGCCGCGGCGGTCGGCTTCCGGCGTGGAAGCGAAAAGGCTGCGAATGATGTCGAACGCCTTGATGTAGGTCACCGGGTTCGAGCGCGGCGTGCGGCCGATGGGCGATTGGTCGACCAGCACCACCTGATGCAGCAGGTCGGCATTTTCGACGCGGCGGCAGGTGAGCTTCTCGATGGCGTCCTCGAAGTCCTCGGTCATTTCCGGACGGCCCTCACGCAACCCGCGCTCCAGCGACTTGTAGATCACCTCGTGCACCAGCGTCGATTTGCCAGAGCCGGAAACGCCGGTGACAGCTACCATCATGTTCAGCGGAATGGTGACGTCCAGGTTCTTCAGATTGTGCGCGCTTGCGCCAAAGAAGCGTAGCACGCGGCGGGGATTCACTTTACGGCGGCTCAGCATATGCGAGGTCTTCAACTCGCCGCGGAGGTAGCGCCCGGTGAGGGACCCATTGCGATTCTGCAGAAGCTCTCGATAAGAGCCTTCAAAGACGATCTTGCCGCCCAACTCGCCGGCGCCGGGACCAAGGTCGACGATGTGATCGGCCGCGCGCATCACATCGGGATCGTGCTCGACGACGACGATAGTGTTGCCGAGTTCACGCAGTTCTTCGAGAATGCGGATCAACCGGCCGGTGTCGCGGCTGTGCAAACCGATGGAAGGCTCGTCGAGTACGTAGCAGGCGCCTACGAGGCGCGAACCCAGACAGGTGGCTAGCTGAATGCGCTGCGCCTCGCCGCCGGAAAGAGTCGACGAAAGGCGATCGAGCGTCAGGTATTCGAGCCCAACGTCATTCAGGAAGCGTAGACGCTGGCGAATCTCGACGAGCACCTTGTCCGCCACGGCGCGTTCTTCGGGATCGAGTGTAAGCGCCTCGAAGAACGCGTAGACTGCGGCGATGTTCATGCGCGCGACGTCGGCGATGGTTTTTCCGCCGACGCGAATGTTCAGGGCCTCTTTGCGCAGCCGCGCACCGTGGCAATCCGGGCATTCCGCGTATCCTCGATACCGGCTGAGGAAGACGCGAACATGCACCTTATACTTCTTCGTTTCCACCTCGGCGAAGAATCTGCGCACGTGATCTCGCACAAACTCGCGCTGTTCGAGGCTCAGGTCGCACCAGGGCGACTTCATCGGGAACTTCGCTTTGCGGGCCGCGGCATCGAAGACCGTTTCGCGATACCACGTGTATTGAGGCTTGGTCCACGGGTCGACGGCGCCTTCGGAGAGGGAGAGCGATTTATCGGGAACCACCAGGTCCATGTCGTAATCGATGGTGTTGCCGAAGCCCTGGCAACGCGGGCACGCGCCGGTCGGGCTGTTGAAGCTGAACAAGCCCGGCTCGGGAATGGCCAGCTCGATACCGCAGCGTTTACACGAGAACTTCTCGGAGAAGCGCAGGGTCTCGGCTTCGAACGTCGGCTGTTGGAAGAGCACTTCGCCGGATTCGCGAAAAGCGATCTCCACGGCGTCAACGATGCGCTGGTGCAGATCGGGTGCGATGGCGAGGCGGTCCACGAGAACGAAGACCGGTTTGTTGAAATCGATATCGATCAGCGATTCGGGCGTCGAGAACTCGTAGATTGAGCCGTTCTGGAAGAGGCGATTGAAGCCGCCGCGCCGGAGTTCGAACAAGCGGTCGCGCATGGCGTCGGTCGTTTTCATTGCGGCGATGACCGGGAACAGCACGTACCAGCGGGAACCTTCCGGCTGCTCGAGCATCCCGGCAGCCACGTGATCGACGGTATCGCGCTGCACGCGATCGCCGCATTTCGGGCAGTAGCTGTGGCCGGCGCGCGCGAACAGGAGGCGGAGAAAATCGTGAATCTCAGTTGCCGTGGCCACCGTGGAGCGCGGGTTGCGCGTGGTGTTCTTCTGGCGGATGGCAATGGGCGGAGCGATGCCGAGGATTTCGTCGACGTCGGGCTTTTCCATGCGCTCGAGGAATTGCCGCGCGTAGGCCGACAAGGATTCCACGTAGCGCCGCTGGCCTTCGGCGTAGATGGTATCGAAAACCAGCGAGGATTTTCCGGAACCGGAAACACCGGTGACTACGGTGAGCCGATCGTGCGGGATTTCGAGCGACACGTCCTTGAGATTGTGGACGCGAGCGCCACGAATGATGATCGAGTCTTCCAGGGAGCCTCCGGAGGGAGCGCGTATGCCGTCGTCAGAGCGGTGCGCGCACTGCCACCATTATAGATGGGCGGCAAAATGCGGCTGCTGTGTGTCCCCGCACCGGAACCTCGGTCAGTATCGAAATGTCAGCGCGGTCCAGGCGCTCGGAAATCCGCTTGCGCGCAGAGGCCGCAAGTCACAGTGGGACCCTTGCCAAACAGGAACAGGGCAGAATAGGGAATGAGGTGTCCTTCACCGATTTTCTTAGCCGCCGCCGGGCACTCGGGTTGCTCGGATTGCTCGCCGAAGAAGCGTGCCGCACTCCCGCCCGCCTCGGCCGCCGCAAAATCGCCGACGTTTTTTCCCCGATTCCGCTGAGCGGCGTGAAGCTCGGTGGAACCCTCGGCCGGAAGCTGGACCTATGCATCCGCAATCGCATCTTCGCCCAGAACCCCGCCAAGCTCATAGAGCCATTTCGGCATCGCGCTGAGCGGAGCTGCTGGCAAAACGAATTCTGGGGCAAATGGTTCGCATCGGCTGCGGCGGCGTGCGAATACACCGGCGACGTTGCTTGGCGCGAACGGCTTCGCGAATCGGCGCATGAGCTACTCGCGACGCAAACATCCGACGGCTACATTGGGAACTACTCATCCGGCAGCCATCTTCAGGGATGGGATGTGTGGGGCCGCAAATACACGCTCCTGGGACTTCTCGCCGCCTATGATCTCTCTGGCGACTTGGCCTGTCTGAACGGCGCACGCCGTCTGGCCGACGGATTGTTGCGCGAAGTGGGACCGCTTGCGAGCGATATCGTCACGCTGGGTCTGTACCGGGGCATGCCAGCCAGTTCGGTGCTGGAGCCGATCGTGCGGCTCTATCAGCACACCGGCGATGAGCGCTACCTGCGATTCGGCGAATACATTGTGGAACGCTGGTCCTCCGCGCGCGGACCCCACCTGGTGGATAAGGCACTCGACGGGATTCCGGTGGGCCAGCGGTTTCCGCCGCCGAAGAAATGGTGGTCGTGGGAGAACGGCGAGAAGGCGTATGAGATGATGTCCTGCTACACCGGTCTGCTCGAGCTGTACCGCGAAACGGGCTGGGCGCCCGCGCTGGATGCCACGACTCGGACCTTCGAAAGCATACGGGACACCGAGATCAATATCGCCGGCTCTGGCTCGGCGGAAGAATGCTGGTACGGCGGCCGGGCGCTGCAGGTGGAGCCGCGCGCGCGGTCAATGGAAACTTGTGTCGGCATGAGCTGGATGCAGCTCTGTTCTAATCTGCTCCGAGTCACCGGGGACCCACGGTACGCGGATGAAATCGAGAAAACGGCTTACAACGCGCTCGCTGGCGCGATGCCTCCCGACGGTTCGTCGTTTGCGCAGTACAGTTCGCTCGAAGGCGTCCGGTCGCTCGGGCCGCCGCAGTGCGGGATGGAACTGAATTGCTGCAACGCGAATGGCCCGCGGGCAATGATGCTGATTCCCGAGGTCGCGGTGATGCAGGGCGCGAAAGGACCGGCGATCAGCCTCTATTCAGAGGGCGTGTGGAGTTTCCGGCTTCCATCGGGCACGCCGTGCCGCATTGAGATGCAAACCGATTATCCAAAATCCGGGGATGTGGACATCGTGGTTCAGCCAGCGCAGCCCGCGTCTTTTGTGTTGCGCCTGCGCATTCCGCAATGGAGTGGGGAGAGCCGCGCCTGGGTGAACGGGGTTGCTGTAAACGACGTGCATCCCGGGGCATGGGCCGTGATTGAGAAGCGCTGGAATCCCGGGGACACCGTCAAGCTGAGCCTCGATCTGCGTGCCCGGGTTGTCCGCTCCTCGGACAGGAGCAAACAGTACGCCGCAGTGGTACGCGGTCCGATTGCCCTGGTGCGCGATGCCCGGTTCACCGTGGGTGGCATCGACGACCCTGTCCAGCTCGGCCCGGGTGAGGACGGCATAGTCTCGCTCAAAGAAATTACGCCGCCAACCGGCGTGGAAATCGCCCTTGCGACGGGTGCCGGCCTTGCTCTATGCGATTACGCGTCCGCGGGCAACACCTGGGACCAGCGCTCCCGGTTCCGCAGCTGGATGCCGGTGGCGTGATCCAGGATAAACTTGTGGCACTTGCCGGGGCGAGCTATGATTCGCAGCTACCTGCGTCAGATTTACCGCAGCGCGATTCCATTATTCATTGGGCGCAAACAGTTCAAGCTCTTCTTGCGGGCGTCGCTGGGCGATATCGATCTGCGCATGCTCGCGCTGGCGTCTCAGACCGACTACTTCTCCGGTTTTGTGCGCGCTATTCCGATCCGGGCTCCATTCGGGAAGTCGATGCTGGTGGTGGCTCCGCACCAGGACGATGAAGTGATCGGATGCGGAGGAGCGCTGGCGCTTCAGGCGCGTAGTGGATCCGCGGCTTCCATCGTCGTACTGCAGGACGGCGCGGGTGAGTTCGAGGCCGTGGGTGTGACACGCCAGGCGCTGAACGAGAGACGTAATGAAGAATCCCGGCAGGCTGCCGCCGTCATGGGCGTGCCTGTGCCCGTCTTTCTGAATCACCCAGTTCTCTCTGCCGACGCGTCACAAGTTGCCGAAATGTTGGATCTCCTGCTGCGGCTTAGAGTCGACGCCGTGTTTGTGCCGTTTGTACTGGACGGCCACCCCGACCACCGAACCGCCAATTACATTCTGTCGGCGGCGCTGCGGGAAATCCCGTCGAGGGTGCGCATCTTCTGCTATGAGGTGTGGGGTTTCTGTATCCCCAATGTCGTGGCCGTTATCGATGAGGTTATGGAGCAGAAAATCGAGGCGCTTCGCTGTTTTCACTTCGCCAACTCGGCTTTGGATTATACAAACAGCACGGTGGGCCTGAACATGTTTAATGCGCGTATGCTGGGCGCCGGCCAATGCCGGTATGCGGAGCGATTTTTTGAGATACCCCGCGAGGAATATATCGAACTGGTGGGCCGCGTCCATGCGAGCGAAAACGAGGCCAAGGGTCAACGCGCGATGGCGTGACCGGTCAGATTCAGCCGCTCACACGAGGTCGAATTGTGAGCGGATCAGAATGTGTCGAACAGCGAAAAATCCCACGCGTCGGCGTTCGCCAGCGCGGATTGCAACTCCACTGATTCCGCTTTGTAGAACAATTGCCAGAACGGCAGACGGTACGTGTAGGGCTTCAGCTCATCAACGGCGCGGCGGCGGAACGGAGCCCCCGTCATGATCTTGACCGCGTCCACCTTTTCTTCGCGCGCGACGCCAATGGATGCGAGCAGCAAATCGCGGGCGATGGCAGGATCGTCACGCAACGCCTGCAGGTCGGCGATGTCATAAAGTTCCATGCCCAGCTCGGGGCTTTGGCGGCGCAGCAGGACCGCATAGCCGGAAAGCGATGCGCCATCCCTGGCGACGATAATCCTCGCCTGTGCAGCGCGGTGCTGTGCGCCAAATCTCCACTCCAGAGCCGCCCTCGTTCGCACAGCGCGCAGACGTGAAGGGCCCTTGCGGAGTCTCAGCCAGAAGGAGTCGAAGCGATCGTCGAAGCTGTCGATTCGGCTAACCGCGGACGTTATCCGCCCCCGGCCGCTGCGTCGAACGATATCTTGCGTGCCGAGCACCATTCCCGCCGGCCACGACAGAACGCCCGCTCCCGGCACCGATTTGCGCGTCATTGCGGCTTTCGCGAATCTACGCGGACTCGCCGCCCAGAAGCAGGGAACGTCGTAACCGGCAACCGGAATGCGCGACAGCTTCATCGCTTCCATCACGCGCGATGCCGTGGGGTTGGCGCTCCCGTTCAACCAAAGATCGATGCCACCTTGTTTCAGAAACGCCGTCATCAGCTGCAGCGACCTTCCGCGATAATCCCGATCCACGGCCCAGGCCGTCGCGATCACGCCCTTGAGCGCGCGCCCGTCCAGATCGTAAAGCATGTGAACATTTCCCAGCGCGCCCACCAGCGAGCCGTCCCCGGCTTCGAGGACCCATCCGATGGCGATATCGCGGTACTCGGAGGCGAACGGATAGCCATCCCACAGGCCTCGCCACGAGACGCTGTCCAACACTCCCAGCCCGTTGCGTTCGTGCAGTTGCCGGATTGCCTCGGTATCGTCGAGCGTCGCTGTACGCAGTTGAACCGCCGCGTCCAGTGTCACTGTTGTTTCCGCTAGCGGGCGCGCTTCGCCGCTGCCAGCTCTTCGATCTGCACCAGCTCGGTCGGATAATTGCCGGTATAGCAGGCGTAGCAGTAGCGGCCATCGTGATCGTCCACGGCCTGGCTCAGGCTGCCCAGAGAGAGATAGCCGAGCGAATCGGCCTCCACGAAGCGGCGTATCTCTTCCACGGTGTTGTTAGCGGCGATCAGCTCGCTCTTCGATGGAGTGTCCACGCCGTAAAAGCAGGGCGAAACGGTGGGCGGGCAGGAGATGCGCATGTGCACTTCGCGTGCCCCCGCGCTGCGCACCATACGGACCAGCTTGCGGCTGGTGGTGCCGCGCACAATGGAATCGTCCACCAGCACCACGCGCTTGCCTTCCAGCAAATGGCGCACGGGGTTTAGCTTCAGCTTCACGCCGAAATCGCGAATCTCCTGCGACGGCTCGATGAAAGTGCGGCCAACATAGTGATTGCGGATCAATCCGTGGCGGAATGGCAGCTTCGCCTCAGCGGCATAGCCAATGGCCGCGGGCACCCCCGAGTCGGGCACCGGCACCACAATATCGGCGTTTGCGGGATATTCGCGAGCCAGGAGACGTCCCAGATTCTCGCGCGATTCCTGCACCGAACGGCCGAACACGGTTGAGTCCGGTCGTGAGAAGTAGACGTGCTCGAACACGCAATGGGCGAGGTCGCTCGCCGGGGCCCAGCGCTCGCGGGTCATGCCCTCGGGACCGACGATCACCATCTCGCCCGGCTCCACGTCGTTCAGATATGTCGCGCCGATCAGATCGAACGCGCAGGTCTCCGACGAGAACACGTATGTGGTGTGGCCGCCGGTTTCCATCTGGCCCAGCGCAAGCGGCCGGAATCCATGCGGGTCGCGGGCGATGATGATGCGGTCCTGCGCCAGAAACACCAGCGAAAAAGCGCCTTCGAGCTGCAGCAGAGCTTCCCGCAACGCACCGGCCAGCGTCCGTTCCCGCGAACGTGCGACAAGATGCAGGATTACTTCAGTGTCGCTGGTGCCCTGAAAAATCGACCCGTCGGCTTCGAGATCGCGCCGCAGCTCCGCCGCGTTGGTGATGTTCCCGTTGTGCGCCACCGCCACGCGACCCTTGTTGCAGGCCACCGAAAACGGCTGAGCATTGAGCAGGGCGCTGTCGCCGGTGGTGGAGTAACGCGTGTGGCCGATGGCAAGGTGCCCAGGTAGCTCAGCCAGCCGCTCAGGCGTGAAGATCTCCGCGACGTGGCCCATGCTCTTGTACGAATACACGTCGCGCCCGTCGCTCGATACGATGCCGGCGCTCTCCTGGCCGCGATGCTGCAGCGCGTAGAGGCCGAGATAGGTGAGGTTGGAGGCTTCCCGATGGCCGTAAATGGCGAAAACGCCGCATTCCTCGTGGAGTTTATCGAACATCGTAAACAGGTCCTCGGGGGGAGGTGCGCATTCTTAATTGCTAAGTGTCTTCGCCAGCGAACTACCGTTCCGCTCTCTGAAGCCCGCGATTTTACTCAGAACAAGAACCTCGGAATTGTTGCGGACTTGTAACTCTTCTTTGATGGTAACACCCACCACCGGAGCTTCCACTTTGTGCGCGGCGCCGATCTTTTGCACGCGATCCGCATTCGCCGTTGAGATCAGAATGCGCGATGGCCCTTCGTGGAACAGCAGGTAGTGCGGTGCGAGATCGGAGTGGAGATCCACCCGTGCACCGATGTTCGCTGGTCCGAAGGAAGACTCCGCCAGCGCTACTGCAAGGCCGCCGTCGCTCAGGTCGTGAGCCGATTCCGCCAGGCCCTCCGCGGCAATCTCGCGCATGGCATCATGCACCCGCTTCTCATATGCCATGTCGAGTTCCGGCGGCAATCCCCACATTGCATCCATCACCACTTTGGCGTACTGCGTCCCGCCGAATCGCTGATGCGTCGCCGTGCCGATGCCGCCCAGTAGCACCAGCGTGCGGCCTGCATGCTGAAACGCAATCGGGATCGGTGAGGCAGTCTTCAGCAGGCCCACGATGCCCATGACCGGGGAAGGAAAAATCGCTTCGCCGAGCGTCTCGTTGTACAGGCTGACGTTGCCGCCGGTGATGGGCGTCTCGAAGAATCGGCACGCTTCGGCCATTCCTTCAACCGACTCCACAAGCTGCGCCATGATCTCCGGCCGCTCGGGATTGCCGAAGTTCAGATTGTTGGTTGCGGCCACCGGCTGCGCGCCAACGGTGGCGAGATTGCGGCAGCACTCGGCCACAATCAGCTTTGTGCCCTCACGCGGCGAGAGAGCCGTATAGCGTTGGTTGCCATCGAGCGACATGGCGATGGAGGTCCCGGTTTCCTTAATGCGCACGATGGCCGCATCGCCGCCCGGTCCCGCCAGCGTGTTGGTGCGAATGCTGTAGTCGTACTGTTCCCAGATCCAATCCTTCGAGCAGACATCGGGCGAGCCGATGATGGCCAGGAGATCTTCGGTGAAATCTTTCCGCACCGGCAAAGGCGGACCGTCCATTGGCGCGGGACGATATGGCGCAACGTTATGGGGCCGGTCGTAAACGGGCGCTTCGTCGGCCAGCGCGCGATTGGAAATCTCCGCCACAACGACGCCATGATCCTTCACGCGCAGTTTGCCGTCGTCAGTGACGTGGCCGATGGTCACCGCGTCGAGTCCCCATTTGCGAAAAACGGCGAACACTTCTGCCTCGCGGCCCTTGTCGGCCACCAGCAACATGCGCTCCTGCGATTCCGAGAGCATGATGTCGTATGGCGTCATACCGGTTTCGCGCTGAGGCACGTACTGCAAATCAATCTCGACACCGGTCTCCGCGCGGCTGCCCATTTCGCATGTCGAACACGTAAGCCCTGCAGCACCCATGTCCTGAATGCCAACGACGGCGCCGGTGTGCATGGCTTCCAGACAGGCTTCGAGCAAGAGCTTCTCCATGAACGGATCGCCCACCTGCACGTTCGGCCGCTTCTCCATGGAAGATTCCGTAAACTCGGCGGAGGCCATCGACGCGCCATGAATGCCATCTCGGCCGGTCTTCGCGCCGACATAAATCACCGGATTGCCGATGCCCGTCGCGCGCCCGTAGAAGATCTCGTCGTGCCGGAAGACGCCAAGCGCGAACACGTTCACCAGCGGATTGCCGTTGTAGCATGGCTCGAAAACGGTCTCGCCGCCCACTGTCGGTACGCCGAAACAATTCCCGTAATGCGCGATGCCGGAGACCACACCCTCGAGGATCCGCCGGTTGCGGGCGACATCGAGCGACCCGAAGCGCAGCGCGTCCATCACCGCGATGGGTCTGGCGCCCATGGTGAAAATGTCTCGCAGGATGCCGCCAACACCGGTGGCCGCCCCCTGGAACGGTTCAATGAAACTGGGATGATTGTGTGATTCGATTTTGAACGCGATGGCCCAGCCGTCGCCTATGTCGATGATGCCGGCGTTTTCGCCCGGCCCCTGCAATACAAGCTTGCTCGCGGTGGGCAGCTTCTTCAGGTGCAGGCGCGAACTCTTGTAGGAGCAATGCTCGCTCCACATCACGCTGAAAATGCCCAGTTCGGTGTAGGTCGGCTCCCGCCCAAGCAGCGAGACGATCTTGCGGTATTCGTTGTCGGTGAGCTGGTGCGCGGCGACCAGATCGGATGTGATAGCGCTCATTTCTGAGGGAATGCTTTCAGGATAGCAGCGGGGGGTGATGGGTTCGTAGATTTCTATATACTTCAGGCATGAAAACACTCGCTATTATTGCGACGTTCGTTCTCACCGCCGTTGTTGCACAGGCCGCTCCACAATCTTGGCGATTCACCTGTACCTATTACAACCTTGACGTGAAGGGACATCTGACAGGCCGACAGCGCTACTCGGCGACGTACACGCGCTGGCTGCCGGACGACGCCGTGCGCTGGACGGACGTGATGATGGCCAGCGCAAGCGGTTGGTCGGACGACTTCGGTCCCGAGACGAAGCAAGGTTTCATGGAGGGCTTCAGCTACGCTCATGCCGACGCCGCCCTCAGCATGACCAAGCCGGACTTCTTCCATGGGTTCCCGCCGATGGCCATGCAGCAACGCAACTTTGTTTGGGACACGCAGATGTTGGAGGGTTTTGCCGGCAAGCTGGACCTTCTGAAGCCGGGCGAAACGTACCATGCCCCCGGAACCAACGATGTGGATCTCGCCGGCGCTGGCACGTTCCGTAATCACGACCTTCAACTAGTGCTTACTGGCTCCTCCAAACGCAACGGCCGGGATTGCGCCGTGATCGACTATCGCGCCATGTTCAACACGCTGGATGTCAAGGCTTCGGGATTCGAATTGGTTGGTCGCAGCGATTACTGGGGCCAGATCTGGGTGTCCCTCGCGACAAAGCAGATTGAGTACGCGACGCTTTACGAAGAAGTGTTCGGCGAGCTAACCCTGGATGCGCAGGCCAAGCCTATGACCATAAGCGTCGTGCGAACAGGCACTTTCGAACCGGCCAGCCAGTAGAATCCGTGTCCGGCCGCGCCCGGTGTACCAGACCGTCTGGTACTCGCGGTTGTCTTGTCCCATACCCGTCCGGGCGGTGTATTGGATGGGATGCTGCCGCTCTCCTCGCTATCGCTCCTGGTGCTGTTTTCGGCTGGTTCATCCACCTCACTGGTCAAACCGGCTTTCACCGCGCGTGCTGAAACGGCTTGCACCGCGGCGACGAGGGCCGACATTGAGGACGCGCTCGGCCATACCGTATCGAACGGCAAAGAGAGCCGCACCGATCTGGGAACGATGTGCAGCTATACAGGCGCAGGTGGAGAAGTGACGGTCGTGCTGCAACACGCAGCGGCGAAGCTCGACATCCCGGAGGAGATCAAAAATCTTAAGGCGTCTTTCCCGAACGCCACGATGCGTGAAGCCCCCGGAATCGGCAAGCGGGCGGTGTTTCTGGACATGCCTGACGTGGGCACGCAGCTTCACGTGATCCGCGGCGATTATGACTACCTCATGATCTCCGTGCTTGGCTTCGGCGACGCCACGCGGGTTTCGCCGGCAGTCGAGAAGATCGCGCGCAAAGCGCTCGACCGGCTGTAGCGGCGATCACCCACCGGCCAGCTTCCGTTCGATCCGGCTGACTTTGCCTTCTCGCACGCCGTGCTCCAGCTTCTGCGCCAATGCCAGAGCCGTCTGCCATGATATGCGCGCATCGCTGTTACGATGCAATGCCGCTTGAGCATCGCCCATAGCTTCTTCCGCATCAATGCATCCGGGATCGGTGGCCACGGCCGAGGTTGCCTCCGCCAGCGCCTGATCGAAATTCCCCGCAGCCATCTGGTCCCAGGATTTCTGCGCGAAGCTGAGTGCCGAGGCCCGCGCGACCCGGAAGCGCCCGTCGAATACCAGAACGCCATCCTGGATCAAGGCCGTTGGCCGGACGTGGTTGAACTGGCGATACGGATTGAGGGCGTCGGAGCCAAACTCGAACCCGCTTAGTGTGCCCACGCTGATGAGCACCGGCCCGTCGATGACGGGTGGGATCTCCACCTGTTTGTCTACCCAGAGCGTGTCGGCGGTGATCAGAGGCTTGCAGGGAATCCCGTAGTAATCGGTATCCACCACCCCCTCGGCGAAATAGGCGAACCAGCAATTGGTAACGCCGCGGCCGTCGAGATACTTCTTCGTGGCTTTGAGTTGTTGACCCCAATCGGCGTTCGAATCGCTGAGGTACCTGTACGTGTTCG
Source organism: Bryobacteraceae bacterium (assembly GCA_050013535.1). GTDB lineage: Bacteria > Acidobacteriota > Terriglobia > Bryobacterales > Bryobacteraceae > CAWACP01. Next base: position 1,540 of record JBEKFB010000029.1, on the reverse strand, counting down.
CCGGCCCTCCCCACAGTTCATTGGAGTATGCGATATATGCGGGGAAAGTTCGCAATGACGTAACGGCTTGCGCTACCAGCAGCAGTCCGATCACCCACGCCCAGCGAAGATCGCTACGGATGAAAATCCATGCGGCGCCCGCGACCAGCGGAATGAGAAACACGTAGACCGGCAGAATGTGGCGCAGCCCGATGTTAATTGTCGAAAATGTCGCCACACCGAAATGAATCGCCGCCGGAACGGTCAGGAACAGGATCTCGCGCCAGGCGGTGAGTTTTCGCGTGGTTATGGCCACGAGAGCAAGGACCAGCAGAGCGAGGAAGGCAAGCGTGGATTTGATCGCGAATGCCGACGGAAAGTAAAACCAGACGCCATGCGGGTACACTTTGCCGAAGATATAGCTCGGGTACCAGTCGACCATTTTTCGCACGTCGATGAGGCCGTAAAGATAGGATTCGGGCAGCAGGTGCCAGCGCGCGCAGGTGGTGACGAAAAGAGTATCGAGCGGCCGCAATCCGCGCGAGAACTGCGAGAAGGGCGGGTTCATCGCGAGTCCCGCCGGCCGAGCGGAATAACGGAAGCCGTAGAAGGCCCAGAGAACGGTAATGGCAATCGCCAGGATCGCGAGCAGCACGACCGCCATTCGGACGATTTGTTTTCTCTCGCGCGTTCGCAATACTTCGCAGAGCGCGAGAGCGAACAGCATCGGGAACACGAGAATGCCGGTGTGTTTGGACGCGAGAGCGAGGCCCGCCGCGAGACCCGCGACTACGAGCCGCCATCGTGACGGCGTCTTCACATATCGATAGAAGGCGTAAACCGACGCGAAGAGAAAACAGGACAGGCCCATGTCGGTGGTGACGAACGCGCCGTGGGCCAACAGATTCGGATCGAATGCAAAGAGCGCCAGCGCGATGAACCCGGCCAGCCCGCCAAACATCTCGTTGGCGGCAAAGAACACCAGCAAAGCCGTCAAAACCGTCAGCACCGCCGCGGCCATGCGGACGCGGAACAGCATGGTATCGCCGCCGTTCTTCGAGAGAAAGTCCTTACCGTCGAGGAACGCTTCAATCTTGAAATCGCGACCCTGCAGCACGGGAACGTGCAGCGGTATGTTCAGGATCGGAATCGTGGCCAGCAGTTTCACCAGCGGAGGATGTTCCGGATTCAGCCCAAAATCGCCAGTTTTCCAGGACATGTAGCCCGCGAAGATGTGATCGTCTTCGTCCCACGTTAAAGATTCCTGGCGGATGGCCAGCGCCATCTGCGTAACCAGAATCGTAAGAAGAGAGGCCACGGCCGCGGCCTTGAGCGCTACACGGCGCGAGTCTCGCACGGTCTCCACGATATCGCAAACTCAGCTTTTGCGGCTGAACTCGCGGATTGTCTTTACCTCGTCTGCCGGAATGTGCAGGAATTCCAGGAACTCCTGGTGCTCCTGCGGCGCCGATTTTTCGAACTCGACGTGGAAGCGGTGCATGTCGGTCTCGGTGAGGCCGGCCGCCCGCATGATGGAAACGAGCTTGTCTTTGGTAACCAC
>JBEKFB010000028.1:0-34776 GCA_050013535.1 Bryobacteraceae bacterium | reverse complement strand
CCTGCGAATTCCGAGCATCAGCACCGACCCCGATCATAAAGACGACATCCGCAAGGCCGCCGATTTCGCGCTCGCGCTTCTGAAGAAGGCGGGCATGGACAACACGCACCTCATTGAGGGCGAAGGCAACCCGCTGGTGTATGGCGAATGGCTGGGAGCCAAGGGCAAGCCGACGCTTCTGCTCTACGGCCATTACGACGTGCAGCCAGCCGATCCGATCGACGAATGGAAATCGCCGCCGTTCGAACCGGATATCCGCAACGACAACATCTACGCGCGGGGCGCGGTGGACGACAAGGGCCAGACGCTGATCCTGATCAAGGCCGTGGATGGCCTGATGAAGCAGCACGGGCGCCTTCCGGTGAACGTGAAGTTTCTGCTGGAAGGCGAGGAGGAGATGGGCGGCGAGCACATCGAAGCCTTCGTGAAGAGCAAGCCGCCGCTGCTGAAGAGCGACGCTGCCATCATTTGCGATACCGAGATGTTCGCGCCTGAGCTGCCGACGCTCTGCGTTGGACTGCGGGGCATGGTGTACGGCGAGATCCACGTGCAGGGGGCGCGGCAGGATCTGCACTCGGGCATTTACGGCGGGGCTGCGCCGAATCCGCTGCAAGCCCTGGCGGAAATCATCACCGCACTGAAGGACAGGGACGGGCGCATCCACATTCCTGGTTTCTACGACAAAGTGGAACCTCCCAGCGCGAAGGAGAAGGAAGCCTGGGCGCGGCTGCCGTTCAACGAGGCCGAGTATTTGGAGAAGGAGATCGGGTCGAAATCGCTGACCGGCGAGCCCGGGTACGACGTCTTCGAGCGCACCTGGGCGCGGCCTACATTCGAAGTGCACGGCATCAAGGGCGGGTTCATCGGCGAAGGCGCCAAGACGGTGATTCCGGCGCGCGCCGTGGCCAAGATCAGCACGCGGCTGGTGGCGTATCAGAAGCCGGAAGAAGCCATCGAGCAGATTCGCGGGGCCATTGCGGCGGCGTGTCCGAAGGGCGTGACTGCCGAGTTTAAGTTGATCCACCAGGCGGAGCCGTCGCTGGTGAACCCGGACAATCACTTCATTCACGTGTCCGCGGAGGCGATGAAGCAGAGCTTCGGCAAGGACACGGTGTACATTCGCTCGGGCGGGTCCATTCCGATTGTGGGTGTGTTCCTGGACGCGCTCGGCATTCCCAGCGTGATGATGGGCTTCGGCTTGCCGGACGACAACCTGCACGCGCCGAACGAGAAGTTCCACCTGCCGAATTTCTATCGCGGGATCGAGGCGGTAGCGAAGTATCTGGAGATGCTGGGGGAGTAAGCGAACCGCTCATGAACATCGAAATCCGCGATACTGACCTGGAAGCCCGAATCCACCGGCAGATTCGGGTGAAGGGCGCGTCCAGCCCAGAGGAAGCGTTGCGCCTCTTGCTCGAAACGCAGGAAGAGCAGGATCGCTGGCTTCTGGAAAACAAGGACGCCATCAACGCGAAAATCAGGCGTGGGATCGATCAACTTGGGCGGGGTGAAGGCATTCCCGAAGACAAACTGGATACCCATCTCGCAAAGCTGAAAGCCCAGCCTGAGTGAAAGGCCGCTACGTTCTTGCGCCGGAAGCCGCGCGCGACCTTGTCCAGATTTGGAGCTATATCAAGGAAAATGCCGGGCTCGAGATGGCCTACCGGATTGAATCCGGCATTCTCGATAAGATCCTCTATCTTGCCGGAAGTCCTGGCGGAGGCCACTGGCGCAGGGATCTGACCGAGGAGCCGGTGAAGTTCTTTCCGATCTACTCGTACCTGATCGTCTACCGGCCCGAGACGAAACCCCTGCAGGTTGTCGCGATTCTCCATGGCGGGGCGACGTAGAGCAACTTCTCAAGTCTCGCCCATAGCGACGGGGCCGGCCCCCCTTACCTTTTCTGAAGCCTCCGCCCCTGTCGCCGCGTCCAACAAGCCCGGCCTATGGCGAAGCCCGCTATTCTTGCAGTCGATGACGACGCGGATGTCCTGAGAGCGATTGAGCGCGATCTGCGGAAGCACTACGGCGACCGCTACCGCATCATCACTGCTCCGTCCGGCCCGGCGGCGCTGGAGCTTCTGGCAAAAATCCGCCAGCGCAATGAACCGGTGGCACTGTTCCTGGTGGACCACCGCATGCCGCAGATGAACGGCGTCGAGTTCCTGTCGGCCGCCATCAAGGATTTCCCCGATGCGGCGCGCGTGCTGCTCACCGCCTACGCGGACACCGAGGCGGCGATTCGGGCGATCAACGAGATCCGCCTGAACCATTACCTCCTGAAGCCCTGGGATCCGCCCGAGCAGAACCTCTATCCAGTGCTCGACGATCTGCTGGAGGCATGGCAGCAGCACTACCGGCCGGCTTTCGAGGGCATCCGCGTTGTGGGCACGCGCTGGTCGGCGCGATCGCATGAGCTGCGCGATTTTCTAGAGCGGAACCAGATTCCGTATCGCTGGCTGGACGTGGCCGCCGCCGGCAGCGATGCGGAGGTGAAGTCCGTGGTGGACTCGCTGGGGCCGGCCGACGAGCGCAAGCTTCCGGTGATGATTCTGGAGGACGGGACACGGCTTTGCGAGCCCACAGTGGCGGAGGTGGCGCAACATCTGGGCCTGCGGACGCGATCGGACACCGACTACTACGATGTCGTGATCATCGGCGGCGGCCCGGCGGGACTGGCGGCGGCTGTTTATGGGGCTTCGGAAGGACTGAAGTCGGTGATCGTCGAGCGCGAAGCGCCGGGAGGGCAGGCCGGACTGAGCTCCCTTATAGAGAACTATCTGGGTTTTCCGTCGGGAGTGAGCGGGAGCGATTTGACGCGCCGCGCGGTGACTCAGGCGAGGCGGTTTGGCGCCGACATTCTGGCGCCGCAGGAGGCAATCGGCGTCCGCGCCCAGGATAATTACAAGGTCATCACGCTGGCCGACAAATCCGAACTGTCCTGCCAGGCCTTGCTTATCGCCACCGGCGTGCAATGGCGCATGCTGAATGTTCCCGGTATGGAGCGGCTGAACGGTGCGGGTGTGTACTACGGCGTATCGGCAACGGAAGCACTATCGTGCCGTGACGAGATCGTGTATATCGTTGGCGGCGCGAACTCGGCCGGTCAGGCGGCCATGAACTTTTCTCGATACGCCCGTGAGGTGGTGATGCTGGTACGCGGGGCATCGCTCTCCATCACCATGTCAAAATATCTCATCGACGATATTGAGAAGACACCCAATATTCGCGTTGAGTGCGGCAAACAGGTGGCGGAGGTGCACGGGGACGATCATCTGGAAGCGATTTCCATCACCTGCGCGGAGACGGGCAACGTGGAAAAGGTTCCGGCCGGCTATATGTTCGTCTTTATCGGCGCGGAACCGCGGACCGAGTGGCTGGACGGATTCATCGAACGCGACGCGCGCGGCTTCATCCTGACCGGCGATGCGTTGATCCACGACGGCAAACCGCCTAAGACGTGGACCTTTGACCGGCCCCCCGGGTTGCTCGAAACCAGCCGGCCCGGTGTTTTCGCGGTGGGCGATGTGCGCTGCGGGTCAATCAAGCGAGTGGCCTCCGGAGTCGGCGAGGGGTCCATTGCCATACATCCCCGCTTTAGGAGATCTGCCGGACGACGGTTTGCGCTGGCTGGCTTCGCAGATGACCGTTGTTGAGTTGCAGCCCGGCGAACAACTGCTTGCGGAGGGATCGCCCGCGGATCGGATGATCGTCATCCTCGAAGGCGAAATAGCAGGCCGCGGCGAACGCCAGAGTGCACCGCGCAGCTTCAGTGCGCGGGCCGGACAGATCACGGGTATGCTCCCCTATTCGCGGCTGACGCACTTTCCGCTGACCACGCGAGCGGCGGTGCACAGCCGGGTGGCGATGCTTTACACCGACAAATTCGACGAAATGCTGCGGCGGATGCCGGAACTAGGGCCGCGCCTGGTGGGCATGCTGGCCGATCGCGTCCGCGAAAACACTAAGGCCGATCAGCAGCGCGACAAGCTGATGGCTCTGGGGAAACTGTCGGCGGGGCTGGCGCATGAGTTGAACAATCCCGCGGCGGCGGCACGGCGCGCGGCGTCCGATCTGCGCGAGGCATTTCAGGCGGCACGAAGCTCACGCTTGCATCTCGATGGGCGAGGCCTGTGCACGGAAGACCGCGTGTACCTTTCGCAGCTTGAATGCGACTGGGAAAAAAACCATCCTCAGGTAGCCATGGATTCGCTGGAGCGAAGCGACCGGGTAGACGAGATCACCGCATGGCTTGAAAAGCATCACGTGCCCGAGCCGTGGAATCTGGCCGCTGGTCTGGTGGATGCTTCTTGCGATATCGCCACGCTGGACGAACTGGCCGCGCGGTTCGATCAGGAGACGCTGGTGGATGTCCTGAATCGCCTGACGGCGTCGTTTACTATTGGCCGCCTGACCGGCGAGATAGAGAGCAGCACGGGGCGGATCTCGGAACTGGTTGCCGCGATAAAGGAATACTCGTGGATGGATCAGGCGCCCGAGCAGGAGGTGGACGTCCATAAGGGAATCGAGTCCACGCTGATCATGCTGAAGTACCGGCTCAAGAGCGGCATCAACGTGATTCGCGAGTACGACCGCAGCGTTCCCCGTGTTTGCGCATCGGGCAGCGAACTCAATCAGGTGTGGACGAACCTCATCGACAATGCCGTCGACGCCATGAACGGGAAGGGCGAGTTGCGCATACGCACTGCCGCCGAGTTCGATCGCGTGCTGGTGGAGATCGGCGACAACGGGCCTGGCATTCCGGAAGAGATTCGCGATCAGATCTTCGACCCGTTTTTTACAACCAAACCGGTTGGCGAAGGAACAGGCCTTGGGCTCGATACGGTTTGGCGAATCGTCCAGAAACATCGCGGCGAGATTCGTGTGGAATCGCGCCCGGGCGATACTCGTTTTCAGGTTCGGCTGCGCGCCGCGACGGCGCCGAGAGGAGAGACTCAATGACGGCCTGCGAACATCTGGGACAGGCGAAGGATCTAAAACCCGGGAAGCTCGTTTGCGAAGAATGCGTCAAGCTTGGCGACCGGTGGGTGCATCTGCGCCTGTGCCTTATCTGCGGCAACATCGGCTGTTGCGATTCCTCGAAGAACAAGCACGCCACGAAGCATTATCACGAGACCGCGCATCCCATCATGCGCTCCATCGAACAGGGCGAGGAGTGGGGATGGTGCTATGTCGACGAAATTGCATTCGATTTCTCGCACGGCGTGAAGCACGCCAAGGTGGTGGAATGAGCGCGCTTCATGTTTGAAAGCATTCTGTGCCAGTTGCCGCCGTTTGATCCGGCGATTCTTGAGCCGTTGATCGAACTTGCCGTGGAGATCGCGCGCGAGGGCAGGGAAGGCCGGCGCATTGGAACCATTTTCACTGTGGGCGACGAAGCGGCGGTCCTCGCGAAATCGCGTCCGTTGATTCTGGACCCGCTGGCCGGCCACCCACCGGCCGACCGGGCAATTGGAAATGCCAATCTCCGCGGCACCATCAAAGAGTTGGCGCAGCTCGATGGCGCATTTGTCGTCAGCAACAACGGCGTGTTTGAGTCGGCCTGCCGTTATCTCGATGCGGCCGCGGACGGGATCGACGTGCCTCTCGGGCTGGGCAGCCGCCACGTGGCCGGAGCCAGCATCACGCGGACCACTCGCGCAGTGGCGATCGTTGTGTCGCAGAGTTCAGTGGTCCGGCTGTTTTGCCATGGCGATCTGGTGGCGGAGATCCTGCCGGAAGTGTGGATGCTGAACCGGCATCAGGCCTCCGTCAAAGGAGCTGTAAAAGAAGAGCGGTTTGACGACATGGCCGTGGTTACTGCGCGCTTCCCCCGGGCGATCTAAGCGGCCATCCTGCCTGCTACATTGAACCTGATGGCAACTCTGGCGCGTCGGATGGCCACTGGTGCGCGCGCGGAGGCGGATCACGCCCGCTTCCGGCGCTTCGCCTGGGCTGTGCTCGCGTGGAATCTCGCTGTGATGCTGTGGGGAGCCTATGTGCGCGCTTCGGGATCGGGCGCGGGCTGCGGAAACCACTGGCCGTTGTGCAATGGCGAGATGGTGCCACCAGCGCCGCAGGTGGCCACCGTAATCGAGTTCACTCATCGCATCTCCAGCGGCGTGGCTCTGGCTCTGGTGGCGATTCTCTGCGCGTGGTCCTTTCTGCGGTTTCCTCGGGGAGCGACGGTGCGGCGCACGGCAATGTTATCTGTTCTGTTCATCATCGCCGAGGCGCTGCTTGGGGCGGGCCTGGTGCTGTTTCGCTATGTCGCGCACAACGAATCGGCGGGGCGCGCTCTCTATCTGTCGGCCCATCTGGTCAACACTGAGCTTCTGCTGGCGGCGCTCGCGGCGACGGCTGTTCTTGCGGCACCAGGGGCGCCACGGTTGGCCGGGTCATGGCGCGGAACCTGCCTGGCTATGCTGCTGGTGTCCCTGGCGGTCAGTATCACGGGCGCGCTAGCTGCGCTTGGCGATACCCTCTATCCCGCTCCGTCACTTGCCGCCGGAATGCTTCAGGATTTTTCATCCGGTTCCAGCCTTCTGCTGCGTCTGCGGCTGACGCACCCCGCGCTCGCCATCGCGGGCGGCCTATACATCGCCGTCGCCGCATTCACACAATCTCGTGCAGAGAAGACTCACGGGCCCGCCATTGCGGTCCTGCTCCTGGCACTTGCCCAGTTGTGCGCCGGCGCTGTCAACGTGGTTCTGCGAGCGCCCACCGCAATGCAAATCCTCCATCTGCTGCTGGCTGACCTGCTTTGGATTGCCCTGATTCTGCTTTTCCTGCGCGTCCGCGAGACGCAACCAACCGCCGGTTCGTCCGTCTCAACGTGTTAGCATGATATTTCTCAATTTGTTTCTCCAGTAAGGACTCTCTGAATGCGAATTCTCCTATTGTTTGCCCTGTTTGCCGCCGGACTGCTCGCGCAGGTGGCAGCGCCGCCGCCGCAGAATCCCGCCGTTCCTCCCGTTCCGCCCGTGGTTGGCCAGCCCTTGATGGGGCACCCGCAGCCGGGCACTGCCGTCCAGCCCGTCAGCCCCGACACCGTGGTGGCGAAGCTGAACGACAAGCCGCTTACGGTCGCCGACATCAACAAGATGCTCGAGGATTTCCCGATGCAGATCCAGGTGACCATCTCCCGAGAGCCGCAAAAGTTCCTGCAGCAACTGATGCTGTTTCAGGAATTGAGCAAAGAGGGCGAACAGGCGGGTCTCGATAAACAGAGCCCCTACCGCCAGGAGCTGGCCTATCGCCGGCTAATGACGCTGGCGCAGGCGGAGGCGGACAAGTACCGCAACTCCATCGTTGTTTCGCCCGATCAGGAAAAACAGTACTACGAGACCAACAAAGAGGCTCAATATCGGGTCGTGAAGGCGAAGGTAATCCTGGTCTCGTTCAGCCCAGCCGCGCCCGCTGCCACCACCCCGCCGGTTCCGCCCACAGCCCTTCCAAAACCGCCCACGGCCGCCGTCGACGGCGCGCACCGAACCGAAGCGGAAGCCAAAGCGAAGATTGACGACTTGCGCAAACAGCTCGACGCCGGGGCCGATTTCGCGAAGCTGGCTAAAGACAATTCCGACGACAAGACTTCTGCGGCCAAGGATGGCGATTACGGCGATATCGGCCACACCAGCCCCTATCCAGAGGCGATTAAGAAGGCGATCTTCGCGCTCAAGATCGGGGAGGTGAGTGAACCAATCCGCCAGCCGGGCGGCTTCTATCTGATCAAGGCGGCGGATTCCTCGTACCGGCCCTTCGAGCAGGTGCACACCGAGATCCACAACACCATGGTTGGGCAGGAATTCCAAAAGCACCTCGACTCGATATCGGATCAGTTCAAGATCACCATTGAGGATCGCAACTATTTGGAGGCGATTGTACAGCGGCGCCCGTTCCCGGAGCATGCGCCAGGGGCAGGAAGTTCACGCGGCCACTTTCATACGGCAGCGCCTCATTGTGCTGGACTCCGCGCTGCACGGCAACCGCGCCAATCTGCGGCGCATCCTTCTCCACGAGCTGTTCCATTTTGCGTGGGCGCGGCTGGGCAATGCCGCGCGTCATGAATACGAGGTTGTCATCGGCGATGAAATGAAGGCGCGAGCGCGCGGGGAATTGGGATGGTCCTCCGAAATGCGCAAGAAGGAACTGCGCCGCCGTTCCGGACGGGGGTGGCGCGAGTATGCCTGCGAGAGTTTTTGCGACACCGCCGCGTGGCTTCACTCGGGAATCAAGCGGCACGAGGAGTTCACCTTGGCGCTGCGGTTCCGCAAGCGCCGGAAGGTGTGGTTTGAGGCCGCATTCGGCAGCCGGATCGTGCGGGTCTGAAGGCCAGCGGGCTTTACTGGCTAGTTGCCATCGACGGTAATTCCGAGCGGATCAGAGCATCCACCCGATTCCAGACACGAGGGTCGGATTCAATCTCGATATGCGGCTTCATAAAAAGCTGGGCATACCATGGAAATCCGTCGCAATTGACCTTGTTTGTCCGGTAGTCGAATTGAAAGTTCCCCAGGATACGGGTGCGTTGCGGATCGATAGCCACGATTCGCCGCTGGCCGTGAAGGAGTCCGTTGAGCTGGAAGAAATTAGCGGCTCGATCCACGTTCTCCGGGATAAAGCGGTCGTCGCCTCCGGGCTTCGCGACACTATCCACCTGGATGGTCAGCAACACAGGGATGCCGTCTTTGTGAAGCGTCCGCGCCACGGCGAGAGCTTCCGAAGCACCCCAGCTATGCCCATACAGGATGACGCGCGCACTGAGCTTTTCTTCCGCCGATAACGTGCGGGCGTGGTCCGCACTGAGCAATCGCAGAATCTGGTCATGGGCTCGCTGGCCCTGGTGATTCGCAAATACGCTGACGTCCACGCGGGAAGGGTAATCTTTCCGCAAGCGGGCGGCGAGCTGGACTTCCTGATGGACCAAATCGTTCTGCCGAACGAAACCTCCGACGAACCCCATCACAACGATGTCCTGTCGAGGCGCCGCGGCCAGAGCGGGATCGGGGCCGGCGGGGCTTGCCGCCAGGAGGTTCCATGAGCCGGAACAAAGAATGAGAATCAGCGGGACACAGCGCAGGATGTATGTGTGCTTCATGGCAAGACTTCAGCCAAGGGGAAAGGCCGATGGGAGTCTATCACTTTGCTATGAAGGCTGCGGGCCTCGGCTTTGCCGCGTGCGCTTGGCCAAGGGTGACAGCTCACTCCTCGAACCTTTTCGTTATTACCTCTATGGCGAGCGTACCGTGCATCTGGACGGCTGCATCGAAGTCGAGGCCGCATACTACAGCGCGCCCCCCGGATGGATCGGAAGACGAGTACAGGTGCAGTGGGATTCCCGGCAGGTGCGCCTGCTCGATCCGCAGAACGGCCAGTTGTTGCGCGAACACATGCACCAGAAGCGCGGCGGTCATCGCATAAAAGACGCAGATCGATCCCGAAAAACTCCCCCCGGCACGCAGCAACTGCTGTACCGTGCCGATAAAGCCGGATCGCAGATCGGCGCTCTTTGCCGTGGCATGCATCAGGCTCAGGGCGAGGTCGCGGTGCGCCGCATTATGGGCGTTCTGTCTTTGGGAAAAAAGTACGGCGTGGGGCGAGTAGATGACGCCTGCGCCGTAGCGCTCGAAGTCGGGGTCTGCGATTACCCGTTCGTACGCCGCTATCTGGAGCGGAATCCGCAACTGCCGCTGAGCCTGCGGCAGATCGATCCTCTCATCCGGCAACTCACGCTGTATCGCGACTTCATCGACAACAAAACCAGTCAGGAGAGCAAGGAATGAACATCATGGAATTGCAACGTGCATTAGGGCAGCTACGGCTCGGCGGTATGGCCGCAGTGCTTGAAACCAGACTGCGCCAGGCTCAGGCCGAGGCCATGGCTCCCATCGATCTGATCTCATGCCTGGTCACGGACGAACTGACCAGGCGAAGTGATCGGCTACTGGAAAGACGGCGAAAACAAGCCGCCTTCCGTGACCCGAATAGAACACTGGACAACTTCGACTTCGCCTTCAACGCAAAGATGAATCGCAGCCTGGTTTTCGACCTGGCCACCTGTGCCTTCATCGAAAAGCGGGAAGATGCGCTGTTTCTCGGGCCCGGCGGCACCGGCAAGAGCCACTTGGCCCAGGCCATCGGGCAAGCGGCTATTCAGCAGGGCTATCGCGTTCTCTATCGGGAAACACACGTACTGCTCGATGATCTGGCCGAGGCGGTTGCCGACGGCACGCGGAAGGAGTTCATGGAGTCGTTGACCACCGTGCCGCTGCTCATCATCGACGACTTCGGCATGCGTAAGCTGCCGATGACGGCTGCGGAAGACCTTCTGGAAATCGTCATGCGCCGTTACGAGCGCGCCAGTACGCTACTGACCTCGAACCGCCCGGTGGAAGACTGGGGCAAGCTCCTGGGTGATGTCGCCGCAGTGAGCGCTATGCTCGATCGTTTGTTGCATCACGGGCACGTACTGAAGTGCGGCCCGCGTAGCTGGCGTACAAAAACCGCCACGCAATCATAAGGAACGACGCTCGCTTACTGCGAGGGCGCTGCCCTCGCGCTCCCGGGATTTACCGCCTTCCGCCAGAATGGGCGCCAAAGGGCGGCTGCGCGCCGCCCTTCATTCCGGCCGCTGATCGGCGCTCCGGTCGCATCCCTGCGTTGCCGTACCCTCCGCTCAGGTGAGATCAATTATAAATCGCTGTTGCGATCAGAAAAGTGGACAACCCTCCCGGCCTGTCTCCATCACCTTTCCCGAAACCATTTCATGAACTCCTCGGCTGTCTCTGTGTCCAACTCCAGCGCCGCTTCCGCGATTGAGATGTGCCCCTTGGCCGCCGCAATGGCCGACAATGCGCAGGCTAGAAACGCATCGTCCCATTCCTGTGTTGCCGCAGCCGCAACGAGATTGGGCAACTCGCGAAGTGCTGGAAAATATGCCTCCGAGAGGTAGTCGGGAATGGGAACACCTTTTCGCTGACGGCATATTTCAACCCATGCTGGAAATTGAAAAAACGATAGGTCGCTCGCGGCCGTAGCGCGAGCTAGAACCCTGACAATGTGCGGAACCGCTGCAAAGGAGGCCGAATAGACGTCGCCCTGATGCGCCAATGAACTCCACAACGTAAACCATGGTTCCTCCACGCCAATCGAAATCGAAGTGTTGTCCAACCGAAGCAACAGGCTCGGTGTGTCGGACGCGGGGCCGTATGCGTGGCGAAGCTCCGCCCATCGTGGATCGTCAAGCTCAAGCATTTAGCATTATGATCTCGCAGGTAGATCGTGCGGTCACGTGTCCAAAAAAAACGCACCCCACGAAACTGCCCACAGCTGTCTCAGAATAGCCGACTTGCCCCGACCATGGCCGGCAAGGTATAAGTATATGTTGTTCTGGTTCTGCTCCGTTGGCCGGTTTTGAAGTGTCCACCTATGGCCGGTTTTGACGTGTCCACCGAGGAGGCCAGCAAGCCGAAGCGGATCAACAGAAATACCAGCAGACCCCAATAGATCAGAGAGGTCGCCAGGACAACGGGGGCAAACTGGCTGCCCGCTGCGAAGAGGAACGTGAACAGGAGAACAAATGCGGCCGCTGCCGCCCACTCTTTGCGCAGCAAACCCCGGAGAAGCACGAGGACAAACAGCATCGCAAGCGGGATAACAAGCACCGGGCCCAAGCTTAAGGACAGGTCAGAAATTATCGCGCGCGCGCCCAGAAAGTCCCACTGCGGACCCGAATATGGCTGTGGCGGAGCATAGCCGAGCCAGGAGGGAATAAACCACCCGAGTCCTGCAAGAGCACCACCAAACGCCGCCACCAGACAACCAGCAAGCACATCGCGTCCCACCATTGGATCCCGAACGCCTCCCGCGAGCAGGCGGCTCCAGGAGACCAGCGCGCCGGGCCAGTGCCGGCGCACATAGGGCTCCAGGGCAATGTATAGAGTCCAGAGGAAAAAGGAGAAACCACACCCCGAGACCAAGAGCTGGATGAAGAGCGCGACTTCGCCGAAGTCCGGGACGTGATGGGGGCCAAAGAACACGGCCACACCATAAGCCACGAAAGCAAACGCTGCCAGCCGAAAAGCCCCACGACGATCGCCCCGGCCCAGACGCAGGTTCCTTCGAGCAAGCATTGCGCCGACGATCAGCACCGAAAGCAACAAAACAGTGAAAATCACCCAGAATGCCCGTTCGCCGGCGGTCGGCTGATACGGCTGCATGCGTTCGGGACGGGTCCAGGGGCCAATCAACTCGAAGTAGACGGGCTTACCCCGAGATGCCGCGGCCTCAATCCGCATTGCGACATTGGGGCGCTCGGCCAGCGATCCTGTCCACGCTGCCCGCGAGTCGCTATTAACAGGAGGGGCCCACATCGGCTGCGAGGGCAGCCACCTGGACGGATCGAGCCCCGCGGCGGCGAACAGGGCTGTCCAGTCAGGCGACGACGCGGCGCCTGACGGTTTTTCAACCTGCGGAGGAACTGCGACGAGCTGCGTGAGACGGCCCCGCGGATTGAGCCGGAGCAGCGTCATCCCGGACACATCCAACGGCGGATCGTCCGTCCATATGGATCCCAATATGGGCGCACCGGGGTCGAAGGAATGAGCCGCGAGCGGGCGGGGGCTGCCGCGATACCAAAACACGAACGCCCCAGTCTCCAGGTGGTCCCAGCGCGTCCTGGATCTGTCGTGTTCCCGGATATAGCGTAGAAACTCCTTCCCGTCGTAGAACCCCATCGCCGTGTCCACCGGCCGTTCGGAGTAGCCGGCGCTCTGCAGAATGTCTCGCGCGCGTTGGGCAAGCACTTCGGGCGGCGTTTCGAGTGGCACACGCCGGTACAGCATGGTTTGTGCACTCATCAGGATCACCGCGACGACTGACACAATGATCCCGGCGAGGCAGGCCCATGCCACGAGGGGACGCAGGCCTTCGGTATCGCCAGCTGCCGCCACCATTTCGGGTGACGGCGTTTCCCCGGCGGCCAGCGCAGCGGCCAGCGGGTCGCCTCCCGGCAGTGCCGCCGCAACCTGCAGCGCCGAAGTGGGACGTTTCGCCGGATCTTCCGCCAGGCAGCGGCGAATCACACGATCCACCTCAGGCGCCAGGTCGGGGTGGGTGGAGTCCGCGGAGGGGCTCTTTCCCGTGAATACCTCGTGCAGAACCACACCCAGCGCATAGATGTCGCTGCGCGCCGTTACCTCCCGGCCGGATCGCTGCTCGGGAGCCATGTACGCGGGCGTTCCGCTGCGGATGTCCGTTACTTCGCCAGCCACGCCAGCCAGACCGAAATCGGTGATGCGCAACTGGCCCTGCCCGTCGAGCATGATGTTGCCGGGCTTCAGGTCGCGATGCACCACCCCTTTGTCGTGCGCGGCGGCCAGCCCGGCGCAGAGCTGCCGGGCGAGTTCCAGCGCCTTGTCCGGCGGCAGCCGCCCGATGCGCCGCAGCAGCGAGGCCAGGTCCTCGCCGTCCACGTATTCCATCGACAGATACGTCGAGCCCTTCACTTCGCCGATGTCGTACACGCGGCAGACATTGGGATGGGAGATCTGCCGCGCGATGCGCACTTCGTTGCGGAACCGGGCGAGCCTGTTCTGAGGGCCACCGTCTGGCCCAGCAGCAGATCGTTGGCGCGGTAGACCTCGCCCATGCCGCCGCGGCCCAGCAAACTCACTACCCGGTAGCGTTGCGCGAGCAGGGTTCCCGGCGGGAAGCGCCCCTCGTCCATGCTCCCGGAAGAAGAGGGAGTGGAACTGCGCGGCTGATGGATGGTGCCGGTGGCAGCGGTTGGTGCGCCGTCCACGGGCGTGCCGCACTTCCCACAGAACTCATGCTCCGGTGGTACGGCGGTCGCGCATGACGGACAACGCCTCACGGGCTCCCCTTCCCAGCGCAGCTTGTGTTTTAAGGGCGGATTGCTTTAGCGATTGTACAACGGACGTTTCACGAACCCTCTCTCGTCTTCAGCAACTGCGGCGCGATGACCAGCCGCGGGACCTCCGTGGTGCCTTCGCCGATGGTGCAGAGATTCACGTCGCGGTAGAACTTCTCCGCCGGTAATCCTCAATGAAGCCGTAGCCGCGCTAGCCGACGGACCATGCGGCTCGACGGGCTTGCGGTGGGCGATTCGATGCGTCCAGAAACGCCTTGCGATCTGTTTCGGAATGGCGTGTCCGCCTGTTTTGACGTGAGGGAACGGAGCGCCTTAGTGCGTTCGCAGTTATTTTCCATCCACCGAAAACGCCAGCAACACGTTCCCCGGCATCCCGCCCCATTGCCCGTACCCCGAGTTCAGGTAGAGCATCCCTCCAGCAATCACCGGGCCCGCGACATCCAGGGATCCGCCCTGCGCCTTCGGTCCATTCACCGTTTCGTACTGGCGTACCGTATCCGCCTCCCACACTACCTCGCCCGTCGCCGCTGAGTACGCCCGCAGGTGTCCATCTTCTGAGCCCGAAAATACCACTCCTGCAATCGCCGACACCGCTGCCGACTGTGCCGGACTGCAATTCCCGCGACCACCGCACGAAGGCGGCTTCGCACTCCAGGCCTTTTCTCCGGTGGCGATATCCAGGGCAAAGAGCCCGCCCCCGTGGTTGGGATCTACACTCAGACGATAGCCATTTGCCGTGGCGCTGTCAGGGACAGGCACGATTCGAAGATCCGATAGAGCTACATACGCGTTCTTTCCATCCGACGCCGAGCCCCATTGCACACCGCCCAGTGATCCCCCCTCGCCGACCCGCCTTTGCCATAAGATCTGCCCCTCGCGGTCCGGATCGAGGGCATGCACGATGCCGGATTTTTGACCAATCACCAGCGCGCGACGGCCATTGCCGAGCGAGACGAGTATCGGCGGCTGCCCAAAATCGAAGTCCCGGCCGGGCGTCTCCGAGCAATTTGTCTTGCCGGGGGTGTCGCAGCCGTTGTTGTAGACGTCGTGGGAAGTGACCTGTTTCGACCACAGAAGCTTGCCAGTCTCAGGCTCCAGGGCCAGAACCGAATCGCTTGTGTCCGTGGCGGGCTCGGAATAATTGTCTCCCGTCGCAACGTAGAGCACATTGGCTTTTTCATCGAAAGTCGGCGAGGACCACACGCCCGCTCCCGAGGGCCCGTAGAGCTGCGTGCCGACGCTGCTTTTGCTCGTTGGCCGCGGAGGGTCCTGAATCGTATACGTCTGCCACAGTTGCTTTCCCGAGGCGGCGTCCAACGCGACGACGCTGCCGCGGAACGTGCAGCACTGATACTTTGGATTCGGCGGAAGTATCTCCTCGAACGAGGACACAGGCACGTACACTACCCCGTCGTGCATTTGCGGCGTGCCCGTAATCATCGCGGCAAAATGCTTCTCCACGCGCACTTTCCACAGCAACTGTCCCGTTGCCGCACTCACCGCGTAGGCCATTCCGTTTTGCGCGCCGAAGCAAATCACCGGCCCGGCACTGCCTGCGTCGTAAAAGATGATGCCCGAACGCACCGGCGCTCCTGCCGCGAACTTCCAGTGCGTGCAGCCGGTACGGGCGTCGAGCGAATACACCATGCCAGCGAGGTCCGCGGTAAACACGCGCCCTCCGGCCACCGCCGGCTGAGAACGTGCCGCCGTTCCCGCGCCGAGTGAATAGGCCCACTTTAATTTCAGTTTCGGAACATCGGCGGCGGTCATGCCCGCCGCGCCCGCTTCCTGGAACCGGGTGTTCGCCGCATTCACGCCCCAGGCACTCCAGTGCGCCTCGGCGGAGAACGGCGCCGCATCGGACTGACAGAAAGCAGCGGCGCCAGTGGCCGTAGCTGACGCTTGTTTTGGCGCAGCCAGGTAGGCGGCCAACGCCTGGCGCTCAGCGGGGCTCAGCCCAGCCGCCTGTGTCTTCATTAGGCCGGTTTCCAAAGCACGGCTGATAGCCGAGGCGTCCATTGCACGCAGCGCGCTCACCGGCGGCACGCGCGCCCCGGGCGCATCGTGGCAACTGGCGCAACGCTGCTTGTAAATCGCGGCGCTGTCCTGCGCGAACGCCACTCCGCAAGCGAAGGCCGTCATGAATATCGGTACGCGCAGGGTCAAGTATGCCTTGGCAGTCATTGGTTCAGTATTTATCGTACGTCTGCCGCGGTAGAACTTCTCCACCGGGTAATCCTTGATGAAGCAGTAGCCGCCGTGCACCTGCAACGCTCGTGATCCGTGAATCTCTATAATGAAATCGCGGCTAATGCCTACAGTTCTATATGTGCAGGGCTGGCGATTGTATTTCTATTCCAACGAGGGCAACGAACCGATGCACGTGCACGCGGTAAAGGGAGACGCCGAGTGCAAGTATTGGTTGAACCCGGACGGCTTCGACATCGCCGAAGAGTTCGAATGGAATTGCACGCCACGTCTGCGCCGTGAGATACGTCAGGTCATCTTTGAGCATTTCGACCAGATCGTTTCGTCGTGGCGGGAGCATTTTGGAGGGGATCATGCAGAGTAAGACCAAGCCGGTTCTCGCGAAGTCTATCGAGGCCACACCCGAGGCGCTCATTGTGACGACGGAAGCCGGACCGGTGTCGATTCCCTGGGGCAGGTGTTCCGAACGGCTCGCCCGCGCATCAGTGATGGAACGAAGCCGGGCGGAACTCTCGCCTTCTGGTTATGGCATCCACTGGCCACTCATTGACGAAGATCTTGCGGTGGGGGCGCTGGTGAGGGGCGCTCCGTATAGGGTGTAAGTACCCGATTCGCCGGCTGGCACCTCTCAACGACAAATACCCGGCCCACGATTGTCATTCAGAGCGTTTCATCGAATTCGCCTTCGTGCGACAGACCGCCCGATGGGTCCGCAGTCGACGAGATGTGGAGTTCGGCGACATTCATGAGCGAACGGGCAAAACCATCCAGCCCTGGGAATAGGGTGGCGCTGCTAACGTTCATCCTGTGAAGTTCGCGCAATAGTTTGAGGCGCGCTTCCGGCCGAACGACGAGCATTTTGATCGGCGGCTCTCCGACCGGGGGAGTCTCGAGCATGTACTTCAGGGTCATTTCGAAGGGCCAGAACAAGGTCGTCGAACAAAAAAAAAGCCCTGCTGAATTGTGAGTCTTTCGTCGAGTGTGAACGGTTCGATGGGAGCTATTACTGATTCGCGCTCGTCGGATCTGGCAAGGAATACCCGATCGAAGATAATCGGGAGTCCCAGGTGAGAACGCTCGGGGAGGTCCCGAAGATCCGGACGGCTGCCTTTGAGCATCGAGATAGCCTTCGCCTTGAGGCGGCGGGCATCTATCGCCCAAATGGCGAAGTCCGTTCGTGGATAAGCGTCGGCTGCAGCGAAAAGGCCCCGACGTAGGCCGACCTGGTCCAGTCAAGAAGTCGAGTCGGCGCGCCGTGGTGTTGCATCAGGGCGAGCAATTCAAATCTGCAGAGACCCCTTGGCAAGTACCGAAGGTGCTGAGGATATGGTTGCCGTCCTCGTGTAACTCATGGAGCGCCCGCAGGAGCTCATCGGCATCACCGAATTCCTGAGGCGAAGCATATTCAGTTAGCCGGCTGGCTTGAATTTTCTTCAGCGAAACATCGTCCAGCATGTAGTCGAGTATGTGGCAACTGGGAGGTGAGGACAACTTCTTGGTAGTTGTCGCTGCTCACGTCCCCTCCCGCGTTTTCAGCAACTGCCGCGCGATCACCAGGCGCTGAATCTCGCTGGTGCCTTCCCCGATGGTGCAGAGCTTCACGTCGCGGTAGAACTTCTCCACCGGGTAATCCTTAATGAAGCCGTAGCCGCCGTGCACCTGCAGCGCCTCGTCGCATACGCGCACGGCCATTTCGGAGGCGAAAAGCTTGGCCATGGCCGATTCCCTGGTCACTCGCCTCCCCTGATCCTTCAACCACGCGGCGCGGTAGACCAGAAGCCGCGCGGCTTCAATCGACGTCGCCATATCCACCAGCTTGTGCTGAATGGCCTGGAATTCCGAGATAAACCGGCCGAACTGCTTGCGATGCTGGGAGTATTTCAGCGCCGCTTCGTAGGCGCCCGCGGCCGTGCCCACCGACAACGCGGCGATGGAAATGCGGCCGCCGTCGAGAATGCGCAGCGAATCCACAAACCCTTCGCCGGCCTTGCCGAGCAGTTGCGATTCAGGCAGGCGGCACTCGTGGAACAGCACCTCGCCGGTGGAACTGCAGCGCATGCCCAGCTTGTTTTCCTTGCGGCCGAGACGGAAACCGGGGGTGCCGGTCTCGATAATGAAGGCCGAAATGCCGTGGTTGGACGCGGCGCGGTCGGTTACCGCCATGGCCACGCAGACCTGAGCGTCGTGGGCATTGGTGGTGAAGGTCTTACTTCCGTTGAGCACCCAGCAGCCGCCTTCGTGCACGGCCGTGGTGCGGGTACCCGCCGCGTCCGATCCCGCTTCCGGCTCGGTGAGCGACCAGCAGCCAATCCACTCTCCCGAAGCCAGCCTCGGAATGTAGCGCTGCTTCTGTTCGTCGCTGCCCGCGACAAAGATGTGGTTTGTGCAGAGGGAATTATGCGCGGCTACAATGAGCCCGACCGAGGGGTCCACACGCGCCAGTTCCTCGATGATGATGGCGTAATCGATGTAGCCAAGGCCGGCGCCGCCCAGGTCCTCCGGAAAGATGGCGCCGAGCAGGCCCATCTCCGCGGCTTTCTTGATTGCCTCCAGTGGGAACTGCTGGGTCTCGTCCCAGTGGGCGACATGGGGACGGATTTCGGCTTCGGCGAACTCGCGCACGCTCCGGCGCAACTGCTCCTGTTCGGGAGTGATCTCGAAATCCATAGCCATCTCGATTGCGCGCGCCCATCGGGGGCTAAGAGCCTGCCCAGGGTCCCAGTGTACCGTGGGGCGGTATGGCAAGAGAATACGTAGGATTTTCCAACGCTTTTTCCAGTGCTTTCTTGCAGAAAACACTCACTTAGCGCGTGAGATCTGCCGATAGAGAACCCGTGGGCCTATATCGACCCGCCAAGCCGCGAGTTAACGCAGAACACATGAATCCGGAGCGGGGGAGTTCACGAAATCTCAACCTGTGGCTGGCGCTCACTTTCGTGGCGCTTGCCGCCGGCATTAGCGCCGCCGCTTATGGCTGGTACCTCGCTCAACCACTGGCGATCTCCGCCGGGTTGTTGCTGATGTCATCCTCAGTATTGCCGGGAATGTTGTGGCGCAGGCAGAGCCGGCACTCAGACATCGGCCGCCAGCCGCTCGAAGGACACTACGCCGATCTGAGCCGCCACGTGAACGACATGGTGGTGCTCTACAGCGAGGAGGGCAGGATCGTCGAGGCCAACCTCCGTACCGTTGAAGCGTACGGTTATTCGCGCGAAGAACTCATTGGCATGTCCATCCGCGACTTGCGGGAAGAGGCCGCGCAGGAAGCGCTCTCGGAAGCATGGCAAACACTGGAACGGCAGGGATGGGTGGTGTGCGAGGCGCGGCATCGCCGCAGAGACGGGTCAGCGATGATCGTTCAGGTGAACGCGCGCCACGTCGATATCGATGGAGGCCGCTATTGTCAGTGCATAATGCGCGACATCACCGAACAAAAGCGCGCAGAGGAGGATCTGCGGCGGGTAACCCGCGCGCTCCGCGTCCTGTCCGCCTGCAACCAGGCAGTCGTGCGGGCAGCCAGCGAAGACGAGCTGTGCCGAGACGTCTGCGAGGCGATTACCGGGGCCGGCAATTACCCCATGGCATGGATCGGCTTTCCAGAAAACGAACCCGGAAAGCCGGTGCGCGTGGTGCGCGCGGCCGGGCGCGGCAGGGGCTACCTGGACTCGGTACATGTCTCCTGGGGCGACGGACCGCTTGGCCAGGGCGTGGTCGGCACCTGCCTTCGTACCGGGAAGATTACGTTGTGCAACGACACCGAGAACGATCCGCACTTTGCGCCCTGGCTGGACGCGGCGCGGCCCTATGGTTTTAAGGCGCTGATGGCCCTGCCGCTGTGGTGCGAAGGCGCCATCTTCGGCGCGTTGACGATTTACGCCTCCGAAGGCGACGCGTTTCATTCGGAGGAGCGCGGTCTGCTTGAGGAACTGGCCGGCGACGTCTCGTATGGGGTGGAAACGCGAAGGCGGCGGCTCGAACAGGAAAAGGTGGAAGAGGCGCTGCGAAAGTCCGAACAGGATTTTCGGGCACTGTTCGACAACGTTAGCGACGCCGTCTTCATCATCGACACCGAGTGCCGGTTCCTCGAGGTGAACCGGGTGGCCTGCGAGCGCCTGGGTTACAGACGGGACGAACTTGTGCGCATGTCCATCCGGGATATTGACGGTTCCGATTACGCCGATCTGACGCCGGACGGACTGGCCCGGCTGATCGCGCCCGGGCAGGCGCTGCTGGAGACAGTTCACCTTCACCGTGACGGATCGCGGTTCCCGGTGGAGATCAATGCCCGCATGTTCGAGTACCGGGGAGCGCCGGCGCTGCTGAGCGTGGCGCGCGATATCAGCGAGCGGAAAAAAGCGGAAGCGGAAGCTTCAAGGCGCGCCGCCGAACTGGAACGAGCCAGCCGCGCCAAGAGCGAGTTCCTTGCGCACATGAGCCACGAGATCCGCACTCCCCTGAACGGAATTCTCGGCATGAACAATCTTCTGCTCGAAACCTCGCTCGACTCCGAACAGCGGGAGTTTGGCGAGACCGTGCGCACATCCGGCCAGGCATTGCTGTCGCTGGTGAACGATCTTCTCGATATCTCGCGGATCGAAGCCGGCCGTATGGAAATCGAACCGGAGCGCTTCGATCTGGTGGCGTGTCTTGAATCCACCTGCGAGCTCATGGCGCCGCAGGCGCGCGCCAGGGGACTCAGGTTCGTATTCGACGCGGAAATGGTCTGCCGGGGCGTGGTGGGAGACACCGGGCGCATCCGCCAGATCGTTCTAAACCTCCTGAGCAACGCGATCAAGTTCACCGAAGAGGGCCACGTGACGCTGCGGGTGCGGGGCGGCGAAACGGACAACGGGCGCGCGGAATTTCGTATTGAAGTGGAAGATACCGGGCCAGGCATCCCACCGGATAAGGTGCCGCTCCTGTTCCATAACTTCACGCAATTGGATTCGTCGCTCATCCGGAAGCACGAGGGCGCCGGCCTCGGGCTGGCCATTTCGCGCCGGCTAGCGGAGCTGATGGGGGGAAGCCTGACGTTGACCAGCCGGTTCGGGGGCGGTTCCACCTTTCTTCTGACCCTGCCCCTGAACACTTTCGACGATTCGGATCTCTCCCCGGCGCCTCCGATGCAACGCGTTCCGGCGGCTTCGGACGGCCGAATCCGCCGCGTGCTGCTAGTGGAGGACAACGCCGTCAATCAGAGACTCGGCGTGCGCGCTCTCGGGAAACTCGGCTGCAGCATCGACGTGGCAGGCAATGGACTCGAGGCCATCGAGATGGCCCTGGGCCGCCATTACGACCTGATTCTGATGGATTGCCGGATGCCGGAAATGGACGGGTATGCGGCCACGCGGGAGATTCGCAGCCGCGAGGAAGAGGGCGCCAGAGTCCCCATAATCGCCCTGACTGCACACGCTGTAACAGGCGCGCGGGAAGAGTGCATTGCGGCGGGAATGGACGACTTCATTACCAAACCACTCTTGCCGGGAGATCTGGAAAAGGTCCTGATGCGCTGGGGCGGAAGTACCCTGGATGGTAATGCGAAACACGTAGCGGGTCTAAAGGAAAATACTGTGTGACCCGATCTAGAATCCATGGGTGGACTCCCCGTAAACCCGAGGACGCCAATGCCATCCCGTGTTTTCTGGCTAGCGGGAGTGGCCGCCGCAGGGGCCATTCTGGCCTCCTGCAATCGTCTTTCGCCGTCGCATAGTAACGCCCCACTTACGTCGGTTCAGCAGGTCCGCGAGCTCGGTCCCCAGGCCGTCCACGCGCCAGTCTGCCTGCGGGGTTCGATCACCTACTCGGACCGTAGCCTCCAGTTGCTGTTCCTACAGGACGCCACAGGAGGCGTACGGGTAGAGGGCATGCCGGTGGATAACGGCGATCTCATTCCCGGCCGGTTCATTGAAGTAACCGGGGAGGTAGCCAGCGGAGGGTCCGACCCTTCCATCGGCCACGCGCACGTGAAGCTCCTGGGGGGCAAGACAAGCCGGGTGGATGCGATTCGGGCGACGCCGCGGGATCTTCTTTCGGGCGCGCTTCAGTACAGCCGCGTCGAAGTTGAGGGCGTCATCCGGCGCACGGCTATCGACCACACCGGGCGTCTCGCGCTGCTGATTCACGCATCGGGTGGGGACGTTAACGCGCGCGTATGGGATGCCGACGGGACGCGCTATCGCCCGCTCGTCGATTCGCTGGTGCGCGCCCGCGGCGTGCTCGCCACCAGTGTCGACGCCGAGGGCCTGCCCGCGGCCGTGAAACTTTGGGTTCCCTCGGGGCGCGACATTGAAGTGTTAACAGCCGCGCCGAACGAAGCTGATATTCCGTTGGCGACGGTGCACACGGTTCTGGCGGACGGCCCGCAGCGCCTTTCACAACATCGCGTGCGATTGCACGGGACGACCGGCCTGAGCGGCGCCGGTCTGGTCCTGAAGGACGCGACGGGCACCGTGGAACTTGAACAATCGCGCACCGATCCGGTCTCGAGCGGCAACGCGGTGGATGTTCTGGGCTTTGTCACCGAGAGGCAGGGAGCACTCGTGCTGGCTGATTGGACCCTGGCAGCGCCGCCGGGCGCCCAGGCGCAAACCGCGAAACTGCCGCTGCTGACCCGGATTGGACAGGTGCACGATCTTTCGGCCATAGAAGCGGCGCGCGGCTATCCGGTGCACGTTCATGGCGTAGTGACATACGCCGATGCGGTAGCCAGGAGCGTATTCGTCCAGGATGCCACCGGCGGCATATATCTTCAAATGTGGTCGGCATCGGGATCAACGCCGAGTTCCGGACAACTGGTGGACGTGGACGGGATTAGCGGACCGGGCGATTTTGCTCCGGTGATTGCTCATCCCGTACTGCAAATGCGCGGCGATGGCCGGATGCCGGAACCATTGCGGATGGAGATGGAACAACTATTCACCTGCGCGGCGGAAAGCCGCTGGGTGGAGGCGGAGGGCGTAGTCCACTTGCTCGGCACGCAAGCGGGACACGCCACTCTTGGCGTCACCTGGGGCGTTCATAATTTCGTGGTGCACGTCGCCGGTGTCGGCCGCCTGCCCGATTCTCTGCTCGACGCACACATTCGACTGCGCGGCGTTCTTGGCGCGCGCTTCAACTTCAAGCGCCAACTGGCCGGCATTCAGGTGTTCGTCCCGGATGCAAAGTTCATCGAGGTTGACCGGGCTGCGGCCGGAGGCGCTACGCCGTTGCGCACCGTGGGGCAACTGCTCGAATACAATCCCGCCGCGAGCGACGAACAGCGGTCGCGAATTCGTGGGACGGTTACGCTCGCACACCCCAGCGGCCCCACTTATGTGAGCGACGCTACCGGCGGCGTGCTGATCCAGAACCATCAACAAACCAAGCTGCGTCCCGGCGATCTTGTGGAAGTGCTCGGGTTCGCCCAGGCCGGAGCGTTCAATCCGGTGTTGCGCGACGCGGAGATTCACAAGCTGGGCGTGTCCAAGCCTCCCCAGCCGCTGCTGGTGACCGCCGGCGACATTCTCGAAGAAGGCTACGATTCCGAGCTGGTGCGAATCGATGCCCTGCTGGTGGACCAGATCAGAGGCCGCGGGGATCAGGATATGGTTCTCCAGGCGGCGGGCCGGGTCTTCAATGCGCGGCTGGACCAGGGCGGTTTGCCCGCGCTGGGCCAGGGTAGCCTGCTGCGCATCACCGGGATCACGTCCCTGCAGGTGGACGATACGCAACAGCTACTGGAACCAACCGGTTTTTCTCTGCTCATTCGCTCGTCACGGGACGTCGTGGTCCTGCGGGGCGCTCCCTGGTGGAATGCCGAGCGGACGCTGAAGGCAGCCGGTTTTGCGGTTGCGCTGGTGCTGCTGGCGATTGCGTGGATCGAAGTGCTGCGGCGAAGGGTCCGTAAGCAGACTGCGGATCTGCGGCGCGCCAAGGAGGCGGCAGAGGCGGCCAGCCGCGCCAAGAGCGAGTTCCTGGCCAACATGAGCCATGAAATTCGCACGCCGATGAACGGCATTCTCGGGATGACCCAGTTGACTCTGGAAACGGACCTGACGCCGGAGCAGAAGGAATACCTCTCCATGGCGCGCGCGTCCGCCGATTCGCTGCTTTCGCTCATCAACGACATTCTGGACTTCTCCAAGATCGAGGCCGGTAAGCTGGAACTCGACGCCGGCGCGTTCCGCCTGGACGAGCTGATTTCGCGGACGGTAAAACCGATGGCTGTCCACGCCGCGCAAAAGCGCGTGGAGCTGTTGTGCGATATTTCACCGGATCTCCCGAACCGCCTCATCGGCGACGCCAAATGCCTGCGCCAGGTGCTGGTGAATCTGCTGGGCAACGCCGTCAAGTTCACGCACGAAGGTGAAGTAGCGTTGCGCGTGGGGCAGGAATATCGAGCCGGCGACAACGTCGGGCTGCACTTCACAATTCGGGACACCGGGATCGGCATTCCCGCCGCCAAGCAGCAGGCGATCTTCGAAGCGTTTACTCAGGTGGATGGTTCCATCACCCGCCAGTACGGGGGCACCGGGTTAGGGTTGTCCATCGCGTCGCGCCTGGTGGAGAAGATGAACGGGCGCATCTGGCTGGAGAGCGAACAAGGCTGCGGGAGCACGTTCCACTTCACCGCGCTGCTGCAACTGGACCATAACGACGCCGAGCCGGAGTACGCGACGTCTGCCAGCGCGTTGCGGGGCCTCCCCGTCCTGGTGGTGGACGATGATCCCACCAATCTCCTGATCTACGAAGGGTTTTTCCGCAGTTGGGGTATGCGACCTCGCACGGCCGACGACGCCATTTCGGGTCTCCACCTGATGCGCGAGGCCGCAGCCGCCGGCACGCCATTCCGGCTGGTGATTCTGGATTATCAACTGCCCGATATGGATGGCATCCGTCTGGCCGAGGCCATTCGGCAGGACGCCTCGCTGGGAGAGCCCGTCCTGCTGCTGCTGAGTTCGGCGGGGTGCCGGCTCGATTTCGATCTGTTTCGTCAGGCGCGCATCGCGGCATATCTGACCAAACCGGTGGCCAAATCCGAACTGCTGGACGCGGTAGCGCGCGCCTTGCACGCGAGCGGGACGGAATTCGCCCCTGAAACCGCACCGCGCGTGGCGGCGTGCGCCCGGCCGCTGTCGATTCTGCTGGCGGAAGACAACCCCGTGAATCAACGGCTGGTGGCGCGGATGCTCGAGAAGCGGGGTCACGCGGTGGAGATCGCTTCGAGCGGACACGAGGCGGTGGAGCGGTCCGGGCGCGGGAAATTCGACGTGATTCTGATGGACGTGCAGATGCCGGGGCTGGATGGATTCGACGCCACGCGTGCGATTCGCGCCAGAGAGAAACGGCTGGGTGTTCGCACCCCCGTCATCGCCCTCACGGCGCACGCTTTGATCGAGGACCGTCAACGGTGCCTCAACGCGGGGATGGACGAGTTTGTTTCGAAGCCGATTGAGGCGCGGGAGTTGTTCGCGGCGCTGGAACGCACGGTATCGTTGGGCACCGGAGCAGCTCCGGTCGATGCTGGGTGAATTCACTCACCCGGATTTAGCGCGGCCTGCTCCAATCCGCGCGCTGAGCGGTGGATTTGTGGGGCAAACGCGTGTAGAATGCTCCGGGGACCTCTGGATACGCAATTGCAACTTCCTGGAGAGAAAGGAGAAAAACAAATGCTGCGATTATTGATGGCGCTCATTCTGGCGGGCGCGGCGGTTTTCGCGTCAGCAGCGGGCCCAACTCCCCTGATGAAGGAAGTCCAGCCCGACAGCGCTAAAGCCGGCGATGAAGTGACGGTATCGGGAACGAACCTCGAGAAAGCAAATGTCGCCGCGGTTTATCTCACTCAGGGCGAGAAGACCATTAAGGTGAAGGTCACCTCCCAGACCGATACCGAGGTGAAGTTCACCATTCCCCAGGATCTGAAGTCGGGGCGATTCGGCATCATGGTCCTGACCAGCGGCGGCGATAACGCCCGCGAGATCGACGAACCGGTCTTAGTCAGCGTCGAATAAGCAAAAGCCCCCGGCCAGTGCGGGTCCGGCCTTCACTGTGAAGTAACGCCTTGTTGTAGAATAAGAGTCTTATGGGGGTGTGTCTTCAGCAGTAGCTGGCTCACAGCTTCCGTCCCGCCTCACGTCAGGAAGTATTCTGCGGCTTTTTTTAACCTC
Organism: Bryobacteraceae bacterium; assembly: GCA_050013535.1. Classification (GTDB taxonomy): domain Bacteria; phylum Acidobacteriota; class Terriglobia; order Bryobacterales; family Bryobacteraceae; genus CAWACP01. The sequence goes on along the minus strand of JBEKFB010000028.1, from coordinate 8,529 downwards.
ATCTTCCCGGATGAATGCCGTTTGTGCGATTCCCCCCTTCAGGAAATCTCGCGAATACCGGTCTGCCCGGGCTGTTTGCGAAAACCCACCGCGCTGACCGCCGAGTATTTCTGCCGCGACTGCCGCACGCCATTCCGTAACCAGTTCCCGCTCGATCAAGAGGGCCGTTGCGCGCTGTGCCGTCTGGGCGTGAACGGGTTTGACGCCGCTTATTCGTTCGGCGCGTTCGAAGCCGAACTGCGCGAACTGATTCACGTTTTCAAGTATGGACGGGTAGAGACGCTGGCAGGTCCACTGGGGCGGTTCCTGGCGTTGGCACTCCCGCGCGGCGAACAGTTCGACGTGGTGGTCCCCATGCCTCTGCATTGGTTCCGCCGCTGGAAACGCGGCTTCAACCAATCCGAACTGCTGGCGGGCGAAATCGCCCGGCGGTCAGGCATTCCCTTACGCAACGCAGTGCGGCGGGTGAAAGCAACCACGGCCCAGGCCGGGCTCACCCACGCGAAGCGGCGTGCCAATGTCAGCGGTGCGTTCCGGGTGCGCCGGCCCGATCGCGTGCGCGGATTGAAGATTTTGCTGGTGGACGACGTGATGACCACCGGCGCAACGGCAAGTTCCTGCGCACGCGCGTTGAAGCAAGCCGGGGCGGCGCGGGTGGCGTTGCTGACGGTGGCCAGAGTGGACCGCCGCATGAATCTGGACATCGAAGGCCACGCCGTGGCGGAGCCGGAACATGACCACGCAGGGAGTCTGGAAGGCCATGCACGCGCTTGATCGACTACACCGGCCCGTTCTCGTGCTCAACGCCAGTTATGAGCCGATCAATATTTGCGCCGCCCGGCGCGCGCTCGTGCTGGTGCTGAAGGGAGTGGCCTCGGCCGAGGAACTGACCGGTGCCGACGTGCATTCCTCGCGTCATCGCGTGCGCATTCCGTCCGTGATTCGCCTGCTGGAATACCGCCGCATTCCACATCAGACTCGCGCGCTGTCGCGCAAGAACATCCTGATGCGGGACCGCTATACCTGCCAGTATTGTCATCGCACCATGCCTTCGGGCGAGCTGACGCTCGATCACGTAGTTCCGCGATCGCGCGCCGGTGAGACCACCTGGGAGAATCTGGTGGCCTGCTGCCATCCCTGCAACAACCGCAAAGGGAACCGCACGCCGGAAGAAGCCGGGATGAAGCTGGCGAGAATGCCGCGGCCTTTCAGTCTGCACACCAGCCGGCACCTGATGCGGCTGATGGGCAAGGCCGACGACCAGTGGCGGAAGTATTTGTTCTATTAGCCGACGCGGCTGCGCCGCGTGTCCCTCTCAGGCCGCTGGCGGAGCGCTCGGACTTCCCTCAACGGGCGGCTTGGGCTGTACTGCACCCCCAGCGGGTTTTTCTTTCGTCTTTGCCGGGCTAATCAGCACGTGAGCGTTGCGGCCCTCTAACCGAGGCTGCCCTTCCACCGTGCCCACCGTGGCCAAATCGGCGGCGAAGCGTAGCAGGAGCTTCTTGCCGAGATCCACGTGAGCGATTTCGCGGCCGCGGAACTGCACCACGGCCTTCACCCGATTTCCTTCCTTGAGAAAGCGAATGGCGTGGTTCTTCTTGAACTCGTAATCGTGATCGTCGGTGTTCGGCCGGAATTTCAGCTCCTTCACCTGGATGATGTGCTGTTTTTTCCGTGCATCGTGCTGTTTCTTCTTGTTCTCGTACTGCCACTGGCCATAGTCCATGGCCTTCGCCACGGGCGGTTCCGCGGTGGGCGCGATCAGGATGAGGTCGAGCCCAAGGTCCTGGGCTTTTCGCACAGCCGCGGGCGTGGGCATGACTTCAACGGTGCCGTCCGGGAATATGGCGCGGACTTCGCGAACGCGAATCGCCTCATTCACGTTCTCTCGAATCCTGGGACGGCGGGGGGGGAAATGTCTGGGGGGGATCATCGAGCGGTGTGGGGACGATCCGTGGCGGCAATGCCGTCACCCCTGAATACTACAGGTTTGCTGGTTTGCAATCGTTTCTCCGTGGGATTTGCGTGCGCCGTCGGCGCTGTTGGTTCCGGATGCAATGAGACTAGCGTCAAGTTCGCCTTGATACTATCCTGCCAGAAGCGCGCCGATTCGGCAACCGGTGGTTTGCCCGGCCCGGGATTTTTCCGGCAAGCTGCGCACCAGACAGCTCGGGGCAGCCGCTCGATCAAAAACCGACATATTGGACCTCTTCTTCCAGTTCGAGGCCGAACTCCCGCAGCACGCGCGATTTGAGGTCCTCGATCACCTCGCGAACCTGCGCCGCGGTACCCGCCCCGGCGTTGTAGATCAGGTTGGCGTGATAATCGGCCACGTGGATGTCACCGTTCCGCTGCCCTTTGGCGCCCACTTGTTCGAGAAACCACGCCGATGGGACTTTGCCCTCGCGAACGACGTTGGCGGGTACGCGAGTGCACACCGAGTCCACGAGATCCGCAAGAATCAGGTTCTTGAAAATGCTTCCGGCGCACTTCATTGTTGGAGGGTACTTACGGTTGCGAAGCGTCAGAATTTCGCCCGCAACGCGCGCCAGTTCATCGGAGACCGCCAGCTCGAGCGCCAGATCGACCGAAAGAACCATCCAGTTTCGATTGCGCTTGAAGACGCTCTCGCGGTACCGGAACTCGCAATCGGCATTATCCAGGGAGAAAATCGAGGCGCCGTCGAACGCCCGCACCTGACGAACGCTTTCGCAGATGGAGCGGCCATAGGCGCCCGCATTTCCGTAGATCGCTCCACCGACTGTGCCGGGGATTCCGGTCATGGTTTCGAGGCCGCGCAGGCCGTGAGCAATGGAGTAATCGACCAGAGTTTGCAGATCTCCGCCCGCGGCTGCGCGCATCAGGCGGTCAGTCTGTTGTATGCCGGCAGCCGTTAAGCGCAGCACGAAGCCGTCGAACCCCTCATCGGCGACGACCAGGTTCGTGCCGCCGCCGATCACGACGCAGGGACAGCCGGATTTCTGAATCTCCCGTAATGCCATCACGAACGCTGCTTCAGTGGACGCCTCAACAAAGCACCGAGCCGGGCCGCCAATGCCAAATCGCGTGTGGCGATTCAGCGGTTCGTTCGCGGCAAGCGTTAGACCAGATATGGTCTCCAGATGGGCTGCCGTTTCAACCAACAAGTTCATCGACTCCTATTCTGACTGCTTCGCCCGAGGAGCTCGGAAGAGCAGTGAGCGCACCTCTTCATCGCTGGTCTGCAAAAAATCCTCGTACCAGTTGCTCACGGCGGTGAATGCCTCGGGAATACTGGCGCAAACAATGCGATCCGCGATGTCCTGAAACTCTTCGCAAGTGGACGCCGACGCCACCGGCACGGCTACGACGACGCTTTTCGGGCCTTGTTTGCGCACGGCCGTCACCGCCGCTTTCATGGTGGATCCGGTAGCCAAACCGTCATCGATAAGAATGACCACGCGGCCCCGCAGATCGGGCCGGGGACGGTCGCCGCGGTACTCGAGATCGCGCCGTTCGATCTCGCGCGATTCGTTCTCAGAAACGGCGTCGATCACCTCGGGCGAAATCGCGAGATGATGAATCACGTCGTCATTGAGGACGCGCACGCCGCCGCTGGCGATTGCGCCCATCGCCAGCTCCTCATGACCGGGCACGCCGAGCTTGCGAACCACGAAAATATCCAGAGGAACACCGAGGCGTTGGCTGACTTCATAAGCCACCGGCACGCCCCCGCGCGGAAGCGCGAGAACCAACGCATCGGGATCGCCCCCGTATTCCTGCAAAAGACTCGCGAGAATCTGCCCGGCCTGGGGCCGGTCGCGGAACGTAGTGGCCATTCAGGCTCGCGCCAATTGGCTAGCGCGAACGCGCCGCGCCGGCGGCGGCCGGTTTCGATGCAGGCATGGGCGCAGGCACTTCGGCCACGGCGACGGCAACTTCTGGTTCCGGCTTCACGAGGCCAAGATTCTTACGCAGCGTGGTGTCCACCTGCTCGCGAATATCGGCGTTGTCCTTCAGGAACTGGCGCGCGTTCTCGCGGCCCTGTCCGATGCGCTCGCCATTGAAACTGTACCAGGAGCCGCTTTTCTCCACGATGTTCTGCGCCACTCCGAGATCGATCAGGTCGCCTTCCTTCGAGATGCCTTCGCCGTAAATGATGTCGAACTCGGCCTCGCGGAATGGCGATGCAACTTTGTTCTTCACCACTTTCACCTTGGTCCGGTTGCCGATCACGTTGTCGCCGTCCTTAATCGCGGCGATGCGGCGGATGTCGGCTCGAATGGATGAATAGAATTTCAGCGCGCGGCCTCCGGTGGTGGTTTCCGGGTTGCCGAACATCACGCCAATCTTTTCGCGAATCTGATTGATGAAAATCAGACATGTGTTCGAACGCGAAACAACGCCGGTGAGCTTGCGCATCGCCTGGGACATGAGACGCGCCTGCACTCCCATGTGGCTGTCGCCCATTTCACCGTCGAGTTCGGCTTTGGGCACCAGCGCGGCTACGGAATCGACGATCAACACGTCGATTGCGTTCGAGCCGATGAGCGCGTTGGTGATCTCCAGCGCCTGCTCCGCGTAATCAGGCTGCGACACCAGCAAATTGTCCACATCGACGCCAAGCTTAGCCGCGTACTTCGGGTCGAGCGCGTGCTCCACGTCGATGAACGCGGCGACGCCGCCGGCCTTCTGCGCAGACGCCACCACCTGCAACGCCACTGTAGTTTTGCCCGACGACTCAGGCCCAAAAATCTCATTGATGCGCCCGCGCGGAAATCCTCCCACGCCGAGCGCGTAATCGAGCGAGATGGACCCGCTGGAGATCACCGTCACGGGGACGATGGCTTCCTTCGAGCCCAGCCGCAGAATCGACCCTTTACCGAATTGCTTCTCAATCTGGCTCAGGGTCGTTCCCAGATTGCGCGAGCGTTCCTTATCTTCCATGTGAGTTAAATCCTATAATTGCGGAGCGTAGTAGCCCCTGCGCGCGTGGACAATCAGATCCTTGCGCCCGCGCACGCGCACCGACACGGGATGATAGCGGCCGTCCGCAACCAGCGGATCTGGCCGGTAATAAACGTTGTACTGATGGCGAAGCTCGTTGGCCACGTTGGTGAAGTCCTGCGACAGATCGGCAGCTTCGAACGGGAAAAAGGGCACGCCACCCGTTTCGGCCGCGTAGTATTTCATGACCTTGTCGCCGTCGGTGGGGATGTGCGAGCGATTCGTGGAAATGGTGTAGATGACCACATCACCCTTCTGCGCCATCTCCAGCGCCTGATCGCGCGTGTAGCGGCTCTGGTTGTCATCGCCATCGCTGAGGATTACCATCGCGCGGCGGAACTTGTGCAGTGGCTGGTCCTGCATCAGCTTGTCGCGGCAGGCGAAGAAAACCGCGTCATAGAGCGAGGTCCCACCCCCGGGCCGCAGATCCTCGATAGCTTTTTCCAGTTGGCGGGTGTCGCCAGTTAGATCGGACACCAGTTCGGGTGAGGAATCGAAACTCACCACCATAGCTTTGTCCGCTTCGGGCCGCAAGGCCACGCGAATGAACTCCTCGGCTGCTTCCTGTTGGAAGTGGAAACGATCGCGAATGCTGTTGCTGGTGTCGATAAGGATGGCCAGACGAAGCGGCAGATCGGATTCCGCGGTGAACTGCATGATGTTCTGCGGCTTCTTGTTCTCGTAGATTTCGAAATCGTCCCTGGTGAGATCGGTGATGAAGCGCCCCTTCTTGTCGGTGACGGTGAACAGCAGGTTCACGCGGTTCACTTCGAGGACAATGCGGCTGGTGTCGTCGGGCGCCGCCGGAACCGATGTCCTGGCATCCTGCTGAGCGCCGAGCGCGCAAACGAGCACAACAAGGGCCAGCGCGGGGACTGCGAATCTCGTCATGGAAGGACTTCGTTATTGATTATAGCCGTGCGGCTCCGGCCCGAGTGTTAAGCCGGCCCGGGGCGGCGCAGGATGAATCGAGCCAGGGGAAGTTTCCGCCGGGCATGGAACCGGGCGCCTTCCACCACGCGGCGCACATAGGATCAGCGGACGTTTTGGAGGACGCGGGATGATGGAAGGCCTCGATCGGTTCAGCTCGGCTCCCGGTATTTACTACACACGCCGGCCGGCATGTGCGACCAGACTGACCACAAAGAGAATCACAAACAGAAGGAACAGAATCTTTGCAATCCCCGCAAAAGCAAACGCGATGCCGCCGAATCCAAGGAACGCGGCAACCAGAGCGATCAACAGGAACACCAACGCGTAGTACAGCATCTTCTCACCTCCGCCCTGCCTGTATGCAGGTGCAGTGCCAGATTCGGCGGGCAAATTGCACATGCTTCGCCGGAGGCACTCATGCCCGCTAATCGACCAGTTGCCGGAATCGGTCTCACATTCCTTGTAATGGCCCTTCTTGGCGCCGCCGCTTGCTCGAATCAGAGCGTTCGGTCAACGTCGGACAGCGTCAAAGCAACCGCGAACCACGACGCCGCCGTGGCAACCGACAAGACCGATGAAATGGTCCGGGAAGCGCGGGCGAAGGCTCGCACGCTGGGCGAGCAGATCGGCGAGTCGGTGGACGATGCCGTCACCTACGCGAGAATCAAGGCCAAGCTGGCAACCGGCCGCAACACGTCGGCGATGGAGATCCGGGTGGATGTCGCGGACAAGGTGGTCACGTTGCGTGGCCAGGTGCAAACGGCGGCGGCGAAGCGAGCGGCGGGAGAGATCGCCACCGAGACCAGCGGCGTGAAACAAGTGCACAATTTGCTCACCGTGAAGGCGTAAGCTCCGTTAGCCGGGTAACAGTCGAGCGCGGATTTTATAAGGTTCTGCTGTTCCGCATGAAGCGGCCGCGCATCGTGTGGCCCCCCGGGCCGTTCTTCCTGAGATTCAGACGAACAGTATCGCGGATCGCAGCGAGTAGTTTAGACTCAAAGGAGCTTCACTTGTCGGGGCGTAGCGCAGCCTGGTAGCGCACCTGCCTTGGGCGCAGGGGGTCGGGCGTTCAAATCGCCCCGCCCCGACCAACGGAATCAATCAGTTGCGGGCAGTTTTGCTGACCTGTGCTCCGCAATAATTCCGTCCGCGCTAGGCGACCTCCTCTTCCAGACGATACTCATGATGTAACCCGCCGAGCAACGGTGACGATTTCACGGTGTAACAAGCGGGCAGCTTGTGTCGGTGGCACTGGCCGGAAACCTGGTCTGGGGCGGCTCCGGAATCCCAGGTCCCATGAAGAATGCGGGCGTCCTCGGTTATGGTGCACCGCGAACTCCTGGACAATCAGCTTCAGGTGTCGTTCGCTCAGCGGAATGAGGTAGTCCAGGCACTCCCTGCGAACGGTGCCGATCAGCCTCTCGCAGAACGCGTTCGCTTTCGGTGCTCGCACTGGCGTTCTCAGAACACGCAGGCCGAATCCGTTCAGCGATTGATCCAGGCCAACCGAGAAGACGGAGTCGCGGTCATGAATCAGGATGCCGTACGGGTGGTCGAACGGCAGAAACTCACGGAATTGCTGGATGGTCCACTCGGCGGTCGGATGAGCCGTCACGTTGGTGTGCAGGATGCGGCGCGAACCGACCTCCATAGCCACGAAGACATACAGCACGCGAAAACCAGCGGTGACCGACACGAAGAAGTCGCAGGCGACGATAGCTCGCGCATGAGTCCGTACGAACGTCGACCAGCGCAGGTTCGTGGCACCTCGGCGACGTGGACCGACACCGAGATACTTGTGCACGGTGCGCGATGAAACGTGGATGCCCAGCTTGAGGCTCAGTTCATTGGCGATTCGCTCTTCACCCCAGGTGGGATTCTCGCGGTCCATCTGGCGGATGATGGCGCGGATGTTCTTCGGCAGCGCCGGGCGGCCGCGCTTCCGCGACTTCCAGCGCCACAAAAACCGGAATTCCGTCCGGTGCCACTTGAGAAACGTCTCCGGCTTGACGACGACGAGCGCCTCGCGCCAGCTAAAGAATTGCGCGAGTGCCAGCAGCATGATCCGACCGGCTGCCGTGATCCGCCGCGGCCTCGTCCTGCGCTCCTGAAACAGCGCAAGCTGCCTGCGCAGGAACAGATTCTCGGCCAGCAACGCGGTGCGAGAGGAAAACAGAAAACGGAGAAGGGCGAGCAATGGGGATTCTAACAGAGAGGGACTATGGATGAGGCATGCTCTGTCTTAACCGCACGGCCATCGTGGTAACCGCCAAACAGCCATTTCTGGACTGGCTCCGCTCGGTGGACCCAACCAGCCACGAGCTGACGTTGGCGGAGATCAACACTGAACCCGCGGTCTATCTTCTGCCGGAGTGTGGCAGTGACAAAGAGGCAGAGCGCCTGGTGCGCCGGTTCGTAAAGGAGATCTTCACCAACGAACTCGATGGCTGGTGGCGAGAGCCGCTCGACTGGCCGAAGACAATCAGCTACAAGGTCTTTACCAACTGGTTCGAGTGGCGGAGCCATTCGGTGGTCCTGGACCTGGTCAAAGGCGAGATAATTCGTGAGGAATTCTGACGGCAGCGTTCAAAGCTGAATGATTCGCAAGCC